>SVJO01000002.1 GCA_015068935.1 Oscillospiraceae bacterium
TATTAATGATTCCATTTTCCCAACTATAAAAAAATGATACATACGAAATCATCGGTCCGAACCAGTTTTCTATCGGACGATGGTTTTTATATTTTCCTTCTGCAGGAACGACCTGATGTATGTGATATGCAACTGTTTTATTTCCCATCGTTTCGTACCATCGGCTTATAGGAAATTTTCTTGAAAGTGCACCATTATTTCTTGCATGGCCTACATCAAAAGTATGCCTTACTCTTCCAGGCTTTTCAAGGCGGACATTTATTTCATCAATCCACTTACTTACCTCGCTCGGAGTATAACCAAAGCCCCTGTCCTGCTCTGTTTCTTCTTTACCCATATGAACGTTTTCTATTCCTATTTTAACTCTTTCATCTACATTTTTGGCAGCATATACATAAAGCTCTAAAAGCTCATCCCAGACTTTTTCTATTTCATGTATATTTACTTTTGGCGGATGTATGGTCATGCCGTCAGCGCCAATATTTTTTGCATATTCTACCGCCTTAAACCACTTTTCTTTTCCTGTTATTTCGCCGTCTTTATATTTCAGATTGGGCATATGCACACTTAGATAACCATTTGTTCTTGTTCGCCACTCCTCAAGCTTTGAAACAAGTGAATAATCAGGCTCCCAATCGCTTCCGTTCAAACGAAGTTCTACAGCATAAATGCCATTTTCTGTAGCATAATCCAAATCTCGATGATTATCTACACATGATATACCAAAAAAGTTTTTCACATTTTCTATCGTATCGTTCGAAACGGCGAAAAGCTTTTCCTCAAAATTTTTGCTTTCAGTGTCATAATATGTTATACATGGAAAATTACCGACAGATTTATCAGGGTCAAGCGCCCTTATGCATACTACACGTGACTTTCCAAGCTGATAATCAAGCCACTTGTGAGAATGTGCATGAATAATCGTAATTTCTTTTTCATTTGCAAGGTTTGTTAGAAATTCACGGCTTTCTTCCTTAAGCGATGGAATGCTGTGATGCAAAAAAACAACATCTCCGTCTTTGACTCCTGAAAGCATTTCTTTGTCAGCATCATCTATTTCTGCGTATGGCGTATTAATTCCCCATAAGGAAACTCCGTCGCAGTCATATTTAAATGAGGAGCTTTTTGCTAAAAACTTTTGTGCTGTTTCTTTATTGCGCACATCAGAGTTGCCAATAAGAGTGAAACTTTCAAAATCTTTTAAAAGTGCAGTATATTGCTCATAACCTTCGTACTCACCTGCAGCGGCAATATCTCCCACGTTTATTACAAGACAAATCCCGTCTTCTTTTAACTGGCATACTGCTTTTTTTAAAAATCCCAATTGAGCAGAATTCTCATTATCAGGCATGTGAATATCGCATATTAACCCTATTTTCATTTTTTTCTTCCTTTCATCCGATGCTATATAACCTCAATCATACCATCTCTTGAAATAACTGCGGGGAAACCAAATGTCTTAACCTTCTCTTCAGCTTCTTCTCTTCCATTTATTATTTCTCTGCCATGATGGATATATATAAGTTTTCCTACATTTTTATTTTTTGCATACTCACCTAAGAGTGAGACTTTATGATGTCCTGTCTCTGCCATAAGAAGATCACAACCCTCACCTATTACACCATCAAGCTCACTTATTTCACGGACATCACCTGAGAAAACAATTCTCTTGCCCTCTGTTTCTATCAAATAAGAGTACGAAATCCATCCGCTTCCCTCTCCAGTCTTTATATGGTTATTATGAAATGCAGTAACCTTAACATTTTCATCCTCGTATACAATTCCATCATTTACCTTCTGGACAATAATGTCAAAATCACAATCGAAATTTCCCTCGCTGTTTCTTAGCACCATCATAAAGCCTTCCCATGTTTCCATACATGGAATAAAAAGATTAATTTTATTATCAATTGGGGTTTTACCATATCTGCGGGAAACCTTTCTTATGCTCCAGAACAGCTGACCCAATCCGCCTACGTGGTCCATGTGCGGATGTGAAATAAAAATAGCCTTTATTTTCATGGGGTCAATCCCTGAGGTATATGAGCTGTGTGCACAGTTCTCGCCTGCATCAAAAAAATAATACACCCCATTTGTCTCTAATACCAGGGAAGTGTGATGCATACCTTCCATGGGTTCTGTTCCTGAGCACGTTCCTAAAAAATGTATTTTTGCCATATTAAAATATTCCTTCTCTCTGTCTTATTATTATTAATAGATATTCATTTCCTTCAACCAGTTAAACAAAAGTCCCATCCACTGACCCGAATGTTTTTCTGCAGCTGCTGCAATTCCATGTCCCCCAAAAGGAAATATATGAAGTTCAACAGGTACATTATGCTCTCTAAGACTTTTAGCATAGTTAATACTATTGAAAACATGAACTGCTCCGTCGTCTGCATTGTGCCAAATAAAAGCCGGCGGAGTTTTTTCGTCGCAGACTAGCTGAGGGCTTAGCTTTCGCGCCAAATCTATATCATAATTTTCACCTATGAGATGTCTTCTTGAGCCCTTGTTGACAATATCATCATCTGACAATGTTATTACGGGATAGCATAAAACCTGATAGTTAGGCAAAAAGTTTTCCTTGCTTATTTCATCATTTTCAGGAGCTTTAACATCTTCTTTAAATGTTGAAAGCATTGCGGAAAGGTGCCCCCCTGCAGACGAACCCACAACTACAACCTTTTCAGGATTAATGCCATATTGGGGCGCATTTGCCCTTACAATCTGCACCGCTCTTTTGGCATCGCAAAGCTGACACGGGAAAACTGATGGTGCTACAGAGTATTTTACAACAAATGCATCTGCGCCCCATACATTAAACATTTTAGCATAACCTGCCCCCTCCGGCTCTGAATGGTGTGAATATCCCCCGCCCGGAAATATGACAAATACAGCATCAGTAGTTTTGTTTTCTGCTTTATAATATTCAATCGTCGGCATGGCTTCATAGCCTTCCGGCAAACTCTTCCATAAATCCATAATTACACTCCTTTTTGTTTTACTTAATTTTAACACACATGCTATCTTCTGTCAATCAGCCGCCGCTATAAATTTGGCGTATTTTTATCCTCCTATTGTATTTATTACAAAATTATTCTATAACAGAGTACCATTTTAATAATTTTGTAATAGTTTTAGTGGTATGTAATATACTATATTATAACATAAATAAACGAGGTGAAATCTTTGACTAAAATCAGCACTGAATCAAAAGTCAGACTCATCATATCAGGAAGTCTTCTGGCTGCTTGCCTGATAATTTGTCTGTGTACCTGCTCCGTTGGTTACAAAGTAACAATAGCAGGAAGAACGCTCGGACTTATACCTTCTCAACAAATGTTTAATGATGTATATGAAAGCATCAGCGAAAATGTTTTTAGCATGACAGGTCAGGATTTCTCTATTCCCGCCGAAGCAGAGCTCAAGATGACATTAGCCTTAAACAGAAGTTTCCAGCGCCAAGAGCAATTTGCTGAAAGCCTTAAGTCTGTTTCTCCTGATATGGTGCCTGCATATACTGTGCTGATTGACAAAAAAATGGTCGTTTCTCTCCCAAGTGAAGAAATGGCTCTGGCTGCTTTAAATGAATATAAAAACTCCTTTTCAGCAGGTGCCAAAGAATCTGCACTTGAGTTTAAAAATGAGGTCGAAGTCCGTTATATGTTCGCACCCAAAAAATTGCTTCATTCAAAGGATGGTGCCATAAATTATCTCCTAAACGGCGAATTTTCATATTATCGGGCGAAAGAAAATACAACAGTTTCTGATCTTTCTGAAAAAACAGGAATTCCTGAGAGCATAATTCTTAAATCAAACGTAACCGATGGAAACACAATACCGAAAAATCAGGTGATTAAACTTTACTTAGGAAAAATGTTTGCTGATGTCATGTCAACTCACCACGAACAAAGGGAAGAGGCTATACCCTTTGAAATCGTTGAGCAACCCTCTGACAGCATGTATGAGGGGGCAAAAAAAATTAAAACTCCCGGCACAGATGGCTTAAAGTATGTTGATGAGTTTATAACTTATATTAACGGAATTGAAACCAAGCGGGAAGTTCTTCAGGAAAGTATTATAAAGGCGCCTGTAACACAGGTTGAGTACATCGGCACCAAGAAAAAGCCCTCGCCTGTTGGGTCGGGAATACTTTCAATGCCTACAAGCGGCTCGCTTTCCTCACGTTTTGGTTCTCGCTGGGGGAAACAGCACCAAGGCATTGACCTCGGCGCCCCCCTCGGCACTCCCATTTATGCAGCAGATAATGGTACAGTTATATATTCTGAATATAACGATGGCGGTTATGGTTATATGGTTCAGATAGACCATGGAAACGGACTGAAAACCTATTATGCACATTGCAATGAGCTTTTGGTAAATACCGGCGACATTGTTGCGAAAGGCGATATGATTGCAAGAGTAGGTAACACAGGAAGAAGTACTGGAGCACATCTTCACTTCGAAGTAAGGCGCGGAGATGTCCCGATAGACCCGCTTGAATATTTGAATTAAACAAAAAGCATCAGGAAGGCAGTTTTCCTCCTGATGCTTAAATTATTTTGTCTTTTCCGCCATTTGTCTCTTAAATTCCTGTTTTGGCAAAACGTCTATATTGTCAATGACTTCTATATTCATATCTTTTGCTCTCTGAATCAAAAAGTCTTTTTTTAATTTATCACGGCTTACAAAAGTTGCTGCAAGTACCTTGCGGGCATATTCTCCTCCAAACTTTTCTGCTACTGTACTAAGTTCATAAAGCGCCTCTTTACCCACTTCGCCGTTTTTACATGATACGAAAACAGGAACCAAATCGCGCATCATAAATATATCGATTTCGTTTGTTGTATCCTTTGTTTTAGAAAACCTTCCGTTCTCTACGCCGTCCCAATCAACCATTACTCCCATTTGTATATCATCATAAAAACCTTGTTCTTCTGCAATCTCCGTTGCAACCATATATGTATATAGCTCGAGAATGTTTCCTGCCTTTATTATGCATCTTAAAACCTGTCTGTTCTTTACTTCAAAGCTAAGATATCCATCTTTTAGTCTGTAGTTTAAGATGAGTTTTTCTCTTTTCAATTCGTCGATAATATCTTCATTTAACAGCTCCTTTTTTTGTCTGTCGTCAAGAGAAAAAATGCATGTTTTAAACTGAAGGTCAATACCATCTTCTGTTTCCATGCCTATATTTGCAACTGCCTTGGAAAACTTATTCCAAGCACCTGTGTCTCTGCCATTTATCCTCCACATCACTTCAATGTCACGTCTGAAATCCTTTGTTAAATTCCACTTTAGTCCGTCTGCCTTTTTTGTGGCAATCGCTCCGCCGTTTAATATAACGTTTTCCGAAACAGTCATTGAAGATTTCTGTTCTTTATCCATATAATCAAAGTTCCTGATACAGACCATCTTCCCTGTTCTTACATTAAATTGCACAATCGGAACATTTCTCCGCGCAGATATTTCCCCCATAGCAGCAATAGCAAGCTCTTTACCGCCTGTTAGATCAAAACAACAGTTTTTGTTATTATCTAAAATTGTGTTAAAAAGTTTAATAATATCATTATAATTATATCTGTCTGTAAACTGAAATTCTAATTCTATTTTAAGACCGCGCATATCAAAAAACCTTTTCAGGTCGTTTATTTTTTTCTCTTTCATTACCTCTCTAAAGCCTACAAAAATTACTTTTTGCGGTAAAAAGTGAAGAGTTGCTATCACGTTTTTTATCTGGCACTCATCAAAAAGTTCAATTATCGTTCTGATAAAAACACCCCCTAAAACCTTTCTTATGTATAAATAAAATCTCTTTCTATTTATTATACATTATATCAATGCGAGGCATAAGGTTTAGATGCAAACCTTTTTATTGAGAGTTCACGTCAAGTTAGGAGCAAAAAACGTTATTCTCATTCTTTTTAAAATATCGAATATAGGTGGTATTTCATATTCACTTGCACCAATAGGAATGGTTATGAATTATAGAAATTTTCTATTAAATATATCAATACCAATATTAGGCTATAAGAACCATATTATAATTATTCAATTTATATTATAGCATACTTTGTTTCGTATTTCAATTGAAATGAAAAAAATCATCACTTTATACATTCTATAACTCTTGGCATTCTAACAAATAAACAACAGGGATGTTAGGCAGTATTTGACAAACCATACCACCCAACATCCCGAATGGAGATGTTGACTATTTAATTATATTTCAATTATATTCAACCAAAACTTTCTTTTTTCACTGCCTTTTAATCCATACTTATTGCAGTATTCAATAAACTTTTCTGACATAGAATAATCTTTCTCACAATTACATCTCAAAACCTTTGTTATTGCTTTATTAGACATTCTGCCATCAAAAGTATAATATGCAGCATCCCTGTGTTTTTCTTCACCCGGAAGTGCTTCTGCATTGTAATATGCATCATAATATCCTGTCGCGCTATTATCTTTATATCCAATATATTTTGATGGATAAAATTTATAACTATTGTTCTCTTTTATGACAACAAAGCATTTACCCCATGCAATACAATTTATTGCGAACTCTTTCTCATCAGAATTGCCGCACTCTATGTAAGAATCAAATCTTTTTGCATTTTCTATAATCTCTTTTACATTTTTCACAAGTTCCATTTTCTTTTTCTCCTAAAGTAAAATAATAATAAATCCTATAATTATCGCAGGTGTCAACAGGCATGGTATCAAGCAGCCCAAACATCCTGTTGCGGCAAGACCAACATTCTTTTCAGGAATTGTTGAATATTTACCAAAGCGATTTCTTTTTATATAATACCCACCAGGTTTATGTTTGTATTTATGATATCTCATTTGTTTTCTCCATTCTCTTTTTCACCGTACTCAATCCACAATTTTTCTATAATAGTTGCACATATTTCCTTTTGACGTTTTGGTTCCAACTCTTTTAATTCAGCAACTAATTTATCAATATAAATATTACTTGGTTTAAACGGATTCTTTTTGATTAAAAATCCAACGCTTACTCCAAGTGACCAAGCAATTTTCGAAAGAATTTCTAAAGAAACATTTCTCTCTCCATTTTCAATCTGCGCTATATATTGTCTGGAAATACCTGCATCTTCTGCAATATTTTCACAGCTAAGATCCTTCTTTTTTCTTAGATAAGTAATATTCTTTGCTATATTATCCTTTATATTTTCATATGTATCACTTTTATAGTCTGAATAATCAATTTCAATATCACGAACTTCTCTACTCCCATCAGAATATGTGCTAAAAAACTGATTTCTTTCTACAAAATATACTTCATCATCTTCTGTATATTCGTACAAATTACGTTCAAGTGCTCCTGCTGGTTTTTTTCTACTTTTACTTCCAACTGATTTTTTAACTATAATTCTCTTGTCGCCCATGTGATTTCCCTCACTTTGTAATTTTATCAATCATGACTGTAATACACAGTATATCAGGCTTTTTTTTATTTGTCAAATCAAAATTGACAACTGTCAGTTTACATCACTTTTGCAAACTATTAGTTGTCAAATAAATAGGGATGCGTTTTCAAAAAACACACCCCTATTTGAATAAAATTATTATTTGTTTTTCCTCTCCAACAATTCTGCTTGCTGATGCAATTTCTGTTGTTATCTCTATATAAAATTCTCATTTTCGACATTATTCGACATCTTTATATTCTTTACTTCAAGTTAAATCATAAGATTGTATCTATCCACGAAAAAGCGGCAAAAAAGCTATTGCTTTTTTTGCCGCTCCTCTTAAATTATAAAGGGAATTTAAGTTCCTTATTTAATCTTTATCCCGTTAACTGCTCCCTGCTCTATCAAAATAGTGTAGTTTGCTTTTAAAGAATCAATGTATTCGTTAAATATATCTGTTGACATTTCATTTGTTACAGCAGTAATATACTGGTTATATTCTTCGCCTGATGAAAGAAGCGGATATCTCTTTAAGATATGCCAGCCCTGAGACTGTTCTACAATCTCACTGATTTGTCCGATTTCAAGAGCAAATGCAGCATCTTCAAAAGGTTTAACCATACCGCTGTTTTTTGTAAATGTGTATCCGTCAGGCTGTTGCTCCATTCCTGGGTCTTCGTTATACTCATTAATTAATTCTTCAAAATTATTTCCTGATGTTACCTTCTCATAAGCCTCTGCAATTAAAAGCTTCTGCGATGCTTCCAGCTCCTCAGGTGTCTTTGCAGGCTCTGCCGTTTCTACTGCATCTGTTGTCTCTGCATCAATGTCTGTTTTTGAAACAAAGATATGTTTTACTCTTACATATTCGCTTTCATACTTTGCAATAACATCTTCCTTTGCAGGTGTAAACTTTTCTGCCTGCTCAGAAGATAAATATCCTGCATAAAGACTTGCTGTTTCTTCTTTTATGATAAGATTAATAAGCTCTTCCTCATTAAGACCTGTCTTATTTTTCAATTCATTAATCTGGTCTCCGCCCTGCTTAAACATTTCCTTATAACTGCTTATGCGCGAAGAATCCAGGGAAACATTTGCTTCCTCTGCTAAAATATTTGCAATCTCGACACGGATTACTTCATCCATCGCTTTATTCTTAGCGACATCTGTAGCCTTTTCTCCGTTTATATCACCAGCCCAAAAACTTTTAATCTCTTCATCGCTTGAAAGGCCTGCTTCTGTCAGCATCTGCGTTTTTATATTTTCAAGATAGTACTTAAACTCGCCCTCAGAGATAATTCTTCCATCCACACTTGCAATCTCTTTAACTACTTTCAGACCGCTACAGCCTGATATAGCAAAAATCATCAAACAAGCTAAAAACAAAACTGTAAGTTTTCTTGTTAGTTTCACCACAAACACTCCTTATATTTCGTTATATATGTTTAATTATACACTACTTTTCTTTATGATGCAATAGTTTAAACGATTGTAATAAACTTTTAACACAAGAAAGCAAGGCTTTTTTCTCATCAGAATTTGCATTTAATGTAAAGTATGGCAAGTTACCTGCTGAGAGCAATATTCTGCCTTTATATTTTGCAATCAGGTGCGAAACAACTTCAAAATCTACTTCACCCGAAAAGTAAAAGAATATTCTGTCGTTTTTCTGCGACACCTCTTTTAGCCCCACCTCGCTGCAAAGCACTTTAATTAGCGCAATATCAAGAAGAGAAATTACGCTCTTTGGCATATCGCCAAAACGGTCTGTAATCTCATCGCTAATGTCAAGGAAATCTTCTTCAGAAGAAACCTGTGCAATTTTTTTATAAATCTCAAGACGTGCCGTATGATTTTTAATGTACGTAGGGGGAATATGTGCCTCCACCGGCAAATCAACAGTAATCGGTTCCTCCTCTTTTACAGGCTCGCCCGAAAGTTCACCTATGCTTTCTGCTAAAATCTGGCAGTACATATCATAACCTACACTATCCATATGACCATGCTGTTTTGCGCCTAAGATATTTCCTGCCCCCCTGATTTCCAGGTCGCGCATTGCAATTTTAAAACCTGAGCCAAATTCTGTGAACTCCTTAATTGCACTTAATCGTTTTACTGCCTCTTCCTTTAGTGCCTTGTCTTTCTTATATAGTAAATATGCAAAAGCTCTCCTGTTTGTTCGTCCCACTCTGCCCCTGAGCTGATACAACTGTGAAAGTCCCAGTCTATCAGCGTCGTCTATTATTATAGTATTTACATTCGGAATATCAAGTCCTGTCTCTATAATTGTTGTGCAAACCAAAACATCAATATTCCCTTCAAGCATATCCATCATAATCTCTTCAAGCTCACCTTCGTCCATTTGACCGTGAGCATACTGCACCTTGGCATCATCAAGGGCGCCTGATAAGTGTCTTACAATACTGGGAAGACTGTTTACTCTGTTATGAAGATAATACACCTGCCCTCCGCGCGAGAGTTCTTTTTTGATTGCATCTATCACAACACCCTCGTTATACTCGGTCACAACAGTCGAAACGGGATACCTGTCCTCAGGAGGAGCTGAAAGTGTACTCATATCTTTTATGTTTATCATTGACATATGGAGAGTTCTCGGAATTGGTGTTGCAGAAAGCGTAAGGACGTCCACATTATTTTTCATTCCCTTTATCCGTTCTTTATGCTTTACTCCAAATCGTTGTTCCTCATCAACAACCAAAAGACCAAGGTCATGGAACTCAACATCATTCCCAAGTAGTCGATGTGTCCCTATAATTATGTCAATTTCTCCGTTTTTGAGCTGTTTTAAAATCTTTTTCTGCTCTGAAGGTGTTTTAAACCTTGAAAGAAGTCCAATTTTTATGGGATAGTCCTTCATTCTGCTTATAAATGTATTATAATGTTGCATTGTAAGCACTGTCGTAGGCGCAAGAAATGCTACCTGCTTTGAATCCATTACTGCCTTAAATGCTGCACGAAGTGCCACTTCTGTTTTTCCGTATCCAACATCACCGCATAGGAGTCTATCCATGGGGCGCTCGCTCTCCATATCTCTTTTCACTTCTTCAATACTTGTAAGCTGGTCATCTGTTTCATCATATGGAAAACGTGCTTCGAACTCCGTCTGCCAATTTGTATCAGGAGAAAATGCAAACCCTTTTTGGTATTGCCTTGCAGAATACAGTTTTATCAATTCTTCAGCAAGTTCTTTTGTAGATTCTTTTACTCTGCTCTTCTGCCTTGCAAAATCTGCCCCTCCCATTTTATTTAAACGGAGAGTACCGTCTTTTCCTATATATTTTTGAATAAGCTCTAGGTTATCGCATGAAACATAGAGTACATCGCTTCCTGAATATTCAATTTTTAAAAAATCCTTATTAAATCCTTCTATCGTCAGCGTATCAAGGCCTGCATATCTTCCTATTCCATGAACCTTGTGAACAACATAATCTCCCGGCTTTAAATCCGTAAAGCTGTTTATACGGCTGGCGGAATCTGTTCTTTTAAATCTTTTTTGTTTTTTTACGCTTCTGCCAAAAAGCTCCTCATCACTTATAACACAAAGCTTAAGTTCAGGATAGTAAAAACCCTTTCTTAAAACTCCTTCAGTAATATAAACAATACCAGTTTTATCTGCATCCTTATCCCTTGATAAGATGGAAACCGACCCAACTCTCTCTTTAAGGCTTTCGGCAAGTCTCTGCGCCTTTGCAGTATTTCCTGCAGGTAAAATAACTGTATATTCCTTTTTAAGCCACGATTCTAAATCTTCAAAGAAAAAATCATTCAGCCCCGTATATGTGCTGTGCGCTCCTGCAGTAAATGACGCCGTCACCAAAGGCTTATAATCCTTTGGTGATTGTAAAAGCGCCGAAAGTGCAATAAATTTCCTTTTTGTCAGAACTGAGCAAATAGCACTGTAATCATAGATATAGCTTTCCTTCGGCTCAGTAATAACCTCTCTTTCCAGAAGTGTCTTTACTGTCTCATTGATATCCCAGCAAAATCCTTCTGCACGCTCAGCAATTTGCATCGGCTCACTGAAAAATATCAGCGCATCTTTATCAAAATATGAAACTACAGATGCAGGCTTTTTCTCTGTTGATGTCTCACAAGCCGACGTTATTGTTACCTTTTCTGCATTTTCAATAGATGTTTGTGTTATAGCATCAAACAGACGTATAGAATCAATATAATCGCCAAAAAACTCCAGTCTGCATGGGTTCTCTGCATCAGGTGAAAAAACATCGACAATTCCCCCGCGTACACTGAATTGGCCTTTTCCCTCAACCGTATCTTCCCGACTATACCCAAGCTTTGAAAGTTTTTCAGTAAGGTCCTGAATTTTTATTTTATCTCCTACAGAAAAATTCATAGAGCTGTCTAAAAAGGAGTCAAAATCTATGGTAAACTGCAAAAGGGCATCAACGCTCATTACCAGCATTGTTTTATCGGTGCTGTAAATAACTCTTTTTAAGGCAGACAGTCTCTCGTTTACCAATTCATTACTTTTGGCAAAGGTTTCATAGTATTCAATTTCTTTAGATGGATAGAATATTACATTTTTTTCATAAAAGAACTCAAGGTCTGAGCACATTTTTTTTGCATCATATTCACTGGGGGCTATAACAACTCCGTTTGAATCAGTATTTTTGCATAACGAAGCAGCAAGGTGTGCTGAAACAGGTCCCGAAACCCCCGAAACCTGCAACGGAAAATTCCCTTGCTTTATACATTCTTCTATAAAACTATACTCATCAGATTTTTTCAGAATATTTGAGAAAAAGTCCATAACATTTTTTCCCCTTTTAAATATGACAAAAGCCCTATATATAAATCACCGAATGATAGATATTCTTTCTGCAAATTCTTTTTTTATTAAATTTTATCATAATTTTAATCAACACAAATATATTCTTTTATTGATGCATAGGTTTTTTCACCTATTCCTTCAATCTTCATAATGTCACTGACATTTTTAAAGAGGTTATCTTCGCGATAGCTGATAATTCTTTCAGCCGTTTTTTCGCCTATAGAAGGTATATCCATCAATTCTGCTTTAGAAGCGGTATTAATGTTTACTATATATGCTTTTTTATTTACTACAATGTTTTCAACAGATGTTTGGTCCAAAGCTTCTTTTCTCTCATTTCCTTCATCATCATAATAGAGCTCCCCGCCCGACATTTTCACAACCACTTCAGGTTCTGTTAAAAAATCACAGAAAAGATAGCCCATCAAAAAAGAAGTGCAAATTAAAATTATAATTGTAAAAGATTTAAGTGTGTTTTCCATCTTATACCAACAGCCCCCCGCCTGTTTGCATCAGATTTTATGTTTTGTTACTGTAACTAAACTGTTTTCTATTCCTGTAACCGTAAGGTTTTTTTCTATTGCTCTTTTTATTTTTTCTATATGTTCCTTTTTTATCTCTTCGCCCGGCATAAAAACAGGAATACAGGGTGGAAATATAGTTACCTCCCTGTCTGCAACTCTGCCGATAGCCATATCAATTGGTACATTTTCTTTAAGAGAATTAAAAACCTCTCTTGGAGTCATAACCAAAGTGTTTTCCGTATCAAAATTCTCATTTGAAACAATAGGTGTTTTAGGTGGTAATGAATCAATATATCCAACCGCTTTTTTAAGAAGTGCAAAGTCTTTTTTATCATTTGCCCATGATGCCATCAAGAGCACACAGGTTTCTATTGCCATTTCTGCATATATTCCAAATTTTTTCTCCAGTATGTCCATTACCTCATACCCGTTATAGCCTTTAGAGCTAAAATCAACTATCAGCTTAAAGGGGTCATCAAAAGAATATATATGCTCGTTTTGTATTAGATTATCCATAAATTCTTTTGTAAGTCGTTCCCCTTTTGTTAAGCCCGTATCAATAGCATGTTCCATCATGCTGAGCAATACGTATGATGGACTTGTCGTTTGAAACATATTGACTGCCGCTTTCATTTTTCCATAAGAAACGGTGCATTTCCCTAAATTTAAAATTGCCGTTTGGTTAGGACAGGGCATCGACTTGTGCAGACTTACAACTGATATATCCGCACCGCAGGATATTGCCCCTGCAGGAAAGGACTTTGAAAACGGAAAGTGCGCGCCATGAGCTTCATCGCATAATAACAGCATGCCCTTTTCATGCACCAGCTTTGCTATCTCCGTTATATTACTCACAATTCCAAAATACGTCGGCGAAGTCAAAAACACACCTTTTGCATCAGGAAAGCTTTCTATTGCCTCTTTTATGCTTTCCGTGCTTACTCCTCCGCTAAATCCTCTTTCGTGAATATGCGGATTAATGTAAATCGGTAATAAACCGCAAAGTGCAATTGCATTTATCACGCTTTTGTGGCAGTCTCGCGAGACTATAACCTTGTCTCCTTCTGCAAAAGCTGCTCTGAACATACTTAATATTCCGCTGCTTGCCCCATTGACTAAAAAAAATGAGCTTTCAGCTTTATATGCCTTGGCGGCTTTTTCCTCTGCCTCTTTTATGAAGTTACCGGGATTTACTAAACAGTCAGTGTCTGATAACTCTGTTGTATCAAGTTTCCATATATCGCTTTTAAACTTCGACCTTAAAAATGCTTTTCCGGTTTTATGACCTGGCATATGAAATGAGGCTCTCTCTTTTTTATTATGTTCTTTTAATTTTTTCAGAATGCTCATACTAACACCCTCAAAATCTTTGGAATATGCTTATGTATAGATAAAGCTCCGCAGAAAAAATAAAGCCCTTTCGGGCTTACAGATAATACCTGCTTTTATGAAATATTATCCGCATAAGACAATCAATATTTCCTTCTTTTAAAATATACTTACTTGTCTTTACCCCTACATAACAACATTCAATCAAATAATTATTTGATTTTTTAAAATATACCTCTGGTTTTTTAAATTATGATAACTCCATAATTAAAAAAATAGACTCCCACACCCATGTATGGGAGTCTATAATTATTAAGTTAAATCATAAACCAAATGATTATTCTGTTACACTTTTTACTGTAATGTTTTCAAGAACTGTAAGCAAGTCGTTCATTCCTATAACACCGCTTTCGTCGATGTCACAAGCTCCATTTTCTCCATTAATTTCAGCTTCGTAGTTTTCTAAAACTAATAAGAGGTCGCTTAAAGCAACTATACCGCTTTCATCAATGTCGCCACCATAAATAGTGTATTCTAAATCATCAACATCATCAGAAACAACAACATTTTCTTTAGTATATGTTGTGTGACCGTCTTTGCTTACAACTAAAGTGTATGTTCCCTTTTCAACAACACCGTCAAATGTACCATTTGTCTCAGTTGTTATAACGTTAGCTGCACCTTCATCAGGAGTAAGAGTAATTGTAGCACCTGTTTCTGTTCCTAAGAATTCAACTGTACCTGAGAGTCTAGCACCTGTACCTACGATAGTTCCAGCATCTACCGGAGTTCCGATTACTTCTCCGCCAATTTTTACAGTATATGCTGTTGAGCCTGTAGGAATGTCTTTAGGAATGTAATTTTCAAATGAATAGTTACCCTCAGAATCTGCTACTGTCTGATCAATGTACTGAATTGAATTAAGATTCAAACTACCCTCATAAGCGAGAATTGTCATCATTTTGTTAGCATATTCTGCATTTGAGCCTGCTGTTGTCCAGCTACCATCATTTTCTGTTGTTGTCGGCTCCTCAGCAAAAACTGAAACTGACATTGTAAAAAGCATCATACATACAACAACTAAACTTAATAATTTTTTCATTTTTCTTTTCCCCTTTCACTTTTTAAAAATAAAATTTTATTATAATTGTTTATTATAATCTTATATTTATTATTCAGCCTTTGGAAGCATCATGTCTCTAACAAGTTCTGACATAAGAAGGAGTGCATCCGGGAGAATATCCTTTTCTGCTTTTCCTTCGGGATTCCAAGGACTTTCATTTGCTGTTACAATAACAAGTCTTAATGCTCCGTCCCAATAAACGGCCTTATCTAACGCCTCACCTATGTATCTTACAGGAACAAATGTGCGATCCTCTCTGATAAACGGTGCCACATCCATTTCTTTCTTCTCGCCGTTTATTGTATATTCTGCCTTGCCGATATTCATTACCACTACAATGTCATTAAGAGCAACTGTAATTTCCTGATTGTCAGGATTCCAGTTAACCTGTGCACCAAATGCTTCCCCGATGAATCTCAAGGGCAGATATGTTCTGTCTCCCTCTATAAATGGAACTACTTCTCTGTTACCGTCATCAATAACTTTTAAATAACCATCATCAATAGCGGCAAAATTACCGATGTTTAACATGAGAGTATCTACAAGTCTCTCTTCTCTTAAAACTTTAAGCGAAGGTTCAGGAAGAACGGGTTCATATACTACAGCTTCCTTCTCTAAATTAAAGCTTTCAGGAAATACAAATTTAAGTGACGTTGCCTTCTGGCTTTTTCCATCTCCGATGAAAGCATCCTTCGGATAAACTCTGTCCAATGTATCGAGTACATCAAAACAAGGGTCTTCATTCTTGAGAAATTTTACAGAAAAATCAAAAAGTTTAAATCCCTCTTCGCCTATTGTAATAGCGGCACCTTCATCCGAAACAGCAGACTGCATACCGTAAGCCGCCATTTTTAATGTTCCTTCGGCATTTGAAGCCTTGCAACCTACACTTTTGAAATCATGCACTCCTGCATCAGTTTTATAATCATAAAGTGTTGCTATCTTATTAAATTCTTCACTAGGTTCTTTTGTTTCTCTGTCAACAAGCTGTAAAACTGTATTATCAAAAGAAAAACCAAACTGAGCTCCCGAGAATTTTGAATCATAAATCACCAACGAAGCTGTCGCGCACCCATTTTCATCAGGTTCTGAAACAATAAATTCCGCTCTTTGCATTTTTGCCTCTGGAGCTGCTTCTTCTGCAAAAATAACCTGACACATTGCAGATATTAATATCAGGGCTACAACTAAAAGGGCAGATAATCTTTTGATTATTTTATTCATAACGTCCTCCAAATAACGTATTTCCCCTTCTGTAATTTTATAAGGGCTATAACTAAATGTAAAAATCGAGTTCTATACGAAATTAATTCTATCATATTTTTTTTTAAAATGCTAGCCCTTTTTATTATTTTTTTATTATTTTTTATTTTTGGTTGAAACTCAACAAAACCCAGTGTTTGTTTTTGTATAATTCGCACAAAGTTAATATGTCACCTCAAATTTGACTATTCTTCTGCGCGACCAGACCCCCAGCACAAGTCCTATAGCTATGAAATTTGCCACAAGCGAGGAGCCGCCATAGCTCAAAAACGGGAGCGGAATTCCCGTCACAGGCAAAAGTCCTATACACATAAAAATATTTTCAATAACGTGGAACATAAACATCGCTGCAATTCCCCCGCAGAGAAAACGGCCCCTGTCGTCCTTTGCTTTTACCGAAGCATGAAAACATCTTATTATAAGAAGTGTCAGCAGAATTACGATAAGCATTGCACCTAAAAAACCAAATTCTTCTCCCAACGCACCGAAAATAAAGTCTGTGTCTCTTTCAGGAAGTAATCCAAGTTGATTCTGCGGCCCTAAAAGATAGCCTCTTCCTGCAAATTCTCCTGAACCTATTGCGATTTTGGATTGAGAAACCTGATAGCCATATCCCGATGCATCCCTCTCAGGGTTTAAAAAAACCAGTATTCTTTCCTTTTGATATGGTTGCATTAATCCAAACCATGCAACAGGCACTAAAACCGCCGCGCCCGCAAAAGCCGCAATGATGTATTTAAACGAAAGGCCTCCGATAAAAAGCATAACAAAAAACATAAAAGCAAAAACAAGTGTTGTTCCTGTGTCATTCTGAAGCAGAACCAATCCTGCAATAACTGCAAAATGTAAAAACAGCTTTATAAGAACCGAAAATCTGTTTATATTTCCCTTGACAGAATCCAGGTGGACTGAAAAAGTAATAGCAAATGTTATTTTAACAAATTCAGAAGGCTGAATACTGATTGCTCCGAGGCTTATCCAGCTGTTTGCACCAGTCTCTTCCTTTCCTTGTCCGAAAACGAGAACGAATGCTAAGATTGCAACACTTGCTGCATATATGAGTTTTACAAAGGCAGGATAAATGTCGTAATCTATTCTTGAAATCAACAGCATCATAACTGTACCCAAAACCAAAGCTGCAGACTGCACAATCATTTGTCTGGTGCCTGAATCACTTGTTCGCGTTGCCGAATATATGCAAACAAGTCCGCACACAGCCAGAATGTAGACTATTGTTATTAAAAAATGATCGAGATTTTTCCAATGTAAAAAGCGCATCTTTTTCTCTGCCATTTTGTCCTCCGTCAGTTTTCATTTAATAGTTATTATACTACTTTTTTTCAAAAAGGTAAAGTATTTTTTCACCGAAAAAACCCGCAGATGCCCTGCGGGTTTTTTATCCTGATTTCTTTACCAACCAAACCACGGGAAAAAGTCAGAAGGTATCTGATATTCATACTCAGGTGTCTGTTCTTCGGGCTTTTTTTCTGCTGTTGGCTTTTCTTCCTGCAATGTTACTTTTATGTCTTTTTTCTCACCGTTTCTTACTACCTTAAATGTAATAACTTCTCCCGGCTTGTGTTTATCTTTAATTTCATTTATTTCATCTATTGTAGTTATATCTTCGCCTTCACAACGGATTATCACGTCCCCAACGCGAATTCCTGCACGTTCGGCTGCCCCGTATTCTGTAACCTCAACTACATACACTCCCGTTGGCAAACCATTGGCTTTTGCGGCTGCCTCTGTTATAGTTCTTCCAACAATTCCGACAAGCGGTCTGCCTGTTACATATCCATTTTTAATAATCGCCTCTATAATAGGTTTTGCCTCATTAATCGGAATAGCAAATCCCAGGCCTTCCACATCATAACCCGTGGATTTTGCTGTGTTTATGCCAATAAGCTGTCCTCTGCTGTTGAGAAGAGCGCCTCCTGAGTTTCCTGGGTTAATTGCCGCATCAGTCTGAATCATTGTAAGCTGTTTGCCGTCTATTACCATAGTTCTGTTAATTGCACTTATATATCCAACGGTCAGTGTTCCTGCAAGCTCTTCTCTTAAAGGGTTGCCTATTGCAATTGCAAGTTCCCCTACCCTTATCTCTGACGAGTTGCCAAGCTCTGCATAGGAAAGAGCAGCTTCTGTTTCAACCTTTAAAACAGCTAAATCAGTCCTTGCGTCAGCCCCAACAACCTTTGCATCAAATGTCTGACCAGCAATAGTTGTTACAGTGATGCTTGATGCTCCTTCTATTACGTGATTATTTGTTACAATATATCCGTCGCTTCTTATTATAATACCTGAGCCTGAACTCATCGCCTGCGAAGACATATAATTACCTGCAGCTTTACATGTTATACTTACCACACTTGGAGATGCCTTGTCATAAACCTCAGGAATTCCCATCTCTGCACCCTGTGACTGATTAACTACCGGTCTTGCAATATCCGGAGATTGAGTCTGCGGCAAAACAGAGTCTTCGTCTTTTAGAACAGGAATCATAGCCAGTGTAAATACAGTCAAACATAAAATGCAAGTTATAACAGAACTTAAAACAGCAGCAAAAAGCGGACTTTTAATAAGTTTCCTGAATTTCTTTTCTTTTGGTCTGTAAATCGAAATGGCTCTGTCCTTTGGCACCGCATTTCTTACAACGTCCTCAAAATCGTCAGGAAACCAACCTCCCTCTCCCACAGTATATTTGCTCTCGTAAATTTTAATTTCCTCATTTTCAACGCTGTCGCCATCGACATCTTTTGCATTAATATCCGAATTCACAGCTTCAAATTCGAAAACATCTTTTCTTTCATCCATACTTTCATCCCCTTTCGCCGTTATTGTTGTATCCTTACAAATCGTTTTCAATCTAATAACAAATTGTTATGTTATTATGATAATATATTTTTTTTACGTTGGTATGAACAATTTGTAAATATAAAGATTTTTCTTGTTTTTTCAATTGCAAAAACCTCTTGATTTTACCAAGATTATTTGATATAATAATAAGATATAATACCATAAATTTATCTTTTTACAAAAGAAAATTAAAAAATACAGGGGGAATTTAGATGAGCAATTTAAAAATCGTAGACGGAATCACATTTGACGACGTTTTGTTGGTGCCTCAGAAATCCGACATAACGCCAGACATGATTAACCTAAAAACTCACATAACCAAGGATATAGAACTAAATATCCCTTTGATGAGCGCTGCTATGGATACAGTAACTGAATCCGCACTAGCTATTGCTATGGCTCGCGAGGGCGGCATTGGTATAATTCATAAAAACATGACAATAGACCGTCAGGCACTAGAAGTTGACAAGGTTAAACGTTCTGAGCATGGTGTTATTGTTGATCCGTTTTATTTGTCACCCGGTCATCTCTTAAGCGACGCCGAGGAATTAATGGCAAAATACAAAATTTCCGGCGTACCTGTTTGCGAGAACGGAAAAATTGTGGGAATTATTACAAACAGAGACCTTCGTTTTGAAGAGGATTACTCTCGCAAAATTTCAGAGGTTATGACAAGAGAAAATCTTGTTACAGCTCCAGAAGGTACAACTTTGGAAGAGGCACAGGAAATTCTGAGAAAATATAAAATAGAAAAACTTCCTATTGTGGATAAAAACGGAGTGTTAAAAGGGCTTATCACTATTAAAGATATAGAGAAAAGTGTTAAATATCCAAATTCAGCAAAAGATTCTACAGGAAGACTTTTAGTTGGTGCTGCAATCGGTGTTACAAAAGACGTTTTAGAGCGCGCCCAGGCTTTGATTAATGCCAGTGTTGACCTTTTGGTTTTGGATTCTGCGCATGGTCACAGCGAAAACATTATTAAAACTGTTAAACTTATTAAAGAGAATTTCCCTGACATACCGCTCATTGCAGGTAATATTGCTACAAGCGAAGCTGCAGAAGACCTGATAAAAGCGGGTGCTGATGCAATTAAAGTAGGAATCGGCCCCGGCTCTATATGCACCACTCGTATTGTAGCAGGCATCGGCGTGCCTCAGATTACAGCAATAAACGATGTAGCTTCTGTTGCTAAAAAGTACGGCATACCTGTAATTGCAGACGGCGGCATCAAATATTCAGGAGATTTAACAAAAGCCATTGCTGCAGGCGCAGACGTAATTATGATAGGCAGTCTGTTTGCAGGCTGTGATGAAAGCCCCGGCGAAGAAGAAATTTATCAGGGTAGACGTTTCAAGGTTTATCGCGGCATGGGTTCTATTGCGGCTATGGAGGTAGGTTCTAAAGACAGATATTTCCAGACGAATACAAAAAAGCTTGTTCCTGAAGGTGTGGAAGGACGAGTTCCTTATAAAGGTGCTTTGGCCGAAACAGTATATCAGCTCCTTGGTGGATTGCGCTCAGGCATGGGATATTGCGGAACACAGACAGTTAAAGACCTCAAAGAAAGAGGAAAATTTGTCAGAATCACAGGAGCAGGCCTTAAAGAGAGTCATCCTCATGATATTTATATTACAAAAGAGTCTCCAAACTATACTGCTTCTATCTGAAACAAAAATAAATCATGGCATAGGAGAATTTCTCCTATGCCTGAATTTTGAAAAGGGTTGGTGTGCTTGGCTAAAAAAGAGTATGGTAATCAAAGCATTTCTTCATTAAAAGGCGCTGACAGAGTAAGACTTCGCCCCGGAGTTATATTTGGCTCTGACGGAATAGACGGCTGCCAGCATTCGTTTTTTGAAATCCTGTCAAATTCTATAGACGAAGCAAGAGAGGGCTTTGGTACAGAAATAGAAGTAACGAGATATATGGATAAATCCATAGAAGTCCGCGACTATGGAAGAGGTATTCCTCTTGGCTGGAACGAAAAAGAGCAAAGATATAACTGGGAGCTTGTATTCTGCGAGATGTACGCAGGCGGAAAATATGACAACAACTCAGGTGATAACTATAATTTCAGCCTCGGTCTTAATGGCCTCGGTTCCTGTGCTACACAATATAGTTCTTCTTATATGGATGTTTGTGTTCACAGAGATGGTTTTAAGCATACTCTCCATTTTGAAAAAGGCGAACCTGTCGGTCAGATGCAGGTAGAAAAGTTCCGTTATAAAAAAACGGGAACTCAGATTAAATGGCGCCCCGACACAGAAGTTTTTACAGATATTAATATTCCGCTTGAATATTTTCAGGCTGTTTTAAAAAAACAGGCTGTTGTTAACGCAGGCCTTACACTTACTCTTTATAATCAGACCCCTGAGGGATGGGATATGTATGAATACTATTATGAAAAGGGTATCATAGATTATGTAAAAGAAATAAGTGATGCTAAAGAATTTACTCAGCCCCGTTATTTTGAAGCAGAAAGAAAAGGACGCGACAGCGCTGACAGAGATGAATATAAGTTTAAACTTCAGGCGGCATATTGCTTTAATAACGAAATTAATATGATAGAATATTATCACAACTCCAGTTTCCTAGAACATGGCGGCTCTCCTGACAGAGCCATAAGAAATGCTTTTGTTTATGCTATTGACCAATATCTCAAAACGAGCGGAAAATATAATAAAAACGAAAGCAAGATAAGTTTTGTTGATGTTTCGGACAGCTTAATTATTGTTACGAACTCATTTTCTACAATAACAAGCTATGAAAACCAGACAAAAAAAGCAATAACAAACAAATTCATTCAAGAAGCTATGACAGAAATTTTCCGTCAACAGCTTGAAGTTTATTTTATAGAAAATAAACAGGAGGCTGAAAAAATAGCCGCTCAGATTTTAATTAACAAGCGCAGCCGCGAAAGCGCAGAGCGCGCGAAGGTTTCTGCTAAAAAGAAACTTACAGGAAATCTTGATATCACAAACAGAATAAGCAAACTTGTAGATTGCAGAAGTAAAGATGTTGACAGGCGGGAAATTTATATAGTTGAAGGCGATTCTGCTTTAGGTGCTTGTAAGTTGAGCCGAAATGCTGAATTTCAGGCTATTATTCCTGTCAGAGGCAAAATACTTAATTGCCTGAAAGCTGATTACGGAAAGATTTTCAAAAGTGAAATTATAACTGATTTAATCAAGGTTTTAGGATGCGGAACAGAGGTAAACCACAAATCAGGCAAAGATTTAAATACTTTTGACATAAACAATTTGCGCTGGTCAAAAGTTATTATATGCACCGATGCCGACGTTGACGGATATCAGATACGGACACTTATTCTGACTATGATTTACGTGCTGATGCCAAAACTGATAGAGAATGGAAAAGTGTTCATCGCTGAAACTCCTTTGTTTGAAATCAACTGTGGAAAAGATACTTTCTTTGCATATGATGAATCTGAAAAACAACAGCTTGTAAAAGAGCTTGAGGGAAAAAAATATACAATTCAGCGCTCTAAGGGTCTTGGCGAAAACGAACCTGAAATGATGTCACTGACCACAATGAATCCCGAAACGAGAAGGCTTATTAAGGTTAATATGGAAGATAAAGATGAAACGCTTAAAATGTTTGATATTCTTCTCGGAGATAATCTCCAGGCAAGGAAAGACTACATCTCGGAAAACGGTCACCTTTATCTTGATATGACAGATGTAAGTTAATGTTTTAGGAAAAGCTCGTCAGATGCACACTTCTCTGCCTCGATTTCTGCCGTAAATCTCGAAAGCATTTGTTTGACTGTAATAAAAATTTAACTATAAAAATTGACATTTTTATTGACTAAACATATAAAAAAATATATAATATTTTCATGTGACTATATAAGGAGGATAAAACAATGGGTAAAAGTATTACTAAATTAGTCATTTCTGTGCTTGTTATAGCTTTATGCGCATATATAGCACTGTTTGGCTTTGACATTAGGATTTCCAACTGGAATATCAGCTATCCCAATGCGTTAGACGAAAATTACGGCATTCGTCAGGGTCTTGACCTTGTAGGAGGTTCAATCATCACTTATGAGGCGCAGGCGGAAAATGTAACAGCTGAAGAAATGCAGTCTGTTACTAACGTTTTAAGAAAACGTCTCGATGCACTTGGTTTTAGCGAAGCTACAGTAACAACTCAGGGCGAGAAGAAGGTTCGTGTTGAAATTCCTTCAATTCAGGACCCCAAGGAAGCCGTTGAAACACTGGGACAAACTGCAACTCTCACCTTCAGGGATTCTGACGGCAATATTGTTTTAGAAGGTACGGATGTAAAGAGTGCAAGGGCGGCTTATGGTGAGGTTAGCCAGACATCGGGCACAATTCATCATGTTGTTCTTAACCTTAACGATTCAGGTGTATCTAAGTTTACTGAGGCTACAAAAATAGCTTCTCAAAAAGCAGAAGGTTCAAACTATATTGCTATCATGCTTGATGAAGAAGTAATTTCTCAGCCTTCTGTTGATAGTACTATTAATACTTCTGAATGTGTTATTTCAGGCGGATTTGCAAATGCTGAAGAAACCGGCGAGCTTGCAGCTTTAATTAACTCCGGTAACCTTCCTTTTACTATAGAGCATGTTGAGCTCAGAAGTGTAGGTCCTTCTCTTGGCGAAAAGGCTTTATCTACAAGCCTTTTAGCTGCAGCAATCGGTATTCTTTTAGTTATGATATTCATGGCTGCAGTATATAAGCTTCCCGGTCTTATAGCAGATGTTTCTCTTATTTTCTATATAGCAATCATCGCGTATATTATGTCGCAATTCAGAGTAAACTTAAGCCTTCCTGGTATTGCAGGTTTAATTCTGTCAGTAGGTATGGCGGTAGATGCAAACGTTATTATATTTGCACGTATGAAAGAAGAACTTGTCGTTGGCAAGACTATTCGCGCCGCGGTTGATTCAGGTTATAAGAGAGCTTTTATTGCAATTGTTGATGCTAACATCACAACATTAATTGCAGCAGTTGTTCTCTTCTTCTTCGGTACTGGTCCGATTCAGGGCTTTGCTATCACATTGGGTATTGGTACTGTTGTCAGCATGTTTACTGCTATCTTCATAACCAAGTTCTTACTCAAACAGCTTGTAGGCTTGAAAATCAAGGACCTCAGATTATACGGTGTAAACGTAAAGAAGGAGGAACAAAATGTTTAAGATAGTTGAAAAATCAAAATTATATTTTGCTGTTTCTGCAATTGTAATTTTAATAGGCATTATTGGTTTAGTTATTAACAATGGTTTTACGCTTTCTGTTGATTTTGCAGGCGGTCTTAATATGTATGTTGACATGTCTGCTTATGTTAATAAGGGAAACGAATTAGACCTTGAAGGGATAGCAAAAGTTGTTCAGGACAACACCCCCGAAAATGTTCAGCCTTCTGTTCTGCGTTCCGATGCAAATCAGGTTGTTATCAAAACTGTTTCAATCTCAGACCAGACAGAACTTGATAATATGAAGAAGGCTCTTTTGGAAACCTATTCTCTTGACGAGACTGCAATCCTCCAGATTGACAATATTGATGCTACTGTCGGCAAGGAATTAAGCTCTCAGGCATTAACGGCAACACTGATTGCATCTGTTCTCATGCTTTTATATATTACAATTAGGTTTGAATTTAAAACAGGTATTTCTGCAATTGTTTGTCTGCTACATGATGTATTAATAATGATGTCTTTCTATGCAGTATTTAAAATTCCGATTGACACAAACTTTATAGCAGCAGTTCTGACAATTATAGGTTACTCAATTAACAACACAATCGTTGTGTTTGACCGTATAAGAGAAAACTACTCAAGAGCAAAGCGTTCTCCTTTTGCTGACACAGTTAATAAGAGTATAAAGCAAACTCTCGGAAGATCAATAAATACATCTATTACAACTCTTCTTCCTATCGTTATGCTTTGTATATTGGGTGTAAGTTCAATCAGACAGTTTGCTCTGACGATTATTGTAGGACTTGTAGCAGGTACGTATTCTTCAGTTTTCCTTGCGGGTTCAACATGGGCTTGGCTTAAAGGAATTCAGGATAATATGAAACGCAAGAAAATTGCGAAAAAAGCATAAATAATTTTATATTAAAAAAAATACAGGGTTGTTTGCAAAAAAGCAAAACAACCCTGATTTTTCCTTTGATTTAGCTTTGTTTAAGTTATCACGTTTTTTCATTGATACTATTAAACAGCTAAAATTAAGGATTCTTTAAAGTTGAGCGTTATGACTGCTTTGAAACTGACTTCTCCGCTATTTCTATAGCTTTAGTAACCATGTTACCACAGTCACGTGATGTTACGTCACCCCAGCCGCCTGATTGTTTTACAACATCATAGACACCAAGCTCTTTTGCAATTTCCTCTTTAAGTTGGCTTGACATTTTTGAACGTCTGCGCACTGTTTTCACTCTCCTTATAACAGCTAAAAACTGTTACGACACTATTTTGTCCGTTTCATAATAAAATATACACAAATAAAAAGACTTCAAAGTTGAAACTTTCGAAGTCTTTTTTTTCTATTTAGTTAATACTGTAAGCTTTATGGCTGTTCTTTCTTCGCCTTCTATCTCTACATCTGAAAAAGCAGGAATACAAACGAGATCTGTACCTGATGGAGTTAAAAAACCTCTGGCAATCGCAATAGCTTTAATTGCCTGATTAAGAGCGCCTGCGCCAATTGCCTGCATCTCTGCTGTCCCGAATTCTCTTATTACTCCTGCAAGCGCGCCTGCCACAGAATTTGGATTAGATTTTGACGAAACTTTAAGTACTTCCATTGGTTATCTCCTTTCCTATAATAAAAAAATGTCCTGTTTAATAGATTCGACATGTATAATATTATTCCTTCATTTGCTTATAAATTCCACTTTTTACATAAAAACAATTGTCGAATTTTGTATAATTTTACCATATTTTTCTATTATATTTGTTTTAACACTTTTTGTTACCTTTTGACACAGAAAAAACATATTGTTTCCCTTTTTAACTTTCATGTGTGAAACATTCGTTTCTTTAAAAAATCAATTTACAAAAAATGGAAAAATATTACTTGAATTGTGCTTTTTTATGTGTTATACTTCATATTGTTACAAAAAGATTGGAGGATTAGTCATGCAGGATAAAATATCAGTCTTACTGATTGATGATAACAAAACACTATGTGAATCAATAACAAAAAGCATTATGGCAGAACGAGATATAGAAATATTAGGTTCTGCAAATGACGGCATGTCCGGTCTTGAACTAATAAAAACCTTAAAGCCGGATATTGTAGTTTGCGACATAGTTATGCCAAAACTTGATGGATTGGCTCTTTTAGAGAGAATAGAAAAAGAGAAACTTGAAAAAACTCCTGCGTTTATAATGCTTTCTGCTGTCAGCCATGATAGTATTACCTCAAAAGCTCTTAATCTCGGAGCTAAATACTATATAGTAAAGCCTTATGAAAAAGTGGATGTTTTAATAAAAAGAATAAGAGAAATTGGTGATGGAAGCTCGAAAAAAACTGACTTTTTTAACTTAAATAACACCAGTGCTAAAAGTTCTCTTAAAAAGACTTCCTACATAAATGAGGAAGATTTGGAAACGGTTGTAACAGAATTGATTCACGAAATAGGAGTTCCTGCCCATATAAAAGGATACAACTATCTAAGGGATGCCATTACACTGTGCACAAATGACAAAGAGTTTATAAATTCTATTACTAAGTTATTATACCCCACCGTTGCTAAAAATTATCAGACAACTTCCTCCCGTGTGGAACGCGCAATCAGACATGCTATTGAGGTTGCATGGAGCCGCGGCCGCGAAGAAATACTAAATGATATTTTTGGATATACAATTGACACAGAAAAAGGGAAACCAACAAACGGCGAGTTTATTGCCATGATTTCCGATTCAATTCGTTTAAAAATGAAACATGCTTCAAACCAATAATGCTTATTCATTAATTATACTGCTTTTATATTTGGTTTTAATATAATCTTGTATTTTATTGCTTATGCAATAAATATAAAACGGTCCCTAGCTTTTTCCACCACCCCCCAGGATAAAGCTAAGGGACTTTTTTATTGACTATAATTAAAATAATAAACAGGCTGTGATATAAAACAGCCTGTTTAACTTATTATTTTGCGTATTCTACCGCTCTTGTTTCTCTTATGACATTAACTTTAATTTGTCCAGGATATTCAAGCTCGTCTTCGATTTTCTTAACTATATCACGTGCAACTAAAGTAATGCTCTCATCTTTAACATCATCAGGTTTTACCATGATTCTTATTTCACGGCCTGCCTGAATAGCAAAAGATTTATCAACACCATCAAATGAATTAGCTATCTCTTCAAGTTTTTCAAGTCGTTTAATATATGACTCTATGTTTTCTCTTCTTGCACCGGGTCTTGCTGCAGAAATTGCATCTGCTGCCTGAACTATTGCCGCAATAAGAGTCGTAGCTTCAACATCGCCGTGGTGTGCCATTATAGCATGAACAACTTCCTGACCTTCTTTATATTTCTTAGCAAGGTCAGCACCAATCATGACGTGAGAACCTTCCATTTCGTGGTCAGCGGCTTTACCAAGGTCATGAAGAAGTCCCGCTCTTTTTGCAAGAGTTATGTCAACCCCGAGCTCTCCTGCAATAAGCCCTGACAAATAAGATACCTCTATAGAATGTTTTAAAACATTCTGTCCATAGCTTGTTCTGTATTTAAGCTTTCCTAAAAGTTTTATGATTTCAGGATGGAGTCCATGCACACCTGTCTCAAATGTGGCATTTTCACCTTCCTGTTTTATCTCAGTTTCAACTTCTTTTTTAGCTTTTTCATACATTTCCTCAATGCGAGTTGGATGTATTCTTCCGTCAACAATAAGTTTTTCCAAGGCAAGACGTGCAATTTCTCGTCTTACGGGGTCAAATCCTGAAAGTATAACAGCCTCAGGTGTATCATCTATTATTAAATCGATACCTGTCAGCGTCTCAAGAGTTCTTATGTTTCTTCCCTCTCTTCCTATTATGCGACCTTTCATTTCATCGCTTGGAAGAGGAACAACCGATACTGTAACCTCTGCAACGTGGTCAGCAGCACATTTTTGAATAGCTCCTGCAATAATATTCTTTGCCTCTTTTTCGGCATTTTCTCTTGCCTGAGTTTCGATTTCCTTAACCATTATTGCAGCTTCGTGTCTAACTTCGCTTTCAATACTCTGCAAAAGAACCTGTTTTGCTTCTTCAACACTAAGTCCCGATACTTTTTCAAGCATTGCAAGCTCTTTTTCTTTAATTTCTTCAATTGTGTGTCTTAACTCATCTAATTCTTTATCTTTTTTAGCAATATTTTCTTCTTTCTTTTCTATTGCCTCTGTTTTTTTGTCAAGATTTTCTTCTTTTTGCTGAATTCTTCTTTCCTGACGCGAAAGCTCTGAACGTCTTTCCTTAATTTCTTTGTCAGCCTCCTGGCGGGCTTTGTGATTTTCTTCTTTTGCTTCAAGCAAAAGTTCTCTTTTTTTGTTTTCTCCTTCTTTAGTTGCTCGCTGAATAATTTCTTTTGCTTCTGCTTCAGCACTTCCTATTTCATTTTCAGCGATTTTTTTTCTATGCGAAACACCAAGTCTAAAACAAATAAAACCGACTATGGCGCACAATAAAACAGCAACTCCTATGTAGATTAAATGTATAATTTTAGGCACCTCCTTCTTATAATTTTATACTTAGCCTAATTATAAACTACCTTATTAATTTTAATACTTTTTTTTCTTTATGTCAACTGTTATTTCAGTTTTTTTATAAATTTTTCGTTTCTACAGACAAAATTAATTGATTTTTATACGCTATTATGTTATTATTAGATAAACTATTATTTTATGTTTTGGTGATATAATGATGTCAAGCGATTT
The DNA here is from genome assembly GCA_015068935.1 of Oscillospiraceae bacterium. GTDB lineage: Bacteria > Bacillota > Clostridia > UBA1381 > UBA9506 > SIG437. Next base: position 29,274 of record SVJO01000002.1, read on the forward strand.
AAATAAGAAAATTGTTTCCGAAAATAATATAAAAACAAAGATTTTAGAAATTTTACTTTCTCTTTCTGTTTGTTTGTGTATTTTTTCTCAACTTCCGATAAATAAAATTTCTAACGATCTGCGTTCTTTAGGTTCTGCCTTGTGGTTTGTTTCTTTTTTTTATACTATGTTTGCATTCGGGAGAAGAATCAAACTTAAGGTCATTTTTCATGTTCTTCCTGTTTTAATTTTCGATTTTTTAATTATGGTTTTACAAGTTTTTTCAGGTAATAACTACTTGTCCTCTCAGCTTATCTATCCTATTCATTTATCTGTTTTTATTTTTTTAGTTTGTTTTTTGAGTGGACAATTTCTGCCTGAAAAATCATTTAAAAGACTGGTCAATGTTTACGTTCTCAGTGTAATTATTGTATCATTATACATTTTTTTTAATTTTTATTATGACACAGCTTGGTTTTCATCAGCCCTTTATATATATGGAGCAAAAAACTCTTTTGCCCAAAACGTCCTATTTGCTGCTGTCTTTATTTTATTGTATGGGTTTATGAATAGCAACAAGTTGAAATATCCTATAATTTTTTTATTAATATTTTTCTTATTTATTTTAAAATGCCGTTCTACACTTGTGGGATTTTTCATAACCTTTTTTTATGTAATATTTTTTCATATAAAAAATTTTACTGTAAAGGTTTTTATTGTTATATTCCTTTTATTTTTTATTTTGTCTATATTCGTTGTTCCTTCATTAAATGATTTTTTTATAGATGAAATGATTTTTAATAACAGGATGGACGGCGGACTAAATGCAATTTCTTCAGGAAGACTTACCCATTTTGAAAGGTTTGTTGATTTATTTAATAACAGTCCTATAATAGGAAACGGAAAAGTACGTGTTGAATCCTTCCCTCTTTCTGTATTAGCTGGATTTGGTGTTTTAGCGGGTTCTTTTATTATATATTTTTCAATATCGCCGCTTATTACATGCATTAAAAAATTGTTAAAAAAAGAATACTCCACAATGCTTACTATCCTCTTTATATTTACTCTTATTTCTCTGTCAAATTCTTTATTTGAAGAGCAAGCCCCTTTTGGACCAGGTGTTAAATGTTTCTTTCTCTGGGTTGTTTATGGATTCTATCTTGGTAGAGAAAACAAATTTGATGAAAATTCTTTAAATTAATATAAAAAATGCATTTCAACAGAAATGCATTTTTTATATTACCGCAAAATAAATAATTACAATTATTCCTAAAATTATTCTATAGATTCCAAAGCATTTAAAATCATGTTTTCTTACAAAATTCATAAGCATTTTAATTGAAATTATTGATACAATATAAGCAACAGCCATTCCGGTTAATAGGATAATAACATTTTCAGGATTTAATAAACCTATATTGCTTATTATTTTAAGACCGCTTACTCCAACCATAACAGGTATTGCCAAAAAAAACGAAAATTCTGCTGCAACCGTTCTTGAACATCCAAGAATAATAGCTCCTAAAATTGTCGCTCCTGATCTGGATGTTCCGGGAATTATTGATAGAACCTGAAATATACCTATTAAAAGAGCTGTTTTATAGGTCATCTCTTTCATATCGTCTGTTTTTATCATTTTGTTCTTATTTTCTATTGATATAAATAAAATTCCGTAAATAATAAGCATTGCAGCAATTAAAAAGGGACTCTCAAACTTTTCCATAACTGGATCTAACAATAATCCTATCACTGCTGCCGGCAGACTTGCCACCAACACTTTAAACCACATATCCCATGTGTTTTTTTTCTCTTCTGCCGTTTTGGATGGTGTAAAAGGATTTAATTTTCTAAAAAACATTGTAACAACTGCAAGAATTGCTCCGAATTGTATAACATAAATAAAAAGTTCATTTGAAGTAAAACTTTCTTTGTTTTTTATAAAAGAATTTACTAATATCATATGTCCCGTACTGGAGATAGGAAGCCACTCTGTTATTCCTTCAACAACACCAAGTATAAAAGCTCTTATTAATTCTGTAATATTCATTTTATCCCCCTTTTATATACTTATATGAATACATGGTACCTATTATTACTTAAGGTACCATGTGATTTTCTATTTTATTATATAACTTGTATCTCTTTCGAGCGGTTCATTTATTACTATATGATTAAAAAGTTCTTTTATTTCTCCATCTATTAAAAACTGAACTTTATTCACATTTAAAAGCTCTGTAAGTGAATTTACTATTGAATAAACAGTCATTATTTCTGCTGATGTTCCTCCAGGATGTTTTGAAATAAATTCCTTTGATAAATTTACAAAACATACTCCTTCTTTTGTTTCAACAGATATTATTTTTGTTCCGGAAGGAATTACTTGAATATTTTTTGTATTCTTAGGTCCTTCTAAAAGCTGAGAAACAATCAGTTTCTCCATTACTTCTCCTTTTGGAACTTTTATTTTTCTTACTTCGGACGAAAGATATTCTCCATTTTCATCTGAAAAATATAATGTTATATATTCTTCATCACTTTCCAAAGAGTCTGCATCAAAAACAAAATCTGTATCCCTTAAAATTCCTATTTCCTCTCCTTTTACATTTGTAAGAGGATTATTTTCAATTAAAATATTTACACTGTCTATCCCCTCTATAGAACAAAGAGATTTAACTATTGCTCCTACAGAAAGAATATCATATATATTCTGTTCGTTATAAAATTCTTTTGATAAATTCAATGAAACCAAATTTTTTTCAGCTTTAACCCATAAACACTTTGTTCCTGCTCTGACAGCGCTTTTTATTCCCTCCTCATTTGGATTTTCAATTACTTTTTCCATAATAAAAGAAAAAATTTTATTTTTTTCAATATGTTTTATATCCGTCTCTTTTTTTACGAGATTATTAGTCTCAGAATTCATATAATAAATACTTGCTGTTTTTTGCCTTAATGAATTTGAATTATCTACATTTACAGGAGTTTCATTTTTACATCCTGCAAAATACATAGTTAATAAACAAACTAATACAAAAAAAGCGATTTTTCTAATTTTCATAAAAAACCCTTCTTTCTGCTTACAAACCTTCATCGATTATTTTTTTCTTTTAATTCAGCCAATTCCAGTTCAAGTTTTTCTATTTTGTCAGTATATTCAACTACGTTTCTAATAAGTTCATCTTCTGTTTTTTTAACTTTAAAATATTCATCTGTTATATTTATACAAGCTAAAACTGCCGCCATCTGATTACTCATTTTTGTACTTTGTTTTTTTAATTTTTCAACTTTTTCATTAACAAAATCGGCAATTTTTATTACATATTCATATGGTTCGTCTGAAATCAGAGAATAATCTACTCCCCCTACTTTTATAACGTATTTAGATTTTTGTTTCATAAATTATACCTCCATTCAGACTTTTCTTTATTAAAAAACTATGCAAGTTCTTCTTTTATTATTTCTGTCATAATTTTTTCTATTTCGTCTTTTTCTTTTTTCTTTGCGACTACAAGCTCACTTATAAGTATTTGTTTTGCATTTGAAAGCATTTTATGTTCTCCTGTAGAAAGCCCCTTTTCCATTTCTCTATACATAAGACTTTTTACAACCCTTACAACTTCATAAATGTCTCCGCTTTTTATTTTGGTCATATTATCTCTGTATCTTTTATTCCAGTTATTATCTTGCTCTTCCCTATAATTTTTAAATTCCTTTAAAACATTATCTGCTTCTTTTTCTTCTATAACTTCACGCAACCCTACTTCATCTGCTTTATCAACAGGAACCATAACCTTCATGTCACCGACAGGAATTCTCAATACATAATAATCTTTCATTTCTCCCATTATTTCTCTTTTTTCGATTGATTCTATTATTCCTGCTCCATGCATAGGATATACTACTTTATCTCCTATATCATACATTTGCCCAAGACCTCCTGAAGACCTTTTTTAATTTCATAAAAAACAACGGCTGCTCTTTTAACATTAAAAGGCGCCATATTTTTTAATATTCTTTACTACTTTTTATACTTCTCTTCTCTTTCCATTATACAACAAAAATATAAAAATTTCAATAATTATTCTTTTTTTTTTAATTATTTTATGATATAATATTTTTATTGAATAGTAAATTAACAACATATTTTCTGTTAATAAGGTTTTAATAAACTTTATTATTATTGTTGATAATTTTTTTATTTACAAAATATGTAAAATAATTATTTATGATATGTTAATATTTATTTTTTATCAACATCTTATAAACATAGTTATCATTAAATAAAAACCTTTTTTCTAGTGATTTAATAAAGTTTTCAACAAAACTAACATATCCTACTATTATTATTACTATTTTAAATTATTATATATTATATTTAAAGGAGTGTTTTTAAATTGAAATTTAAAATTAAGAGACAAGATTTAATTAATTCTGTTAACACTGTTGAAAAAGCTGTTAGCATAAAATCAACTATTAATATTTTAGAAGGAATATATATAGAAGCAAAAAATAATGAAGTTACATTCATTGGAAATAATCTTGAGTTATGTATTATTTGCAAAATTCCTGCTCAGGTAGATTTAGAAGGATCTTTAGTTGTAAAAGCAAATTTATTTTCAAGTGCTGTAAAAAAACTTCCTGATTTTGATGAAGATGTATTTATAGAAATTGATGAAAATTCTAACATTTCTCTCTCATGCGGAAATGCTAAATTTAATTTTTCTACAGCTTCTGCTGACGAATTTCCTAAACCTTCTATTTCGTATGAAAATGTAAAAACTTTAAAAATAAAAGAAAATATTTTAAAAAGTATGATTCGCCAAACTATGTATGCTGTTGCTCAAAATGATATAAAACCTTATCTTTCAGGATTATATTTTAATCTTGAAAATAAAATTTTAGATATAGTAGGTTGTGACTCATACAGATTAGCTATAAGAAGCGAAGAAGTTGATTCTGAAAATATTAGTTTCATACTTCCAGGGAAAACAGCAAAAGAGCTTTGTGCAGTTTTAGGAGAAAGCGAAGATGAGGTTTACATAAAACTTTCTGATAAAAATGCTTTTATAGAACTTAATAATTGTATTCTAATAACTCGTCTTATTGATGGTAATTATTTAAATTATAAATCTATAGCTGAAAATGAAAGTAAACTCTCTATTATTACTGAAACAAAAAGTATTTTAGATTCTGTCGACAGAGCTGCATTAATTACCAGTGAAGCTACTAAAGCATATATTATTTTAGATATAGAAAATGATTATGTTTTTATTAACTGCGAAACTGTTTTCGGAAAAGTAAATGATAAATTAAGTGTTAATATGGTAGGAGAACCTATAAAAATAGCATTTAATCCCAGATATTTATTAGAGGCTTTTAAAAATATTGACAGTCAGGAAATAAAAATAGAATTTGCAGGACCAAGAAACCCTATTTCTATAAAACCTATTGAAGGAAAGAATTTTAATTCTATTGTAGTTCCAGTGAAATTTTAATTTATTATGATAAAATTAAAAGAAACTATAGTTGTAGAAGGAAAATATGATAAAATTAAACTCTCTTCAATATTTGATGCTAATATCATCGATATTGGAGGATTTAAAGTATTTAAAAATAAAGAAAATATTGAACTTTTAAAGAGAATTGCAGAAAAAAAAGGAATAATTATTTTAACTGATTCAGATTCATCAGGATTCAAAATAAGAAATTATTTAAAGAGTTGTCTTGCTGGAAAAAAAGTTTATAATGTATATATTCCCGATATAAAAGGAAAAGAAAAAAGAAAAGATAAACCTTCATCTGAGGGACTTTTAGGTGTTGAGGGAATGGAAAAAGAAATTATAATACAGGCTTTTGAAAAAAGTGGTGTTTTTAACAATAAGACTGATTTTTCAAAAGATAAAAAAATAACAAAAGCAGACTTATATAGAGCTGGATTATATGGAAAAGAAAACAGTAAAGAAAAAAGAATGGAATTTTTAAAAAAGAATAACCTACCCCAAAAACTCTCTTCAAATAGTTTAATAGAAATTTTAAATAGTTTAGGAATTAATTTATAAAAACACTAATATACTTTAAACACTAGTATATTAGTGTTTTTTTTGTGAGGTTTTTATGTATAATGCAGCAATTATAGATTATGATTATAATGTCAGCTCTTTTGAGGAATTTTTATTTAAAATAGGTAAATTAAATGAAAAAAAAATATACAAGGAAATTGAAATAGAACAAAAGATAATAAAAATAATTAAATTTCCGGCATCTGCTAAATCATTAATGAATAAAAAAAGTTTTTTTAATATTTCTAATAAATTTACTGAATTTTTAAAAAATAAAAAAATTGATAAAATAATATTTTCTGATGAAGCACTTAAAATAGTAAATTTAAAAGAAATGCTAGAAAAAAATTTTAAAATTTTTGATGGAAAAAGTATTATAAATTTTAATTTTCAATATATAATAAACAAATGTATAAAATCAACAGAAAATTATGAGATAGTTATTTTTTCTAATAATTTTGATATTTTTTATAGATATTTTAATTTAATTTTTAAAAATTATAGAATAAATGCTTTAGTCACAGATTATAAAAATTTATTTATAAGCTTTATTGATGAGATTTTTAATGAATATGGAATTTTAATAAATATTTATAATAAAGATGAATTTATAGAAAATAAAGATTATTTTATTATAAATACTGATATGGATTTAGATTCTGACTTTTTTAATTTAGATATAAGAAAATTAAAAATTATTTTTTATAAAAATTTTATTTTTGATAAAATATCTGATTATTTTAAAAATTTTGACAATTCAGTTTTAGAATTTCTTATATATAGCATATGCGGAGACACAGAAAAGTCAAAAATAACAGATTTTTTTGACAAATATGGCATAAAAATTGTTAAAATATACAAAAAGTGATTGACAATTTAATATTTTTTTATTATAATACCTTAATATACGTAAAAGGTTGTTAAAAATCATTAGAATAGTCATCATAATGTAAAATATAAAAAATTGTTTTACAAGGTTTGATGACTGAATGAAAGGAAGAGAAAGAAAAGTGGGAGAGAAAGTTATGATTCTCACATACAATGGATTAAAAAAGCTGGAAGATGAGCTTGATTATTTAAAAACAGAAAAAAGAAAAGAAATAGCTGAAACAATAAAGGTAGCAAGAGGATTTGGAGATTTATCAGAAAATGCTGAATATGATGAAGCTAAGAAGGAACAGGCAGAAGTAGAGGTAAGAATAGTTAAACTAGAAAAAATGCTCCAAAATACTGAACTATTAAATGATAGCGACATTTCTACAGAGGTTGTTTCTATAGGTTCAAAGGTTACAGTATATGATGAGCTTTTTGATGAAGAAGAAGAGTTTACTATACTCTCCCCTATTGAGGCAGATCCGAAGAAAAATATTATTTCAGATGAATCTTCAATGGGAAAAGCTCTGATTGGAGCAAAAGTTGGAGAGAAAGTCAAGGTGAATGCCCCAAACGGCGAATTTGAAATGAAAGTTTTAAAAATTTGTAAATATAATGATTAATAAAAAAAGAATGTTTCACGTGAAACATTCTTTTTTTATGTCTTGTTTATTACAGAAATATTATAAATTAAAGAATATAGTATTTTTTTAATTTATGGATTGTTTTTAAAAAACATATATGTTATAATTGGCATATACCAAGTTTCGCATAGTAAGGCTCCTGTGAGTTCGTAACTCGCTTTTGCTCTTTCTACTGCGTTGAGAAAATGCCATAGCCAGCATTTTTATTCCTGGTAAAATGTTTTTTGCATCTAAATCATACATTAATTTTATAACAAACATTATAAAATTTTATTAAGGTTACTCTATTATTATAGAAATATAATAAGGAAGGAAATATATTATATGGGAAAAATTATTGCTGTTGCAAATCAGAAAGGCGGAGTTGGAAAAACAACAACTTCTATTAATTTAAGCGCATGTCTGGGAAACCAGAATAAAAAAACTCTTTTAGTTGATCTCGACCCGCAAGGAAATGCTACAAGCGGATTAGGAATTAATAAAAATATGCTCGATTTTTCTGTATATGATGTTTTAATCAATAAAAAAAATATTTCTGATATAATATTACATACAGATTATAAAAATCTTGATATAGTTCCTTCTAATGTTAACCTGGCCGGTGCCGAAATTGAAATAGTTGAAATTAATAAAAGAGAATTTCTTTTAAAGGAATCACTTGAAAATATAAAAAATGAGTATGATTATATTATAATTGACTGCCCTCCGTCATTAGGGCTTTTAACCATTAATGCTTTTTGTGCATGTGATACAGTTTTAGTGCCTATTCAATGTGAATATTATGCGCTAGAAGGGTTAACAATGCTTACGAAAACAATTAAAAGCATAAAAGCTGAATTAAATAAAGAAATTGATTTTGAAGGCGTACTCATGACAATGTATGATTCAAGAACAAACCTTTCTGTTCAGGTTGTAAATGAAGTTAAAAAGTTTTTCCCTGATAAAGTATTTAAAACGGTTATTCCAAGGAATGTACGTCTTTCCGAGGCTCCGAGCTTTGGACAGCCTATTATAAAATATGATAAACTTTCAAAGGGTGCTTTCAGTTATACCAAACTTGCAAAAGAAATTATAAAGAGATAGAAAGGGTGATTTTATGGCTTTAGGAAAAGGTCTGGGTGCACTGCTTAATACAGATAATGTTTTAGATAACGTCTTAGATAACAAAAATATTATAGAATTGAAAATTTCTCAGGTAGAACCAAATAAAAATCAGCCAAGAAGAGATTTTGATGAAAAAAAACTTGCTGCACTAGCTGAATCAATAGAGGAATACGGGGTTATAACTCCAATTGTTGTAAAAAAACTTGATAACGGTTTTTATAAAATAATAGCAGGAGAACGCAGGTGGAGAGCCTCAAAAATTGCCGGAAAAAAGACAATTCCAGCTGTTTTGAAGGAATATGACGATAAAGAAACAATGGAAGTTGCCTTAATAGAAAATCTCCAGAGAGAAAATTTAAATCCATTTGAAGAAGCAAAAGGCTTTAAAGAATTAATGGACATATTTTCACTTACACAGGATGAGGTTGCAAAAAAAGTTGGAAAAAGCAGGTCAGCAATTGCTAATTCAATAAGACTTCTTTCTCTGCCTGAAAAAATAAAAGGTTATGTCTTGGAAGAAAAACTTTCTGTAGGACACGTAAGGGCTATTTTATCAATAGAAAATGATGAAATAAGGATTATAACTGCAGAAAAGATAATTGAAAAAGGCATGAATGTCCGCCAGACAGAAGATTATATAGCATCTCTTTTGAAAGAACCTAAAACGAAGAAAAAATCTCCTCTGGAAGAAGAGATGAAAAGATATTTTGCAACACTAGAGAAGAAGCTCTCAAATCAATTAAAAACAAAGGTTTGTATTCATAGAGGCAGAAAAAAAGGAAAAATAGAAATTGAATATTATAATAATGAGGATTTTGAGAGACTGATGAAGATATTTAACAAGTAAAATGTTTCACGTGAAACAAAACGAGGTAGAAAAATGAATTTATTCGGTTATTTTATAGATACTAATTTAATTTTAATAGCTTTTGGGTTGTTTTCAGGCGTTATTTTTATATTTGCGTTGATTGCCTTGATAATTTCTGCTAAAGCAAATAAAAAAATGAAAAAGTTACTCAACAAAAATAAGGGAACAGATATTCTGGCAGCTATAAACGATTATTATAATAGATGCAGGGAAGTTGAAAATAACTTCTTAGAGGCAGATGAACGCCTTAAAAGGCTTGAAAGAGAATCTGGAGTCTCTATTAAAAAGGTAGGAACACTAAGATATGATGCATTTGATGAAAATAATGCAAATTTAAGTTTTGTTGCCGCTCTTTTAGATGAATCAGACACAGGTTTTATCATTAACGGAGTTTATTCAAGGGGGAATACTGCAACTTATTTAAAATCAATCAGAGAAGGAAAATCAATTTATGCACTCTCTGATGAGGAAATGCAGGCTATTTACATAGCTAAAGAGAATTATGAAACAAAGACAAAAAATAATTTAAGATAAAGAAAAGGGGATTTTTTAATGCTTGATATCAGATTAATAAGACAGGAACCAGAGACTGTTAAAGCTGCTCTTAAAAGAAGAAATGCAGAAGACAGAATAGACGAGCTTTTAGAACTGGATAAAGAGCGCCGCGATATGCTTTATAGAACAGAACAGCTTAAAAACGAACAGAATACTGTTTCTAAGCAAATTCCTCAGTTGAAAAAAGAGGGAAAAGATGTTAGTTCTGTTTTTGCTGAAATGAAGAAAATTTCTGATGAAGTCAAGGAATTAGATTCTAAAATAAGAGAATACGATGAAAAAATAGATGAAATAATGTACACAATTCCAAATATTCCAAACAGTACAGTTCCTGACGGAGAAACTGATGAAGATAATGTTGAAATAAGGAAGTATTTGGCACCGACTAAATTTGATTTTGAGCCAAAAGCTCACTGGGAAATCGGCGAAGACCTGGATATTTTAGATTTTAAGACGGGTGCAAAGATAACGGGAACAAGATTTACTGTTTACAAGGGAGACGGAGCACGTCTTGAAAGAGCAGTAATAAATATGTTTTTAAATATGCACACAGAAGAACATGGGTATACTGAAATATTTCCTCCGTACATGGTTCACAGAAATAGTATGATTGGAACAGGTCAGCTCCCGAAGTTTGAAGAAGACGCATTTAAAGTTACAAACAATGATTATTTCCTTATTCCTACAGCTGAGGTTCCTGTTACAAATATGTACAGAGAGCAGATTTTGTCAGCTGAAGAACTTCCCATAAAACATGTTGCTTATTCAGCTTGTTTCAGGGCAGAAGCGGGAGCAGCGGGAAGAGACACAAGAGGTTTGATACGTCAGCATCAATTCAACAAGGTTGAACTCGTAAAATTTGTTGAGCCTCAAAATTCATATGCCGAGCTTGAAAGCCTTGTAAATGATGCCGAAGATGTATTAAAGGCACTGAATATTCCATACAGGGTTGTTAAAATCTGTGTTGGAGATTTAGGTTTTACGGCTGCAATGAAATATGATATAGAAGTGTGGATGCCAAGTTATAACCGATATGTTGAAATATCTTCATGCTCTAATTTTGAGGATTTTCAGGCGCGCAGAGCAGGTATAAAATATAAAAAGGATATTAAGGATAAACCTCAGTTTATACACACTCTAAACGGCTCGGGTGTAGCTGTTGGAAGAACAGTTGCGGCTATATTGGAGAACTTCCAGAATCCTGACGGTAGTGTAAATATCCCTGAAATTTTAGTGCCTTATATGGGCGGAAAGACAAAGATAACAAAATGATTGAAAAGAAAATAGCAGTATATACCTTGGGTTGCAAAGTTAATCAATATGAAACAGAGGCCGTTTTGGAAAGTTTTTTACAAAACGGCTTTTCCTGCGCAGACTTTTCACAATATGCAGATGTTTATATAGTAAACACATGCACGGTCACCGGGCTTGGTGACAGAAAATCCCGCCAAATAATAAGGAGAGCAAAATCAGTAAATCCTGACAGTGTTCTTGTAGTAATGGGTTGTTACGCACAGACAGCTCAAGAAGAAATTTTAAAAATTCCTGAGGTAGATATAGTTTTAGGAACTAGCGGAAGAGATAAAATTTTTGAAGTTGTAAAAGATTTTATAAATAACCGGGAGAGAAAAAACCTGGTCGGAGATATATTTAAACAAAAGGAATTTGAAGAACTCGAAATAAGCAATTTTGATAACAAGACGCGTGCCTTTTTAAAAGTGCAGGACGGATGCAACAGATATTGCTCTTATTGCATAATTCCATACGCAAGGGGAAACATAAGGTCAAGAAGTCTGGAAAATTCTGTAAAAGAAGCAAAAAAACTTGTCGAGTCAGGATTTTGTGAGCTTGTTTTAGTAGGAATTCATCTTGCATCATACGGACAGGAGACTAAAAATTTAGGGCTTTCTAACCTGATAAATGCATTAACAAATATAGAAGGGTTAAAAAGAATAAGACTTGGCTCGCTTGAACCGACAATCTTTACTGAAGATTTCATAAAAACAATAGCATTAAACAAAAAAGTATGCCATCATTTTCATATATCACTTCAGAGCGGATGTGATGAAACACTAAAGCGCATGAATAGGAGATATACTACAGAGGAATATCTTGAAGCGGTTAAAAACATAAGAGAAAAGATGCCAGACAGTGCAATAACAACAGATATTATGACTGGATTTCCTGGCGAAACGGATGAAGAGTTTGAAAAAACCTGTGAGTTTATAAAGAAAGTTAAGTTTGCCGACGCACATATTTTTAAATACTCCATAAGAAAGGGGACAAAGGCTGCGCACATGGCAAACCAAGTTAGTCCCTGCATAAAGGAAGAGAGAAGCAGAAAGCTTGTTTCATTAATAGAAAATTCCCGTAAAGAATTTAATGAGAGCTTTTTGGGAAAAGAAACTTTCGTGTTGTTTGAGCGCCCATATAATAAGGAAAAAAACCTGCTCGAAGGAAAAACAGCAAATTATATTACTGTTGTTGCTGAGGCGGAGCACGAATATGAAGGAAAAATATTAAAAGTAAAAATAGAAAAGGCAGAAGATGATATACTATTTGGAAAAATTGTATAATTTTTTTGATGTAAAACGTTCCCGACGTTTTACATCATTTTTTTATGAAGTGAACAAAGCTAATAAACATTAAAAAAGGTAAATTTACTTTCTGGAAAATATTATTTACAATAAAACATGAAATTTTTATTAAAAAGTCTTTATTTTTATTTTTTTATATGATATAATGAAATTTAAGAATGGTCTTTAGAGTGTATTTATAAAGAATCTTACAGACAGAGTGAATAGACAGGGGAGGTAAAAATTTTGATAAGAGAACTTACAATAGATAAACTTATAGAATTTTTCTTGAGAAAATGGTATATGATTGTTATTTCAGCTGTTATATTCGGACTTGTAACACATATATATTCTTTATCTGTTTTGGAATATAGTTATACATCAAGGGGTACAATGATTGTTACAAATACTCTGAATGAAGAGAGCGAAATCAGCAAATCAGACCTTGATACTTCGGCAAGACTTGTAGAAACATATAGAATTCTCCTAACAAGCACAAAGTTTTGTGAGAAAATAGCGGGAAAACTTGATAACAAATATACGGCAAGCCAGATAAAATCATGTTTATCTCTTACAAGTGTAAATAAAACAGAAGTATTATCCGTTAAGGCCACATCAAAAAACAAAGAATTTTCTCAAAAACTTGCACAATGCGTACTGGATAATGCACAGGAAGAAATCAATTCGGTAAGTCGGGCGTATCACGTTAAAATTTTAGATAATGCCAGCAGCCCTACAGCTAAGAGCACTCCTAATGTTTCTTTTAATACTTTTATAGGAATTTTAGCGGGGATAATTTTTTCTGTTGTATGCGGGCTTATAAGCACAATGTTTGACACGAAATTAAAGGATGAGGAAGAACTCAAAATTATGTATAATATTCCTACGCTGGGTTCAATACCCAATATGGAGGAAAACAAAAACTACAAAACCTATGGTGACGGAGGAATAGAAGATGAGAAAAATTAAAAAAAACTCCGTTAAAAGCATGGGGCATATAAACAAAAGTTTTGTTCTTTCAGATGATGCACCGTTTCATATTAAAGAGGCATATAACTCAGTAAGAACGAACATTATGTTTTCTCTCCCGAATGATGGAAAATGTAAAGTTTTAATTATAACCAGTCCTTCACCGGGAGAAGGAAAAACAACCACGGCAATCAACATAGCAATAACCCTTGCGCTTGCCGGATCTAAGGTAATTCTTATTGATGCAGATATGAGAAAGCCCAGAATCCATACGTATATGGATGTTAAAAACAAAGAAGGATTGTCGGGACTGCTCAGCGGTTATAACACAATAGGCGAGGCAGTTAATCATTCATCTAAATATTATCTTGATTTCATAACGGCGGGAACTATTCCTCCAAATCCCACAGAGCTTTTATCTTCTGACGGAAGAGAAAAGCTGATAGATGAATTAAAGAAACATTATGATTATATAATAATGGATACACCGCCCACTAATATTGTTACAGATGCAGTAACGTTATCAAGAGTGGCAGATGGTGTAATTATAGTTACAAGACAAAATTTAACAACGCATGATTCAATAGCGAGAACCGTCTCAAATCTACAGTTTGCAGAGGCGAAGATTCTGGGATTTATTTTAAATGACTCAAGAAAAGGGTCTTATTATAAAAAGAATTATTACAGACGACTTTATGGCTATGGTTATGGCTACGGTTATGGCTATGGTTATGGTTACAGCTACGGAAGGACAGGAGAAAGAAAACCTATAAAAAATAAAGAAAAGAGTGAATAGAGTGCTTAGTATTTTATCTAAAATAAAAGCGCCTCTATTGCTGCTTGGCGATTCATTAATATTGATTAGCACATATCTTTCCTCTTATTATTTTGCCGGGGCATTTGAAGCAGTAAGATTTATTACCAATGCAAGCATAGCAATAGTGGTTTTCCTTTTGGTGATGTTTTTATACGGGGTATATAATCATATTATAAGATTTTCGAGTGTAAGAGAGTATTTAATATGTCTGGCGGCATCATTTACATCATGTATTATAATGATTTTGATATCTATATTTGCAAAGCCTTATGTGTTAAGTATAAAACACCATGTTATTGCAGGAATTATGTCATCAATGCTGTTTGTGACGTTGAGAGTTGCAATCAGACAGTATATGGGAACCAGTGGATATACAATTTTCCGCAGCCCGAGTAAAACAGGTGTAAAAAAAGTTTTGGTAATCGGTGCCGGAAATGCAGGCTCAATGGTTATAAAAGATGTATTAAAGTCATATTATGATGTTTACAATATTGTTGGAATTATAGATGATGATAAGACCAAAATTGGCTGTACATTATGCGGGATTAAGGTTCTTGGAAGCAGAAAAGATATTAATTCTGTATGTGTTGAAAAAAGGATAGATCTGATTTTGTTCTGCATACCCTCGTTAGAGGGAGAAGACAAGAAAGAGATTCTTGATATTTGTTATAATACTGGTGTTAAAATTAAGGTTTTACCGGGCATAAACGATTTAATTATTGGAAAAGGAATGGTTAGGAGCCTGCGTGATATGGACGCGACTGACCTTATGCCAAGAGACCCCGTAGTGCTTGATGATGCCGCAATAAAGGAATACATATCAGGAAAGGTTGTTTTAGTAACCGGCGGAGGTGGCTCGATAGGAAGTGAGCTTTGCCGACAAATAGCGAAATTTTCTCCAAGGCATTTGATAGTTCTGGATATTTATGAGAATAATGCTTATGATATAGAATATGAACTTAATACATATTTTCCGGATTTAGAAAAATCAATTATTATTGCAAGTGTCAGGGACAGAAACCGTTTAGAGGAAGTATTTGAAAAATACAGGCCTCAGATTGTTTTTCATGCAGCTGCACATAAACATGTTCCACTAATGGAAACTAACTCGGTTGAGGCTGTAAAAAATAATATTCTGGGAACTTTGAATGTAGCAGAGTGTGCCGATAAATTTTCGGCGGACAAGTTCATACTTATATCAACAGATAAAGCTGTTAACCCGACAAATATTATGGGCGCTACAAAACGAATTTGTGAGATGATAATTCAAAGTCTGAATGAAAAAAGCAAAACAGATTTTGTTGCAGTAAGATTTGGAAATGTGCTTGGAAGCAATGGGTCTGTTATTCCTCTGTTTAAAAAACAAATAGAACATGGCGGCCCAATTACTGTAACTCATAAAGAAATTACAAGATTCTTTATGACTATTCCTGAGGCGGCGCAGCTTGTTCTTCAGGCAGGGACGTATGCCGCGGGAGGAGAAATATTTGTTCTCGATATGGGAAGTCCTGTTAAAATATATGATTTGGCAGTTAACATGATTAAACTGTCGGGCCTTGTTCCTGAAAGGGATATTGAAATTAAAATTTCAGGACTCAGACCGGGAGAAAAACTGTATGAGGAATTGCTCATGTCTGAGGAAGGGCTGATGAGCACAAAAAATAAAAAAATTTTTATTGCACATCCTATGCATATAGATTATGATGAGCTCATAATTAAAATAAACCAATTGCTTGAGAAGGCAGTTAACGCAAAGGATGATGGGAAGCTTTTAAAATCGACAATCAGGGAGCTTGTTCCGACTTATCTTTCTCCTGATGAATATAATTCGATGAGAAAGAATGAAAATTAATAAAAAAGGAAGTGCTGAAATGAAAAAAATAATTAGTGTAATTATTACGGTAGTAATGTTGATGTCATGCCTTACATTCACTCCTGCAAGCGCAGCGGAGGTAAATCTTGACATGGAATCTGTAGAGTCAGTATTTGAATTTATAGATGATTCACTGTCCGACTCTGCAATAGAGCGCATTGATGCATATAACATTTTTGCAACATATCTTAAGACAAATATGGGTATAGATACGCTTATAGGAGTTCTTGATGAAACGATTGTATCGGTTCCTGGCGATTTGGCTCAGGCACTCGGAAGTGCTAACCTTGTTTCAAAGAAAGAAGAGCTTAAATTTGTTCTTAATTTGATTAAGGCTCTTCCTGAAGAAAGAAGAGAGGATGGCATTGAAGAGTTTCAGGCAATTAGACAGAGAACAGAGGATAATGGGGGAGTAGAAGAACATTTTATTACATCTCAGGACGCATTAAACGAGTTTTATGAACTTCTCGTAAGTCAGAACGGCAGAGATAAGCTCGCAGTTCACAATGTAGGACCTAATGCCATTGTTTCTCTTCTTGAAAAATTCAGACAACATGTTATGCTTACAGATGATGAAGTAGGAGGCAACAACTTTGCCCTTAAAGCTATTTATGAAGAATATGATTCTTCCGTATTTGAATACATTGATACATTTAACGGTGAGTCAGTAGATGGAGCAGAGGAAATATTTGAAGCAGTAATAGAAACGGCAAACAGCTATTATAGTGCAGAGCAGAAGGAAAGCATTAAGGCTGTTTTTGGTGAGATAGGAATTTATACTCCTCTTACAGAGGATGTCCCCACAGCCACACCAAAACCGGATGAAGACGATAAAAAACCATCAGGCAATATAGTGCCGGGAATCATTATTACGCCTACAGAATCGCAGAGTCCTGAAGATGACGAAGAGCTGGTAGAGGTTGGGGAGGCTCTGAAAATTGCACCGCCTGAAGGAGCGGACACTACATTTGAAGATGTAACAAATCACTGGGCTAAAGACTACATTGTATACCTGGAAAAAGAAGGAATAATAAAGGGATACGATACAGGTAAATTTGAGCCCGATTGGGGAATTACGAGAGAAGAACTTGCTGTTGTAATGATAAGAGCTCTGAAACTTGAGAGCAAGCTTGGAACAGTAGCTCTCTCAAACTATCTTGATGTGGCAGAAATTTCTGAATGGGCACGTGAATCTGTAGCTCTTACAACTAAACTTGGAATTTATGAAGGATATGACGATGGATATTATAGACCTAAGAGGATTATATCAAGAGAAGAGCTCTGTGCAATTTTAATCAGGTCTATGGAAATGAGCGGAAACAAGGTGGTTCTTAACTATAATGACAGAACACAATTCCCTGACTGGTCAACACCTTACATCGGCAAAGCAACATATCATGGTATCGTTTCAGGCTATCCGGATGGAGAATTTAAACCGGCACAGAACGTAACGAGAGCAGAAGCATGTAAGATGATTTATAACTACATGCAGTGTATCTATTAATCAAAAAAGTATTTAATCATAAAAGCGGACAGGAAAACCTGTCCGCTTACCCATTTTAATATATGTAAGGAAAAATTTATTAACACAGTAAATAATTAAAAAATGTTTAAGCAAGGAGGAAGAAAAATGAAAAAAAGAATCGTTGCACTTTTAATAACACTGTTTGTTGTTATATCGTCAGTGATGCCCGTTTGTGCTGCGCAAACAAAAAATTTAAATTCCTTTTTTGAAAAACTGCAACAAATCAGTACCGAAGAAAGAGAATCGTATATTACTCTTTTGACACCTATGTTAATGGTAGATAGCGGAATAGACGATTTGGTTAAGAATATAAAAAATTACCAGCCGGGGAAAACAGACAATTTCATGAGCGAATACATAGGAGAACTTTTAAAATATACTGAAAAAGATATTCTCATTAATTTACTGGAGTCTGTTAAAGTAACAAATGTAACTGCGCGAAGAGGTTTTCTCGAAGCACTCAGGTATAAAAAACCAATAACAATTTCAGCTCAGACTAAAACTGCTGTTGTTACTTTGCTGGCAGGCATATATAGTGAAGCTCCGTCTTTAGAAACTCTTTTAACAGAGGGCGGATACAGCGAAGAGATAGTGGCAAATCTTATTAAATGTGTGGTTGAAATTAATGGCAATGAGGCTTTGTATGTTTTTGACGGAAATGCTTTTGGGGCGGGAGACATATATCCCGAACTTGAAAATAATATAAAAAACATATGGTCAGGATATGTTATTACTGAAAAAGGTATAGAGAAAACAGATGATGATGTTTCAGGTACGGAGGTTTCTTTAAGCAAAGCACTTAGAAGTTCTGCTGAAACTCTCAACTCATATGTTGCCCCCGTAAAGAGAAAATTAATAGCAGATGGGCTGTCTCAGATAGGGCTTGTGAAAATAGTTGATAATATAAACCCCGATTCACCAGATGGACAGGGTGGAACAAACAACCAGACACCTGAACAGCTTATGCCAGATAAGGAAGTTACCGTTACATTAAAAGACGGAGAGACAAAGACAGTTGTCTTTGAAACGGAAATGAAGAGACCGATTCTTTACAAAAAGGACGGAGAAAAACTTACACTCATTAAGTATTCTGCCGTTTCTGACGGAAAACTGATTGCCAAGGTGACGGAAAGCGGAATATACCTCATCAGAGAATTGCCTCAAATTTTTAGTGACTGTGACGGTTGGGCAAAGAATTATATAGAAATGCTTGCGTCAAGAGGAATAATTAACGGCAAGGCAGAAAAATTATATATGCCAGGGGACACAATAACACGAGAGGAATTTGTAAAACTTGTTGTTGAGCTTTTAGATATAAGTAAATCCGACGGAGAATCTGTTTTTGATGATGTACACAAGGATACATGGTATGCAAGCTATGTTAATACAGCATATGAAAATAATATAATCAACGGAATAAGCAAAACGCAGTTTGGAGTAGGCATGCCGATTAAACGTCAGGACATGGCTAAAATCATAAATACAGTTCTCAAAACAAAGGGAATTGAATCCGCCCCTGCCGAGGAGACGGTTTTTGTTGACCATAAAGATATATCAGAATATGCTAAAGAGCATGTGCTTTCCATTTATAATTTGGGAATAATATCAGGCGATGAAAATAAAAACTTTAATCCAAACAGCTTTGCAACCAGAGCAGAGGCGGCAAAGATGGTTTACGGAATGTTGGTACAGCTTATTATAAACTAATAAAAATCAACACAAGGTATGGATAGTGCCTTGTGTTGATTTAATATACTTTAACTATAAAGCAGAAAAAGAGGAGAAAAATGGACAATATATCACTTATTATAAAAGATGAATTCAGTTTGACTGACAGCCAGACCAAAAACACAATTGCTTTAATGGATGAGGGCAACACAATTCCTTTTATTGCAAGATACAGAAAGGAAAAAACAGGCTCTCTTGATGACCAGGTTCTGCGCAGGATTTATGACAGGCTTACATATTTGCGAAATCTTGAGGAAAAGCGCAAAGAAATAATACGATTGATAGATGAGCAGGGGAAACTTACGGAAGATATTGAAAAGAGCATTACAGAGGCAAAAACACTTACTGAAATTGAAGATATCTACAGACCGTTCAGGCCTAAAAGAAGAACAAGAGCAACAATTGCTAAGGAAAAGGGGCTTGAGCCCCTTTCTGATGTCATAATGGAGCAGAAACTCACATCAGAAGAGTTTTTGCGTGAGGCAGAAAAATTTATAAACGCAGAAAAGGGTGTAGAAAACATCTACGATGCAATTGCCGGAGCAAAAGATATTATTGCGGAGCAAATTTCTGATGATGCTGAAATAAGGAAACAAATAAGGGAAATTACAATAAGAACCGGAATAATTGTATCAAAAGCATCAAAAGAGGAAGATAGTGTATATAGCCAGTATTATGATTTTTCTGAGCCAGTTGCTAAAATTGCAAATCATAGAATTCTTGCCATTAACAGAGGAGAGAAGGAAGATTTTCTTAAAGTGTCAATAGAGACTGACGACGAGAAGATTTTGGGTATTATCCAAAGCAGTATTATCAGCAATCAGAAAAGTGATATGTGTATATACATAAAAGAGGCAGCCGAAGATTCACTTAAAAGATTAATATCGCCCTCAATAGAAAATGAAGTAAGAGCATATCTTACGGAAACGGCAGGGGAAGCAGCAATTAAACTATTTGGCGTAAATCTTCATAATCTTCTCTTGCAGCCTCCTATCAGAGGAAAGGTTGTTTTAGGTTTAGACCCTGCATACAGAACAGGGTGCAAAATAGCAGTTGTAGATGATACGGGTAAGGTCCTTTTTACAACGGTGATTTTCTGTACAATGGAGCATCACGATAAGGAAAAGGCAAAAGAGACCATTCTTAAAATTATTGAAAAATATAAAGTAGATGTTATAGCTATCGGAAATGGAACAGCAACAAAAGAATCAGAGATATTTATTGCTGATGTAATAAAGGAATCGCCTCATAAAACCGTTTATGCGATAGTTAATGAATCAGGGGCATCTGTCTACTCAGCATCCAAGCTCGGAGCGGAAGAATTTCCTGATTTTGATGTTACCCAAAGAAGTGCGGTATCTATAGCAAGACGTCTTCAGGACCCTTTGGCAGAGCTTGTAAAAATTGAGCCTAAATCAATAGGGGTAGGTCAGTATCAGCATGACATGAATCAGAAAAGGCTGTCTGAGGCTTTAGGCGGAGTGGTAGAGGATTGTGTAAACAGTGTTGGAGTTGATTTAAATACGGCATCAGCGCCTCTCCTTTCATATATTGCGGGAATAAACTCCTCGATAGCAAAAAACATTGTTGCATACCGTGAGGAAAACGGAAGCTTTAAAAACAGAAAACAACTTCTTAAGGTTCCGAAATTAGGGAACAAAGCATTTGAGCAATGCGCAGGGTTTTTACGTATTCCGGGAGGAGAAAATCCGCTTGACAATACATCAGTTCACCCCGAGTCTTATGAGCAGACGAAACAACTTATAGAAAAAATAGGATTTTCGCTTGATGATATAGCTTCAGGCAAAGAGGCTTTGATTCCGGCTATGAAAAATGCTGACATTTTAGCGCTTTCAAAAGAAATAGGCCTTGGAGTACCGACCTTAAAAGATGCAATAGAAGCAATATCAAAGCCAGGAAGGGACCCTCGTGAAGATTTGACTCCCCCGGTGCTGAAAGGAGAGTTGCTCTCCATAGAAAATCTTTCTGTAGGGATGGTTTTAAAGGGGACAGTCAGAAATGTAATAGATTTTGGTGCTTTTGTGGATATCGGTGTGCATCAGGACGGCTTAGTTCACATCTCTCAAATTTCAGATAAATACATAAAGCATCCAATGGAAGCGCTTTCTGTAGGAGATGTTGTAGATGTTAAAATAATTGCACTTGATATTGCAAAAAACAGAATTTCACTCAGCATAAGGGAAGCGATTAAGAAGTAAAACTACACAAAAAAATCTGTAAAAAATGGGTGTTTTTTTCTGCCATGAGAATGTTTATGCAAAGTTACTAAAAAAATTTTTTTATTTTTGTTGAAAAAGAGACTAACAATCAGGCAATTTTTATGTTATCATGTATAGTAGCTAATTTAAGGAGGAAAATAAAATGTCAAGTCTTAATTTAAAAGGCATATATAAAAAATATGCCGGCGGCGTTACAGCTGTTAGTGACTTTAATTTGGACATCGCGGACAAAGAGTTCATCGTATTGGTTGGACCTTCAGGATGCGGTAAATCAACAACACTCAGAATGATTGCAGGTCTTGAGGATATTTCAGAGGGTGAACTCTATATTGACGATAAAATCGTAAACGAAGTAGCTCCTAAAGACAGAGATATAGCAATGGTTTTCCAGAACTATGCTCTTTATCCACATATGTCAGTTTTCGACAATATGGCTTTTGGTCTTAAGCTCAAAAAGATGCCTAAGGCTGAAATTAAAAAACGTGTTGAGGAGGCTGCAAGAATTCTTGATATCGCTCATCTCTTAGACAGAAAGCCAAAGGCTTTATCAGGAGGTCAGAGACAGAGGGTTGCTTTAGGACGTGCTATTGTTCGTGAACCTAAGGTTTTCTTAATGGACGAACCGCTTTCTAACCTCGATGCTAAATTAAGAGGTCAGATGAGAGCAGAAATCAGCAGACTTCATAAGAAACTTGCTACAACATTTATCTACGTTACACATGACCAGGTAGAAGCTATGACAATGGGTTCAAGAATCGTTGTTATGAAAGATGGTTTTATCCAGCAGATTGATTCTCCCCAGACTCTCTATGACTGCCCTGTTAACATGTTTGTTGCAGGCTTTATAGGAAGCCCCCCGATGAACTTTATTGATGCTGAGGTTGTTAAGGGCGGAACATTTGGATACAGTGTAAAGGTTGGAGATAACATTTTAGAGCTTCCTGAAGACCAGATTAAGAAGTTCAATGCTGAAGAATATGTTGGCAAGAAGGTTGTTATGGGTATCAGACCTGAAGACATTCATGACCATCCAAAGGCTCTTGATGTAACACCGAATTGCGAGCTTAAAGTTGATGTTGAAATTGCTGAGCGTATGGGTGCTGAAACACACCTCCATGTAAAGGTTGACGGCACAATATTCGTAGCAAAAGTTTCATCAAAGAACCCGTCTAAACAGGGAGATAGCGTTGTTCTCTATGTAAACGGCAACAAGATTCACTTGTTTGACAAGGAAACTGAACTTGCAATCTTAAACTAATTATTTAAATCTTACGGCACAGCTGTTTTGCTGTGCCGTTTTTTTATATGTTATTAAATTGCCTGATATCTATCCTCGCGGTTTTGCTAAACAGTAGTAGTTGTTCATGTGGTACATTCTGATACCTATTCACTTTATTTTGAAGTCTCTCAAATAAAAAATATATACAAAACTGTGTTTTCGTGGTATACTATAAACATAAACTTTTTAAGGAGTTTTCTATGGAATTTCATGAAACAAAAAAAATAACAGAAAGAGCTGTTTTAGCAGGTGTTCACACAGGTGCTTTAGACGAACTTTCTGACACTACAGATTCATCAATAGCAGAGCTTGAAAGGCTTACGGAAACGGCAGGAGCTATAGTTGCAGGAGTTTTAGTGCAGAACAGGCCTGTAATTGAAAATGCAACGTATCTTGGCGAAGGAAAGCTGTCAGAACTGAAAGAAGCATGTACTTCGCTCGAGGCGGATATTGTAATTTTTGATGATGAACTGACACCTATGCAGATAAGAAATATTGAAAATGAGCTGGGCATCAGAGTAATAGACAGAAGCATGCTTATTTTAGACATTTTTGCACGCCATGCCGTTACAAAAGAGGGAAAACTGCAGGTCGAACTTGCGCAGCTGAAATATATGCTCCCGAGACTTACGGGTAAAGGAATAGCACTTTCAAGATTGGGAGGCGGCATAGGAACACGAGGCCCGGGGGAAACAAAACTTGAAACTGATAAAAGGCATATCAGAGCAAAAATTCATAAACTTCAGTCGGAGCTTAAAGAAATTAAGGCACACAGGGATTTGCTAAGGACCTCAAAAAGCCGTAAAGAAGGGCTGGTTGTTGCCCTTGCCGGTTATACAAATGCGGGGAAATCGACACTTCTAAACACACTAACGGGCTCAGATGTTTTGGCCGAGAACAAGCTTTTTGCAACACTTGACCCAACTGTGAGAGGAATCACTTTGCCCGATGGAAGGAATGTCTTCTTAGTTGACACGGTAGGATTTATAAGCAAGCTCCCGCATCATCTCATTGAAGCATTCAAATCAACACTTGAAGAAGTTACTTTTGCTGATGCAATTTTAAACGTAGTTGATGCATCAAGCGACGAATACGAGAAGCACATAAAGGTGGTAAACTCAATACTTTCCAGTCTTAAAGCAAATGAAAAACCAACAATTTGTGTTTTTAACAAAATAGATTTAAAAGAAACTGAGACGGTTTTACCAAAAGAAGTAGAAGGCTGTGAATTTGTAGTTGAAATCAGTGCCAAAAAGGAGTATAATACAGATAAACTGGTTGAGCTTATAGGAGAAATTCTTCCCGGTAAAAAAGAAAAGGTTAATCTTTTGATTCCATATAACAGAGGGGGAGTGCTTTCCATGCTCCATAGCGAGCATAATGTGCTGGAGGAAAACTATCAGCCTGAAGGCATAAGAGTTTCTGTTATGCTTGACAGTAAAACATATAACGAATTAAGAGAATACAGGTGTGATTAATCGTGCACAATGAATCATATAAAACTGTTTTAAAAGAAAACACAGCCGAGCTGATTGAAAAAAAATCACGGTTTATTGCTGCTGTGATGCCTGCAAAAACAGAACAAGAGGCTCTGTGGTTTATAAATAAAAAGAAAAAGGAGCACTATGACGCGACTCATAACACATATGCCTACGTTATAAGAGAAAATAATATTGCCAGGTTTTCTGATGATGGAGAACCAGGAGGAACAGCAGGACTCCCTATGATGGAGGTTTTAAAAAAAGAAGGTCTTTTTGATGTAGTGGTTGTTGTGACAAGGTATTTCGGTGGCACACTGCTTGGGGCGGGCGGTTTGGTCAGAGCGTATTCAAAAAGCGCTAAAATGGGCGTTGATGCCGCGGGAATTGTGACTATGATAACGGTTAAAGGCTATGCGATAGAATGTTCCTATGACGTGTTCGGGAAGGTAAAATATCTTATTGAGAACAACGACTATATTCTTGAGTCAATAGAATACGGAGAGGCGGTTACGGTAAATGTTTCAGTTAGGACAGAACATGGGGACCGCTTTTTAAAAGATATTATAGATGTAACAAATGGCGCAGCCGTGGTTAAAGAGACGGGCGAAAATTTTGTTGCGTCAAAATAACTATAATCCTCGAAAGGAAGAGAAAAAAATGAGTAAAACACAAAACTTCACAAGACTTGCGCTGATACTTGCGCTTTTAATTATTCTGGGATTTACACCCCTTGGATTTATTTCTGTTCCCCCGCTAGTATCGATTACAATAATGCATATTCCTGTTATAGTGGGTTCAATAGTACTGGGATATACATATGGCGGAGTGCTGGGTCTTGCCTTTGGGATAATCTCCATGATTAAGGCTATAATGGAGCCTGTGGGAGGGGATATTTTCTTTTCACCTGTGCTCAGCGGGAATGCTTTGGCATCTGTTGTGATGTGTGTTGTGCCGAGAATTATTCTGGGAATAGTGCCAGGATTGCTTTTAAAACTTTTAAATACAACGAAAATTCCTGAAAATGTTTCTATTGGTATAACAGCAGGAATATCTACTGTCATACATACCTTTTTGGTGCTCTTTTGCCTTATGGTTTTCTTTGATGGCATGATTTTGGCAGATATATTTACATATATAATAAGCATCAATGGTGTTTTAGAAATGCTGGCGGCAGTTATAATATCTGTAGCTGTATGCAGACCGCTTATTAAGCTTTTTAAGAGGACGGCAAATCAATGATTAAGGAAATTAAAATTTCAGACATAGAAAATGTTAAGATTGGAAACGCCGAGGATTCACAAAAAGGAACAGGTGTTACCGTAATCATATGTGAAAAAGGAGCTCCCGCCGGGCTAGATATACGCGGCGGAGGTCCTGCATCAAGAGAATCGGGACTTTTAAATCCTCTTGCGGCGGCAGACAAGATTCATGCGGTTGTGCTTTCAGGCGGAAGTGCTTTCGGGCTTGGAGCGGCAGACGGAGTCATGCAATACCTTAAAGAAAAGAGCATAGGCTTTGAAACAGGAGTAGTTCCTGTTCCGCTTGTTTGTACATCATGTATTTTTGATTTGGGAGTAGGAGAAAAAGACGCTTTTCCTGATAAGATTATGGGATATACGGCATGCGAAAACGCACAAAAGGGTAATTATAAAGACGGAAATTATGGTGCAGGACAGGGAGCTAGCGTAGGAAAACTTATGGGAGAGCCGTTTGCCATGAAATCGGGAATAGGCTCATATGCGCTGGAACTTGGGAACCTTAAAGTAGGAGCCGTGGTAGTTGTCAATGCTTTGGGCGACGTTGTTGACGAAAGAGGAAACACTATAGCAGGATTGCTTTCTGATGATAAAAAATCATTCAGAGATTCTGAGAAAGTGCTTTATGAAATGTGTTTGCAGGCGGAAAATCTGTTCACATCAAATACTACAATAGGTGCGGTTATAACAAATGCCTCCCTTGATAAGACAAAAATGAACAAAGTGGCACAAATGGCACATAACGGCATGGCGCGAGCTGTATGCCCTGTTCATACAAGTGCTGACGGCGACAGCATTTATGCATTATCTGTAGGCGAAGTTAAGGCAAGTGCAGATGTAGTAGGAACACTTGCTGCGCGAGTCATGCAGAAAGCAATCATAAATGCGGTGAAAAATGCACAAAATCAATATGGATTAAAGTGCGCAAGAGAAATGCAATAAAAACAGTAAGGGTATGACAAAACATTACGTTTTGTCATACCCTTTTTAAGTATAACCAACCAAATTTAATATATCACTCAGATTTCCGTGAGGCCAAAGCTTACAGTAAGCGCATCATCTACCATTTGCATAAGCTCCTCATCAAGTCTGCCTATTTTTTCTTTAAGCCTTCGTTTATCTATCGTTCTTATTTGCTCTAAAAGAATGACAGAATCCTTGGCCAGTCCATATTCGTCAGCAGTAATCTCTATATGAGTAGGCAACTTTGCTTTATTTATCTGCGAGGTTATTGCAGATATAATAACAGTAGGACTGAATTTGTTTCCCACGTCATTCTGGACAACCAAAACAGGCCTCACTCCCCCTTGCTCCGAACCAACTACAGGGCTTAAATCCGCATAAAAAATATCTCCTCTTTTAACAACCACTCTATTCACACTCCGCCAGTTTTTCCTCAATGACAGAAAGCGCATCGTTTTCTGCCTCAAAATACATTTCGGAAACGGCAAGATTTATTTCCGCCATTTCCTGATAACCCTTTTCCATTTGTGAGCGAAGCAAACTGCGTCTCTTTTCCCTGATATAAAGTTTCATCGCTTCACGTACAAATTCGCTTCTGTTCATTTTTTCGCTTTGGACAAGTTCGTCTGCCTCTTTAAGCAAATTTTCGGGAACGGTTATCAAAACCTTCTTGAGTTGTGACAAAATAGTCAAGCCCCCATTCGTCATAATGTTATTTGGGTACAATAATATTATATAGCGCAGAACTTTTTTCGTCAATGCTAAAATATTACCATATCTCCCCGTCTTTTAAGAAAACGTATGGGACTCTGTGGCTTATAAGGCAAAGAACCTCATAACTGATACTGCCAATCATATTAGCTACCGTGTCAGCTGTTATAGTGCTGTTTTTGCCATCTCCAAAGATGATAACCTCGTCGCCGATATCTATATTATTGACAGAAGTTACATCAATCATACATTGGTCCATACAAATCCTTCCGATAATTGGAACATTTTTTTCAGAAACAGTGAAAAATCCTTTGTTTGAAAGAGCGCGAAGGAGACCGTCAGCATAGCCTATCGGAAGTGTGGCAATTTTTGTTGTTTCTTTTTCGGTTGTAAAAGTATGTCCGTAACTTACGGAGGTTTTCTTTGGAACAACATTTATTCTTGTTATTCTTGATTTGACAGTCATAGCAGGAATTAAAGAAACATCGCACTCAATATCTTTTTCCAAAGGGCTGTAACCATATGAAATTATTCCTGAGCGCACCATATCAAGCTGGTATTCAGGAAACCTTAAAATTGCTGCACTGTTTGCAACATGCTTTATTGGAATTTCAATTCCGAAGGATTCAAGTTTTTTTACGAAATCCATAAATCTTTTAAACTGCATATCGGTAATTGTTCTGTCTTTGCAATCAGAACATGCAAAGTGAGTAAAAATTCCCTCTAGATATATATTGGGAAATGACGCAATTTCTTTAATCTCTTCAATGGATTTATCAGTTGTATTAAAACCCACTCTTGTCATACCTGTATCAATTTTAATATGAACCCTGGCAATTTTATTTAATTTTTTAGCCTCGTCTGAAAGGGCGCGTGCATAATCTATATTATTTACTGATGCTGTAACAGAAAGTTCTATAGCTTTTGGAATATCAGCAAAATTTTCAGGACCGAGTATTAAAATCGGAGCATTGATGCCTGATTTTCTTAGTTTTTCTGCTTCGTTAATTTCAGCAACAGCAAGCATAGATACTCCGCACTCTAACATTACCCGTGAGACTTGGGTGTCACAATGACCATAGGCATCAGCTTTAACCACTCCCATAATCATAGTATGCTCATTTATCCTTTTTCGGACCTCTCCCAAATTGTGCTTTATTGCATCCAGATTTATTTCTCTCCATGTTCTTGAAGTTTTTTCGTTTGTCATTTTTTAATACCTCTGATTCAGTTGATAGTTTTAAAAATTCCGCCAAGTTCTGAAACGATATCGCTTGCCGTCATGCTCCGTGCACCGAGATTGCATCTGGCACGAGAGCCTGACACAGAATGAATATAAACACCTGCGGCAGCCGCTATATCGGGAGATGCTCCCTGAGCTATAAGGCCTGCAATTATTCCCGCAAGCACGTCCCCTGAGCCTGCTTTAGCCATTCCTGAGTTTGAAACTGTGCAGATATATACTTTGCCTGAAGGAGTGGCAACGATAGTATCTGCATTTTTCAGAACGAGTGTAACACCATATTCCTTAGAGAAAGAAAGCGCTTTTGCGAGTTTGTTTTCCTCCAGTTGTTTTTTATCTACACCTGTAAGCCGCGAGAATTCGGCCATATGGGGAGTTAAAACGACAGGAGCTTTCTTTTTATATAATACATTTATATTTGTACTCAGATTATTTATGCCATCAGCATCAATTACCATTGGATTTTCTGATGCCAAAATGAGCATTTGAGTAAGCCTTTGTGCCTGAGGGCTTTTTCCTATACCGCACCCCAAAAGGAGTACATCATTTTTTGAAAGCGCCTCTAAAAGTAATTTTTCATCATTTTTTTCATCTAAAGGAAGAGTCATTGCCTCGGGAATTTTTAAAACGAGACTGTTCAAAACCTTTTCAGTTGATGCAACTGTTACCATACCAACTCCGCTATTAAAAATCGCTGACGTGCAGAGAAGGGCAGCACCTTTCATATTATCTGAGCCCAAATAAGCTAACACCTTGCCAAAATCGCCTTTGTGCGAGTGTTCGCATCTTTTGGGAAGGTACGAATAAATATTATCGGAAAGAGCATAAAACCCACTATCAAAATCATCAAGAATTTTTTCAGGTATTGAGATGGGAACGATAATTATTTCACCTGCGTAGTCTTTACACGGATAAAGGAAATGTCCCACCTTTGCACGACAGAATGTTATTGTGAGATGAGCATGAACACATTCGCCATATATGTTTCCGTTCGATGCATCAGCACCGCTTGGGACGTCAACTGACACCACATAAGAATTGCTTTTGTTAATCGCCTTTATCATATATGACTCAGGATTTTTAGCAGCACCCTTTAAGCCTGTTCCCAAAATCGCATCTATTATAATGTCATAGCTTTGTGACATTTTCTCAAAACGAATAATTTCAATTCCCATATTTGATGCGATAAGATAGTTAGTATATGCGTCTTTTGTAAGAAGCATTTGAGCATCTTTTTCATCAAAGCCTATAACACAGGAAACGTTATATGTCATATTCTTCAGATGTCGTGCGATTGCAAAACCATCACCGCCGTTATTACCTCTGCCGCAAAAAACACATATTTTCTTTTTATTTAAATCGATAGCACCTGAAAGTGCTGTGCAAAATCCTGATGCAGCATTTTCCATCAGCACAATGGAAGGTACTTTAAAGTCTTCGACTGTAATTCTTTCAAGTTCTCTCATTTGCCCGCCTGTTAGAACCTTCATAAAAATCACCTCTGTACTTAATATATTATATTATATCATCCTTTAAAAATCAAGTGCGTCAAATTGCATAAATTTCGCAGGAACGGAGGAAAATAAATTCAGAAAAAATAAATGTAAAGGGTGCGAAAAATGAAAAAACAAATATTTCTGACTTTTCTTATTATGCTTTTTGTAGTATCTGCAGTTCACATTTATATAGACGAAAAACCCGACAAAACATATGCTGCATCGAACTGGTCAAGAGATGTTCAGTTGCTTGCAAGATGTGTTAATGGCGAAGCAAGAGGCGAGTCATACGAAGGGCAGGTTGCTGTGGCAGCAGTTATTTTAAACAGAGTAGAGCATCCGTCTTTTCCGAACAGCATAGCAGGTGTAATATATCAGCCGGGGGCATTTACCGCAACAGTAGACGGACAGATTGACGTGCCGATTGATACAGGCTCAACGGTTTACAAGGCATGCACTGATGCGATGAATGGATGGGATCCGTCGGGAGGCGCGATTTATTATTACAATCCTGCAAAGACGACAAATAAGTGGATATATTCGCGTCAGGTTGTGAGGGTTATAGGGAACCACACATTTGCAAAATAGGAGGTTTAAATGGAAAAGTTATTCAAAAACAAAAACACACTTCGTGCAGGGTTGACGGTGCTTTCTATAGCAGCAGCATTCTTTATTGCGGCAACAGTTTTTCAGACCTTTAAAGTCCGTGCGCTTTCGCAACAGACAGAAAATCATTATATGGCGGCTTTTTCTGACCTTTGCGATTACATGGATAATATTGATGTCTATACAAAAAAGATTTTGCTGGCAAAAGGAGAAAAACAGATTTCAGCTCTGGCGACTCAGATTTATATGGAAACGGCAGCTGCTAAAACCAACCTTTCACAGCTTCCGCTGTCTGATATCAATCTTGATAACACATCAAAGTTTCTTGTCCAGACAGGCGACTATATGATGGTTCTGTCGACTAAAGTGCAGGGAGGAGAAGAGATTTCTCAAAACGAATTTGAAAACATTTCTGTGCTTTCAGAATATGCTGAGAAATTAAGCGGGAGCTTGGAGGAGCTTCGGGGCAGGATTTATAGCGGAGAGATAACATTTTCTCAAAGTAGAAGCATTATGTCAAAAGCCGATGAAAAAACTGTCCCGTCTGAAATATCAGGACTTGAAAACGAGTTTATGGAGTATCCGTCTTTAATATATGATGGACCGTTTTCAGACCATATGACAAACAAAACCTCTGATTTTTTGAAATATAAAGGACAGATAACAGGGAAGATGGCGCTCCGTTCTGCTGAGGAATATTTAGGCAAAGACCGTGCCCAAGGGCTGAATGTTACTGATGAAGGCGGTGGAGCAATAGAGACATATATTCTGTCTAAAAACGAAAAGGACAAAAATTTTCAGATAGCAATAACCAAGCAGGGGTCTAAAATTCTTTGGATGCTTGATTCAAGAGATGTCGGAAAAGCTAAAATAGACCTAGATGATGCCCGTCGTTTTGCGAAGGCGTTTCTCATTAAGGCAGGATACAATGATATGACTGAAAGCTATTACGAAGAAGCAAATAATATTGCGACTCTTAATTATGCATATGAGCAGGACGGAGTGAAAATTTACAGCGATTTGATTAAGGTTAAGGTTGCATTAGATAACGGTGAGATTTTAGGAATAGAAGCAACAGGCTACCTTATGAATCACAAGGAAAGAGAATTTGAAGGAGAGCTTATAGGAGAGGAAGAGGCAAAAAAAAGGGCAGGAACACATCTTTCTGTTACGGAGATAAATCTTGCTGTTATTCCGCTTGAGTCGGGCACAGAGGTCTTATGCTATGAGCTTAAAGGAGCATTTGATGACAGAAATTATCTTATATATGTTAACGCAAAGACGGGTGAAGATGAAAAAATTCTTTTGCTTCTTGAATCAGACAGCGGTATACTGACTGTTTAGGGACAAAGTCTGCATGAAGTTATCAGGCTGGTTGAGCTTGAGGGCCTAAACAATTAATCATTTTAAGCAAGGCGCTTTCTCGTAAATATGTAATATAAAAATATCGACTGAATATAAATAAAGTATAGTAAAAGGGTGAGGGTGTATTTCATGAAGATATTTTTATTGACAAAAAAAGGACTCGTAGTTTACGCATCGCTATTTATAATGGCAGTATGCATGCTCTTTTCGGGGGGAGGGGACATCAGCGAGGTGACAACGGTGCCTAAAGAAAAAAAGCTTCCCATTTATTGTGTTGACAGGGCAGATGAGAAAATATGCGCATTGACTTTTGATGCTGCATGGGATGATTCTGATACAGACAGACTGATTTCCGTTTTAGAAAAATATGATGCAAAAGCAACTTTTTTTGTTGTTGGAGATTGGGCAGAAAAATATTTTGAGTCAGTAAAAAAATTTGCAGATGCAGGTCACGAGATAGCAAACCATTCTGACACACATCCGCACATCAATACCCTGTCCGAGCAGAAAATTTTAGAAGAAATCGAAAAGTGCGGTGAAAAAATTGAGAGAATAACAAAAAAGAAGCCAACACTTTTCAGAGGACCATATGGAGAATATAACAATACTGTAATTGAGGCGGCAGAAAGTCTTGGATATAAAACTCTTCAATGGGATGTTGACAGTTTAGATTGGAAGGAGCTTTCTAAGGAGGAAATATCCGAGAGGGTTTTATCAAGAGTAAAACCGGGGTCTGTTATGCTATTTCATAACGGAGTAAAGAATACGCCTGATGCACTTGAAATTATCCTGAAAAAACTTAAAGATGACGGGTTTAGGGTGGTTAGCGCATCAGATATGATTTACCATGACAATTACACAATAGACCATACGGGAAAACAAAGCAGTAATAAAAATTAATATGCAGATATTATAACAACTGTTTAAGATTTAGATATATTTGCACAATAGGTCAGGGCTGTGACAAACTTTGTCACGGCCCTGTTTTAAGAGAAATGTTACAATTATGTTATCATTTTATTTTTTATGTTGATATCTTGACGCATTGGTGTTATAATAATAATATCTATAATTGTGTGTAACAGCAAGAATAATAGAGAATTTTAAAGAAAACGGAAGATATGGTGAATAGCAGATGGACGTCAGGGAAGAAAAAATTAAAGAAAAAGGCGCAAGCTACATAGGCGGATATTACGATGTCGCCGTTATCGGAGCAGGGCATGCAGGTGCAGAGGCAGCGCTTGCTGCAGCGCATCTCGGTCTAGAAACGGTGCTCTTTACAATTAATCTTGATGCTGTTGCAAATATGCCGTGTAATCCGTCAATCGGCGGAACGGCAAAGGGCCATCTTGTGCGAGAGATTGATGCTCTTGGCGGAATGATGGGAAAAGTTGCAGATAAAACATTTCTTCAGTCACGTATATTAAACCGGGGAAAAGGCCCCGCGGTTTACTCTTTGCGGGTTCAGTCGGACAGACGTGCATATCAGCAGGAAATGAAATATTTAATAGAAAGAACAGAAAATCTTGATTTGAAGCAGGCGGAGATTGTAGAGCTTGTATTAGAGGAAGGCAAGGTTTCGGGCGTTATTACACATACAGGTGCATTTTATGGGACGAAGGCTGTTATAGTTGCGACGGGAACATATTTGAGAGGAAAAATTATTATCGGTGATGTGGCATATCCCGGAGGCCCTGACGGTATGTTTGCAGCAAACAGGCTTTCTGATTCTCTTATACGTGCTGGAATAAAACTGTTGAGGTTCAAAACGGGAACACCTGCCAGAGTCAACAGAAACAGTATTGATTTTTCAGTTATGGAGCGTCAGGACGGCGATGAGGAAATAACACCGTTTTCATTTGAAACTCAGGATGTAGGCAAAAACAAGGTTTCATGTTATCTTACATATACAAACGAAGAAACTCACAGGATTATTAAGGAAAATCTGCATCGTTCGCCTCTTTACAGCGGAAAAATTGAGGGCGTAGGACCCAGATATTGTCCTTCGATAGAGGACAAGGTCGTAAGATTTTCCGATAAACCCAGGCATCAGATTTTTATTGAACCTATGGGCGAAAACACTGATGAAATGTATGTTCAGGGAATGTCGTCAAGTCTGCCTGAAGATGTTCAGATAAAGATGCTTCGCTCGGTTAAAGGACTCGAAAATGTTAAAATGATGAGGACTGCTTATGCTATAGAATATGACTGTGCTGACCCATTGCAGCTTTATCCCACTCTTGAATTTAAGGATATTCCAGGACTATACGGAGCAGGACAGATTAACGGAAGTTCAGGATATGAAGAAGCGGCGGCACAGGGGCTGATAGCGGGCATAAACGCGGCAAGGAAAACCAGAGGCGAAAACGAATTTGTTTTAGACCGCTCTGAAAGCTACATAGGGACACTTATAGATGACCTTGTCACAAAGGGAACCCATGAACCCTACAGAATGATGACGTCGCGTTCTGAGTACAGACTTTTGCTGAGGCAGGATAATGCAGATTTGAGGCTTACGCCAAAGGGATACGAAATAGGTCTTATATCAAAGGAAAGATATAATAAATTCCTAGAGAAAAAGAAGACGATTGAGGAAGAAAAAGAAAGATTAGAGAGTAAAGTTATTCCGCCTTCAAAGGAAGTTAATGAATTTTTAGAGAGAAATGGATGTACTCCGCTTGTTACGGGAGCAAAACTGTCTGACCTTTTGAGAAGGCCGCAGCTTTCATATGAACTTTTAGCAGAAATCGATAAGGACAGACCGCAGCTTTCTCGGTTTGAGGCCGAACAAGCTGAAATACAGATAAAGTACTCGGGATATATAGAAAGACAGATGAGGCAGATTGAAGGTTTTAAAAAGCTTGAAAACAAGAAAATTCCAAAAGGAATAGATTATCTTTCAATTGGCGGGTTGAGATTAGAGGCAAGGCAGAAACTTGCTAGTTCCATGCCTCTTTCTGTTGGTGCGGCATCAAGAATTTCCGGAGTAAGTCCTGCAGATATTTCAGTTCTGCTTATATATTTAGAACAGCTCAAAAGAGAAGAGAACTCAAAAAATTTATCTCATAAGGAGTCAGAAGAATGATAAAAAGCATGACAGGCTACGGCCGATGTGAAAAAATTGATGAAAACAAGAAAATCGTAATTGATATCAAATCAGTAAATCACAGATATTCTGATATTTCTGTTAAGGTGCCCCGAGCATATGGCTATACAGAGGATAAAATCCGCGATTATGTAGCATCAAAGGTTTCAAGGGGCAAAATTGACGTTTTTGTGTATATTGAATTTTACACAAGCGGAGATAAGGTTGTAATTTTAGATAAGGCCCTTTGTAAAAACTATTATGATGTTTTAAAAGAAATCAAGGAAGAATGCTCAATACAGGACAACATCAGACTTTGTGATATAAGTTCTTTCCGTGATATCTTCGTCACAAAGCAGGAAGACGAGGACAAAGACCAGGTATGGCAAATGATTCTGGAGTGTTTAGAACCAGCGATGGAAGACTTTATTTCTGCGAGGGAGCGAGAAGGAAGCAGAATGGCAGCTGATGTCAGAGAGCATGCAAGAATTATTTTAGAGGACGTCAAGATTATAGAGGAAATTATGCCTCAGGCAGAAAAAGAATATGCACAGAAGCTAAGACAAAGGATGACAGAACTTTTAGGTGAATTCAATATAGATGAATCAAGACTTTTAACAGAGGTTGCTATTATGGCAGACAGAATCTGTGTGAGTGAGGAACTTGTCCGCCTAAAGAGTCATTTTACAGAACTTGAAAACATTTTAAGTCTGGATGAGCCTATTGGCAGAAAACTTGACTTTCTCATTCAGGAAATCAACAGAGAAACAAATACAATTGGCTCTAAAGCAAATGATTTTGGTGTTGCCAAAACAGTTGTAAACATTAAAGCGGAAATTGAAAAATTAAGAGAACAGATTCAGAATATAGAATAACAACGCGATTTTAAGGAGGAACACAAATGAAACTGATAAATATCGGTTTTGGAAACATAGTCTCGGCAAACAGGTTAGTTGCTATAGTAAGCCCCGAATCAGCGCCTATTAAAAGAATAATTCAGGAAGCACGCGACAGGGGAATGCTTATCGATGCAACATACGGAAGGAGAACAAGGGCAGTTATCGTTACAGATTCTGACCATATCATTTTGTCAGCAGTACAACCTATTACTGTGGCACATCGTTTAGACGGAATTGATGACGTAGCAGACGAGGAGGAAGAGGATGAAGAATAAAAGAGGTCTGCTTTTAGTCGTTTCAGGCCCATCTGGTGCAGGAAAGGGAACAGTATGTGCAGATATTTTAAAGAGGTATCCTGAATTTAAACTTTCCGTTTCTGCCACAACCCGCCCCCCAAGACCGGGAGAAGAAGATGGTGTAAACTATTTCTTTCTGACAAGAGAAGAGTTTGAAAAAAGAATAAAAGAAGACGGGTTCATTGAGTGGGCAGAGTTTTGCGGCAATCTTTACGGGACACCAAAGGCAAACGTAGAAGCTCTTTTAAATGACGGCATAGATGTAATACTTGAAATTGAGGCACAGGGGGCTCTGAAAGTAAAAAAAGATTTTAAAGATGCTGTTCTTTTCTTTGTAGTACCTCCTACAGCTCTCCAGTTAAAAGAAAGACTTACAGGCAGAGGGACGGAGACAGAGGAAAAGATTAAGGCCAGACTAAGTCAGGCAGAGTGGGAATTTTCTCAGGCTGAGAATTACAAATATATACTCCTGAATGACAAAGTGGAGAAAGCTACTGAAAGATTTATCAGTATTGTCAAAGCTGAAAAATACGGAGTTGACAAAAACACAGAGTTTATAAATAAGTTTGCACAAGATTTAAAAAATATAAAATAGAAGATTAAGATAAGAAAGGGTTTTGATTTATTATGATGTTATATCCTTCAATTATGAAATTAATGGAAAAGACAGGAAGCAGATACAGTCTTGTTATTGCTACGGCAAAGAGAGCAAGGGAAATTGAAGCAGCAGCCCAGGAGACAAAAAATGTTGACGGTGCAAGAAGTATTTCCAAAGCCGCAACGGAAATTGCAGACGGAACAGTCGTTGTTTTTGATGCAGACGATGCAGATTCCGCCGATGAGGTTTTTGAAGATTAAGGAGAAACTATGAAAATCGGATTTATATCACTGGGTTGTGCGAAAAATCTGACGGATGCTGAAATCATGGCAGGGATACTTGCATCAAAGGGACATGAGCTTTGTTCACAGACTCAGGATGCAGAGGTTGTGATTGTTAACACCTGCGGTTTTATTGATTCAGCCAAAGAGGAATCAATCAGCGCTATATTAGAGATGGCGCAGCTTAAAGAACAAAACTGCAAGCTTCTGATTGTGACAGGATGTCTTGCTCAACGCTACAGTGAGGAGTTTTTAGAAAATTTCCCTGAGGTTGACGCAGTAGTAGGAACAGGCTCATACACAGAGATTGCAGAGATAATTGACAGAGCATCAAAAGGCGAGAAATGTGTGGTTACAGGGGATATTTCAGCACCTATTATTGAAGACGAAAGACGAATAAACACTTGCGGAGCCTTTGCATACCTTAAAATTGCGG
Organism: Oscillospiraceae bacterium; assembly: GCA_015068935.1. Classification (GTDB taxonomy): domain Bacteria; phylum Bacillota; class Clostridia; order UBA1381; family UBA9506; genus SIG437. The sequence continues at coordinate 67,079 of SVJO01000002.1, forward strand.
AGGGTTGTGACAACAAGTGTACTTATTGCATAATTCCACGCCTGAGAGGAAAATACAGAAGCAGAAAACCTGAAAGCATTATAAAGGAAGCTGAGGCACTTGCTAAAGAGGGTGTAAAAGAGCTCATAGTGATAGCGCAGGATACATCGCGTTACGGGCAGGACTTAGAAGAGGATATTTCCTTAGCTAAGCTTCTTGGATTGCTTTGCAAAATAGAGAATGTTGAGTGGGTGAGGGTGCTTTATCTCTACCCCGAAATGATTACAGATGAGCTTATAGAAGCTTTTGTCTGTAACAAAAAACTTGTCCCTTATGTAGATATGCCTATTCAGCATTGTAATAATACTGTCTTAAAGAGGATGGGCAGGCGCACATCAAAAGAACAAATTCTTAAAGTTATCAGCAAATTAAGAGAAAATGTAAAGGATATCACCATAAGAACTTCTTTGATAGCCGGCTTTCCCGGTGAAACAGAGGAACAGTTCAGCGAGCTTCTGGAATTTGTAAAGGAAGTCAGATTTGACAGACTGGGTGCTTTTGCGTATTCAAAAGAGGAGGATACTCCGGCAGCGCTTCTTCCCGACCAGATACCGCAGAAGGAAAAGGAAAGAAGAGCAAGGGCAATTATAGAGGCCCAGTCGGAGATTTCACGTCAAAAGCAAAAGAAAAAGGAAGGAAAGATTCTTAGGGTGCTGACTGAAGGTTACGATGAAGAAAATTTCATGTACTACGGCAGAAGCGAAAGCGATGCTCCTGAGGTTGACACACTTGTATATTTTGCATCGGAGGAAGAAACACAAATAGGGACATTTGCAAATGTTTTAATTTTAGATTCCGATGAATATGACTTAACCGGAAAGAGGTTGATTTAATGAACACACCAAATAAACTTACACTGTTTAGGATATTGCTTATTCCGCTTTTTATGGTCGTTGCTCTTTATGAGATAATACCTTTTAAAACGGTTGTTGCTTTAGTAGTTTTTATTTTAGCATGTGCTACAGACTGGCTTGATGGTTATCTTGCAAGAAAAAATAACGAGGTAACCAATTTTGGTAAAATTGTGGACCCTCTCGCTGATAAAATGTTAGTTACAGCAGCTCTTTTGTGCCTTGTAAATGATAATCTTATCTCTCCGTGGATTGCAATAATTATTCTTGCGAGAGAATTTATCGTATCAGGAATAAGAATATCTGCAGCATCAGAGGGCAACGTAATTGCTGCAAGTATGTGGGGTAAAGTAAAAACAGTCTGGCAGTTTATCGCTATATGCATAACACTTGTTCTTGCAGACTTTGCAGCAGATTTTGCTTTTGCAAAAGTTATCATAGATATCTGTATGTGGGGAGCAGCAGGGCTGACTGTCATTTCAGGTATAGATTATGTTGTAAAGAACATAAGATATTTATCAATGAAATAATTTTTTTGATTGGAAGAAGGGTTTGTATGTCAAAAAAAGTTGTGTGCATACTTTTTGGCGGTGCGTCGTCTGAACATGAGATTTCAAGAGTTTCCGCCGCAAATGTTCTTGATAACATTGACAGAAATATCTATGAGGTTTTGTCTGTCGGCATAACAAGGGAAGGCAACTGGTTTTTAACTAATGCCAAAACAGAGGAAATAAAAAACGGAGAGTGGGAAAACTTACATAATAAGGCGTGTGTTATTTCGCCTGACCCAAAGCATCATGGACTTTTGGTGTTTAATAAAAACGGAGATTATTCTGTTACAAGGGTTGATGTGATTTTTCCAGTGCTTCACGGAAAAAATGGAGAAGACGGAACAGTGCAGGGCCTCTTTGAACTTGCAAAAATTCCATATGCTGGTTGCGGTGTTTTGGGTTCGGCTGCATGTATGGATAAAGCAGTAACGAAGGAAATTTTAAAACAAGCGGGAGTTCCTGTTACGGATGGAATTGTCATTTATGATTATAAAAAGACAGATTTTAATAAAGTATTAAAAAGGACACTAGATACTCTTTTATTTCCCGTTGTAGTAAAACCATCAAATGCGGGTTCGTCTGTCGGAGTGTCTTTAGCGGAAAACGAAGAGGAACTTAAAACTGCTTTATTGACTGCCGCAAACGAGGACAGAGTGATTCTCATAGAGCGCGCCGTTGACGCAAGAGAGATAGAATGTGCGGTGCTGGGTAGTTTTCATGAGGCTAGGTCTGCAGCGCCGGGAGAAATAATTAAATCTTCAAAGATGTATGACTATAACACAAAATATTCAGATGCTACATCAAGCACTCAGATTCCTGCAGACATTTCCTGTGAGAAACAGGAAGAAATAAAAGCGCTTGCATGTAAGTCATTTAAAGCTATGGGCCTCTTCGGACTTGCAAGAGTCGATTTCTTTATTGACAGAAAAGACGGAAAAGTAATGCTTAACGAGATTAATACGCTTCCTGGTTTTACTGATATCAGCCTGTATCCTAAAGCATGGAAACATGAGGGAATGAGTTATCAGGAATTAATTACAAAAATAATAGAGCTCAGTTTTGAAAGATAACAGAGCATAAACGGAGGAAAGATTGTGGACGACAGGTGTATTGGTGTTTTTGACTCAGGACTTGGAGGCCTCACTGTTGTAAAAGAACTGTCAAAGGCTTTGCCTGATGAATGTATTGTGTATTTTGGAGATACGGGAAGGGTACCGTACGGAACAAAGTCAAAAGCAACGATTGTAAGATATACAAAAAGCGACATAAATTTTTTAAAAACTTTTGATTTAAAGCTGATAATAGCCGCATGCGGAACTGCAAGCTCGCTCGCTCTTCCTGAAATAGAAGGAGAGTTTGATTTGCCTATATTCGGTGTGGTTGAGCCTACGGTAAAAGCGGCAGTAAATACTACCAAAAACAAAAAAATCGGTGTAATAGCTACACCCGGAACAATAAAATCAGGTGAATATGAAAAGCAGATAAAAAAGCTGGACGCAAGTATTAATGTAATAAATAAGGAGTGTCCAATGTTTGTTCCGCTTGTTGAAAATGATTATATTGAAGGATGCGTTCCGCTAAAGATTGCCGCTGACTATCTTGAGTGCATGAAAAAATCAGGTGTTGACACGCTTATATTAGGATGCACCCACTATCCTCTTTTAACGAAGGTTATTCAGGATGTTATGGGGGAAAATGTCACGCTTATTAATTCGGGCAGGGAAACAGCAAAATGTGTTAAAGAATATCTCCAAAGGACAGATTCTCTGTCCGCGGGCACACATGAGGAAAAATGCAGATTTTATGTAAGCGATGAAATAGAGATGTTTTCAAAGGTCGGGTCAAAATTTCTCGGCTGGGAAACGGCAGCGGTTGTTGAAAAGATTGATATAGAAAAATATTAACTTTGGGGGATATAAATGGAAAGTAATGTTTGGATAAAGCTCAGAGGGTCTCAGGAAATTGAAGGGGAAGAAGACAGCTATGAGCTTATAACAGAAGGTACATATAAAAAAGAAAACGGCAGATATATTGTTTCATATGAGGGAAGCGAAATAACGGGTTATGAAAATACAACGACGACCTTAAGTGTAGAAAAGGACAATGTTTCTATGCTCAGAACGGGAGCCTTAGCCCCTACACAGATGATTTTTGAAAAAGGAAATAAATATACAGGGCAGTATGAGACACCCTTTGGGTTTTTGTATGTTGGCGTTATTACAAATGATATGACTGTAAATGTCGGTGACGAGGGAGGAAACATAGAGCTTGACTATTATGTTCAGTTTAATGATAATGACCCTGTAAAAAATGCACTCTCAGTCGAAATTACAAAAAAATGAGGATTAATTACTTTATATAGATAAAAGCGAAAGGAATAAAAAACATGACAGTTTATGATAAAACAACGGATTCAATTAAAAATTGTATCAATAATGCACTTTATATAGCGCGTGACAAGGGAGAAATCTCTTTTGACACTATCTGCGACTATGTTATAGAGGAGCCAAGGGAGAAGGAATTTGGTGACTTTGCGGCAAATGTTGCTATGCTTATGGCACGTCAGGCCAAATGTGCGCCGAGAAAAATTGCTGACAGTATCGTGGGAAACATGGACTTTTCCGGAACATATATAGAAAACGTTTCTGTTGCAGGTGCCGGTTTTATTAATTTCAAACTTAATCCTGATTATATCAGGGAGGTTTTAGATGATATAGAGGCACAAGGAGATGATTTCGGCAGAGTAAATATAGGCGAAGGCAAAAAAGTTATGGTCGAATTTGTCAGCGCTAATCCAACCGGACCTATGCATATGGGAAATGCCAGAGGAGGAGCTATCGGCGATTGCCTCGCTTCTGTACTTGATATGGCAGGATATAATGTAACAAGAGAATTCTATGTAAATGATGCCGGAAACCAGATTGATAAGTTTACAAAGTCCCTCTATGCAAGATATATTCAGCATACGAAGGGCGAGAATGCCATGGAATTTCCTGAGGACGGATATCATGGAGAGGATATAAAAATTCATGCAGCGGCATTTTATAATGAACATGGAAGCGAGTATGAGTCTGCCGATGAAGAGACACTTTCAAAAGCAATAATGGAATATGCTCTCAAGAAAAATATAGAGGCGCTTAAGGCAGACCTTTTAAAATACAGAATAGATTATGATGTGTGGTTTTTAGAGAGCACTCTTCATGCTACGGGTGCTGCAAGAGCAGTTGTTGACGAGTTAACAAGAAACGGCTGCACATATGAGCAGGACGGGGCAATCTGGCTTAAAACAAAAGAAGGCGAAAAAGATGAGGTTTTAGTCCGCGCAAACGGCTTTTTGACATATTTTGCGGTGGATATTGCTTATCATAAAAATAAATTTATCGACCGCGGATTTGATACGGTTATAAACGTATGGGGTGCAGACCATCACGGACATGTTGAAAGACTCAAAAACGCTATGGCAGATTTAGGCATAGCGCCTGAGAGACTTGAGATTATCTTAATGCAGCTTGTTCGACTTGTACAGGGCGGCGAAGTAGTGAGAATGTCCAAACGCACAGGGAAATCAATTACTCTTACTGACCTTTTAGAAGAAACAAGTATTGATGCTGCGAGATTTTTCTTCAACATGCGTCAAGCATCAAGCCATTTTGATTTTGACCTTGATTTAGCGGTAGAGCAGTCAAATGAAAATCCTGTTTTCTATGTGCAATATGCTCATGCAAGAATTTGCAGTATTATAAAGCTTTTATCTGAGCAGGGAACCCATGTTAAACCGATTTCAGAGATTGATAAATCTTTACTTTCTTCACAACAGGAAATTGAACTCATTAAGCTTTTGGCACGTTTCCCTGAAGAAATAAAGAATGCGGCTTTATTAAGAGAACCAAGTCTTATTACAAGATATGCTCAGGATTTAGCTGCTTCGTTCCATACATTCTATGCTGCGTGCAAGGTTAAAACAGATGACGAGGCGCTTTCAGCGAGCCGATTAAAACTTGTTGACGCAACCAGAATAGTTATAAAAAATGTTTTAAAAGTGCTTTCAATTGATGCACCAACACATATGTAATACTGAAATAACAAAGGAGCAAGAAAATGAAAAACTACAGAAAATATCTAAAATTACTGACTTCTATAGTACTTGCTTTTGTAATCGTGTTGTCCCAGATAAATTTTGCTTTTGCGCAAGGAGAAGAGACAACGACGGAAGTAAAATATATAAACAGAATTGTTGCAATGATTATGGGGGAATATAGATTTGAAGCAGACGAGCTGGAAATTTACAGGGGCATAGTTGAGGAGCTGCTCAAATCTCATCCTGAACTTTTAGAAGAGGCCGTTAAGGCATCAACAAAAACCCTGGACCCATATTCAGAGTATTATACAGTAAAAGAAATAGAGTCGTTTTCACGATATATAGACCGCGAGTACGTGGGAATAGGTGTTGTAGTTGAGAGAGTCACAGGCGGCGTCCGCATTTCCTCTGTTTCTCAGGGCGGTCCTGCTTTTGCTGCAGGAATTAAAGCGGGAGACATAATTTCCAGAATAGACGGGGAAGATGCGCAGGATTACACTATTGGTGAGGTGTCCGACAAAGTCAGAGGACAGGCGGGAACAATAGTCAATATTACAGTAAAACGCGGAAATGAATTGATTGATTTTTCTATTGCCCGTGCCGCAGTCACAGTAGAATCATGTGCGTATGCACAGATAGATGATGAAGTTGGCTATATGGAGATAGTACAATTTAACACATCAACCCCAGGTGAAGTAAAACAGGCTTTGGATTTTTTTGATTCTAAGGCAATCAAGAAAATTATTGTTGACGTAAGAGATAATCCGGGCGGTGAGCTTGGAGGTGTTGTAGGTGCGCTTAATTATTTTATTCCTAAAGGAAAAATTTTGCTTACTATAGATTATAAGGCCCAAGGGTATGACTTAAGAATTAAATCAAGCGGAGATACATATAAGTCTGACAAACAGGTGGTTGTTCTTGTTAATGAGGAATCAGCATCTGCAGCCGAGGTGTTTGCAGGAGCAATAATGTATAACAATTTAGGGGTAACTGTAGGACAAACAACATACGGCAAAGGCTCAGTTCAGGAGTTTGTTGGTCTTTTATCACCTGAAGGACATGAGCTGGGGGACATGAAATTAAGTGTCGCAGAATATACACTTCCCAATGGTGAGAGCATTAACAGGAAAGGGTTAATACCAACTTATAAAATTAAAAATACATATAAGGGCCTTCCGCTTGACGATGTAGGTGCGCTTCTCTATGAAAAGAAGTATACAGTTGGCGATACAGGAAAAGGCGTGCTTGCTATTAAACAGAGGCTGGACCTTCTGGGTTATCACATAGGAACTGTTAATGAAATCTTTGATGAAGAAACAGCAGTGGCAGTTAAGGCTTTTCAGGCGGCATCAGGGCTTTTTCCCTACGGAGTCGCAGACTTTACAACACAAACGGCACTAGGGCAAGCTGTAATTGATGCGGAAGTTATGGTAGACAGACAGCTCAACAAAGCATATGAGATTTTAACAGGGAAAACTCTTTTCGAGGATGCAGAAGAGGAGGAGTAGGACAAAATGAGAAAGGGACTTATTAAAAAGGCGGTTTCCATTTTAGCGGCATCTATTCTTTTATTTACAGTTATTTCTGTAAATGTAACTGAGGTTTTAGTTAAAGCGGCATCAGTTCAGGAAAAAATTAATGCAGCAACAAAAGAAAAGCAAGAGGCACTTGATAATATCAATAAATCAAAAGCAAAACAAAAAGAGGCATTAGGAAAAAAGGAAGTGCTTGACCACGAAATAGATATAATCAATGCAGAACTTGCAGAGATTGATGCAATTATTGCGCAGTCAGATGCAAAAATAGCTGAAAAAGAGGCTGAAATATCAGAATACGAGTCTAAGATTGCTGTTTTTGACGGTGAATTTAAAGCGAGAATCAGGGCTATTGATGAAATGGGAAGTGCTACATATATAGACATTCTTCTAAACTCCCAGAGCTTAGGCGATTTTCTGGCTAAGCTAGAAACAGTACGCGAAATTGCGGCGCATGACCAAGCTGTGATTGATAATATGATAGAACTGAAAAAAGGTGTGGAAAATTCCAAGCTTGAGATAGAAATGGCTCGTTCCGAGCAGCAGGAGGCACGAAATCTTACGGCAGATAAGCGCGCTCAGCTTAAACAGAAACAAAACGAACAATCAGCACTTATTTCGCAGCTATCGAGTGATATCAAAGCATATGAAAAAGCATATAATAAAGCGGTAGCAGAAGAAAACAGCTTAAAAGCAAGCCTCCAGTCAAGCCTGTCTAAATCAGGCGGAGGGACCGTATATACGGGCGGTGTATTTACATGGCCTGCGCCAAGCTATACATATATATCATCGCCATATGGTTATAGAACACACCCCGTTCTAGGCACCAGAAAATATCATTCGGGATTAGATTTGGCAGCTCCAGGCGGGTCGAATATTTTAGCGGCAGCGGGCGGAACAGTGCGCTCGGCAGGCTGGAACGGCGGTTATGGATACTGTGTTGTCATAGACCATGGCGGCGGAATAGCGACTCTCTATGGCCATGCAAGTAAACTATTAGTTTCCAGCGGACAGACTGTTTCAAAAGGGCAGGTTATAGCTTTGGTTGGAACAACAGGTATGTCAACGGGTAACCACCTCCATTTTGAGGTTTTGAAAAACGGTGTAACAACAGACCCTATGGCATATCTGAGATAATTATTCTGAGGAAGTGTTATTTTGACTAAAAAAAGACACCTGTTTATTACAGTAATAGTTACGGTTATCATAACTGTAATAGTTTATAATTTTTTAGTAATAAAGTTTGCAGGCAAACTGCTTGTTAATGACCCTATAATGGCTGCAAAACAGATTATTATTGATGACTATGTTGACAAACTCACTGATGAACAGATACAAAAGCTCAATGATGTTGCCATAGGTGCTATGGTAGACGAACTCGGTGACCCCTATTCACGTTATATGAGTGCATCTGCATTAGAAGAGTATAAGGAAGACATTGAGGAAGATTATATTGGAGTGGGCATGGAGGTCGTTTTTGAGGCAGGAAGCAATGCAATAACTGTCCTGTCTCCCTATGATGGCTCTCCTGCACAAAAAGCAGGAATTCTTCCCGGTGATAAAATTACAGAGGTTGATGGCTTGGCGGTAACAGATAGCTCATATGACCAAATTATTGCTCATATAAGAGGGAAGGGCGCGCAAGAGGGAACAAAAATAAATTTTAAGGTTATGCGCGAAGGCAGCGACGAAGAGTTGTTTTTAGTTGCAATAAGAGAACGTGTTGATATACAAACTGTTAGATTTGAGAAAATGGATGACACAGGATATATAAGAATAGCCGAATTTAAAAACAGAACTGAGGAAGAGTTTCGTGTAGCTGTAGAAACATTGAAGGATATGGAAGTAACCTCGCTTGTTATAGATTTAAGGAACAATCCTGGAGGTTATGCACATACAGTTATATCAATGTGCGACATACTCCTTCCTGAGGGAGTTATCGCATATTTAGAAGACAATAACGGAAAGAGACAATATTTCAGGTCAGATGCTGACGAAGTGGGACTCCCCATGGCAATACTTATAAATGGCGGAACAGCAAGCGCTTCAGAGCTTTTGGCAGGAAGTGTTCAGGCATATGGGCTTGGAATTGTTGTCGGCGAGCAGAGTTTTGGAAAGGCTGTGGGTCAAACTCCCTATCAGCTTTCTGCAGATACTGCACTGTATTTAACAAATGCAAGATATTTTACACCAAAGGGTGAATGTATTGATAAAAAAGGTATTACACCAGATGTTAAGGTAACACTTTCTGATGAAAAGTTGGCTAAACTAGGTCTTCTTTCAAAAGAAGAAGACGATCAGCTTCTGGCAGCACTTGAGGCACTTAACAAATAATTTTGTATTTAAGGTACAAAGGAGGATAAATCATGGCAATATCTGGAGTTGTGGCGGCAATTTATTCGTTGGTTTTTGTTTTGGTATATTTCTCTTCAATAAAGGAGACAGAAAACACAGGCCTGAAAACAGAAAATTTAAAGAGTTATACGTCATTTTATGTTGTGATTATTCTAATATTTCTTGTGCAACTCTTTTTTACACAGTTTTCAATAGGATATATAAACGACACAAAGCTTTTCAGAAGGTGGACTTCGTTTGGAGAGAGGCATCATATTTGGGAATATTATATTACAAATGAATACGTTGACTATCCGCCTGCGTATCTGAATGTTCTTTTCATAGTTGGTAAGATTGCTTCATGTCTTGGTGTAGATTCAAATTCTGACCTTTATCTATGTTTTATAAGATTTGTTCCGATTCTTTTTGATGCAATCTGTTCAATTTTCATTTTTCTTTTTGCAAAAAAGAGAATTGGCGGAAGAGTTGCGGTGGCGCTGGCGCTTCTATCTGCCCTGAACCCAATAAATATTTTCAACTCAACAGTATGGGGACAGATTGACAGTGTTGTAGTCATGCTTATATGTTCCATGCTATTGCTTTTATATAACAGGAAGTATATTTTTGCAATAGCAGTTTTTACCCTTGCTCAGCTTACAAAACCCCAGATGATAATCTATGCACCGCTTTTAGGTTTTACAGTTTTGTCAGACTTTATTGAGATTGCAAAGGTCAAAGACGAAAGAATAAAAATGCTAAAATCTGTTGGAGCAGGCATTTTACTTGCTGTAGCGGTTGTCTTAATAGTTCCGCTTGCGGTAACGGGAGGTAATTATAGTCTTATAACAGAAAACTATAAAAATGCTTTAAGTCTTTACCCTTATGCGACTCTCTGTGCACCTAATCTCTATGGTGCTTTTGGCGCTAATTGGGCAAAAGATTCGCAAACATTTTTCATACTTAGTTATAAAACATGGGGATTTATTTTTATTATAGTTATGTCGCTTTTGATAGGATTTGTTACATTTAAGGTCAAAGACAGAACAAAAATCTTCTATCTGGGCGCTTTTACAGTTTCTTCAATCTTCATGTTTGCTCATGGAATGCACGAAAGATATATCCATGTTCTTTTTATGATTCTACTTATAATATATGTTATAAAAAGAGACCCTAAAATTCTTGCAACGTACTTGCTTTTCTCAATGTCAAGTTTAATAAATTGTACGCAAGTTCTCCTGAAAAACCATGAGAAATCATTTATTTACGGAGATAATCTCGTATTCATAATAAATTCATGGGTAAACCTAGCAATTTACGCATTCATGATTTATATCTTTTATGTTGCATTGTTTAAAAACAAGCAGGAGAATTGTTCGAATTCCTTCATTAAAAATACAAAACTATCAGCAGAAAATAGAAAAGAAAAAACAAAATTTGAGTTCCAAAAACCATATGAGCATATTCCTTTTGTAAAGAAGGATTATCTCATTATGGCAATTTTGACACTTTTATATTCAATCACAGCTTTTTCTAACCTTGGTTCTATGAATGTTCCTGAAAATGGCTGGTATCCGCAAGAAGAAGAGAGTGTTATAATAGACATGGGAAAAGAATGTGACATTGAGAGAATTTATGCTCATATAGGCTGGATAGACAGGCATATTGATTCAAGGAAGGTTGAAAGAATAGTAAATATTGAAACGTCTTCAGATGGTGAAAGTTTCGTTCCAATGGAGACGTCGCTTGAAATCAAAAAAGTGTTTAAGTGGACAGCCTGCGACATTCCCATGACAACAAGATATATTAAATTGACACCCGACGATAATAGATTTTACTTAAATGAAATAGCATTCTTCGGAGCAACAGAGAACGAAAAATTTGTTCCTGAGAAAATAATAAGCAATAATGATACGGCAAAACTGCTGATTGATGAGCAGGACAAAGTAAAATATGAATTTTCGTGGTTTGACGGAACATATTTTGATGAAATATACCATCCGCGCACGGCATACGAGTATATAACTGACCGATATCCTTATGAAAACACACATCCTCCGCTCGGCAAAGTTATTATTTCATGGGGTATCATGCTGTTTGGCATGAATCCATTCGGATGGAGATTTTTTGGCACACTGTGCGGTGTTTTGATGGTGCCGCTTACCTATATGATGGGCAAAAAGATGTTGAAAAAAACATCATGGGCAACGCTTGCGTGCGTAATGTTCACCTTTGACTTTATGCATCTTTCGCAGACCAGACTGGCAACTATAGACTCATATACTACCTTCTTTGTTATGGGAATGTATTACTTTATGTACCTGTTTATTTCGAGGAGTTTTTATAATGAAGGCTTTAAGAAAACGGTAACTCCGCTTCTTTTGAGCGGAATATTCTTTGGACTTGGTGCCGCAACAAAGTGGCAGGGAATATATGCAGGCGTGGGACTTTGCATTTTATTCTTTGCAACCCTTTTCAGAAGATATGCTGAATATAGAAAAGCCCGCCTGATGTTATCAACTCCTGGAGCAGCGAAATCGGAAGAAACGGATAAGCTGGAGTTAATCGTTAAGAGTTTTAAACCATGTGCTATTAAAATGATTGTATGCGGAGTGCTGTTTTTTGTAGTAATTCCGTCTATAATATATTTTATGTCGTACTTACCGACATTAAATAATGAAGGGATAAAGATTTCCTATTTCTTTAAAAATCAGCAAACAATGTTTAATTATCACTCTACTATAGAGGGAAAACACCCGTATATGTCAAGTTGGTGGCAATGGCCAATAGACCAGAAACCGCTTTATGCAAGCAGTCCAAACAGAATGTTTATTCCAAAAGGGACAGCTATGGGAATAACGACTTTTGGAAACCCGCTCGTTTGGTGGCTTACAATTCCTTCGCTGATAGGAGCCTTGTGGCTTATATTAAAGAAGAAAAAAGCCGATGAGGCATTATGGACGATGATTTTGGGATTTTTAGCGATGTATCTGCCATGGACACTTGTAGAGCGTTCTTCATTTATATACCACTTTTTCCCTTGTGTTATTTTTGTGGTACTCATGGCTGTAAGGTTAATGAAAAACTGGTACGAAGAAAAACCAAGCAGATTACGTGTTGCCACAATAACAGTTTATGCATCATGTGTGGTAATCCTTTTTGCATTATTCTATCCGGTGCTTACCGGAATACCTATCCCTGAGGCTTATGCTGAGGCTTTGGAATGGCTTCCGGGATGGGTTCTTGGCTGACGATGGAGGATAAAATGGAAAATAAATCAAATGAAAATATTATAGAAGGAAGAAATCCCGTTGAGGAAGCGCTCGTGTCGGGAATTTCGATAGATAAAATTTTTATCAGTGAAACAGCAAACAAAAATACTCTTTCAAAAATCTTTGATTTAGCAAGGAAAAAAGGAGTGCCTTACAGTTTTGTCAATGCAAAAAAGATTGAGGAAATGTCTGAATCTGTAAGGTCTCAGGGCATCGTAGCCATAGCATCATATACAGAGTACAGTACAGTAGATGAAATTCTTGCCGAAAGCAAGAAAAAGGAAAAGGCTCCCTTCATAATAATTGCAGACGAAATAACAGACCCTCATAATCTGGGTGCAATAATAAGAACGGCAAATGCGGCGGGGGCTGATGGAGTAATTATCCCTAAACACAGGAGTGCAGGCATAAACAGCGTGGTCGCCAAAACTTCGGCAGGTGCGGTATATCATACAAAAATAGCAAAAGTTTCAAATCTGGCTAAAACAATTGATTTGCTAAAAAAAGAGGGAATCTGGGTTTTCGGGGCAGATTTAGAAGGAAAAGAGAGCATATTTAAAGCAGACCTTTCTGGAGCACTTGCCCTGGTTGTCGGTTCAGAGGGCAAGGGGATAGGAAAGCTGATAAAAGAAAAATGCGATTTTCTTGTTAAAATCCCTATGGTTGGAGCAACAGAATCATTAAATGCTTCTGTTGCCGCGGGAATTATAATGTATGAGGTTTTAAGGACGAGGCTTGACGGGTGATTTTTTGCATGGGTAATGGGGTGTAGAAAATGTATCTAGGAATTGATTTGGGCGGAACAAATATTGCAGCAGGACTTGTAGATGATAATTGTAAAATAATAAGAAAGAATTCTGTCCCTGCAGGAAGGACGAGACCTTTCCATGAAATAGTAAAAGACATGATTGAGCTCTCGCAAAAAATAATAAAAGAGGAGGGGCTAGAGGATTCAGATGTTGAAAAAATTGGAATAGCCTCACCAGGTATTGCAAACAACGAAAAGGGTGAAATAGTATATGCAAGCTCTTTTCCTGATTTTAGGAACGCACCCGTTGCAAAGGAATTTAAAAAATATTTTCCCGAAAGCGAAGTCTATCTTGAAAATGATGCAAATGCTGCGGCTTTCGGGGAAATGATGGCAGGTGCCGCAAAAGGCAAAAGCAATACAGTTGCAGTAACACTTGGAACAGGCGTGGGCGGCGGAATTATAATAGATAAAAAAATTTACTCAGGGTTTAATAATGCAGGAGGAGAAATCGGACACAAGGTGATAGTCTGCGACGGGCTTGAGTGCGAGTGCGGAAGAAGGGGATGCTGGGAAATGTATGCATCGGGTTCGGCGCTTATACGTCAGACGAAGGAAGCAGCAAAAGCAAATCCACAGAGCCTTATAAACATAATAACAAATGGAAATTTAGAAAAGATAAACGGGAAAATGGTTTTCGATGCTGCAGATAAAGGAGATGTGACAGCAAACGAAGTTATTTCAAAATATATAAAGTATATTTCTGTGGGGATAGTTGACATTATAAACGTATTTCGGCCCGGGGTTATAGTGATAGGCGGAGGAATAAGCGGGCAGGGAGAAAGGCTTTTATCTCCTTTGAGAGAGCATGCGCAAAGAGAGAGCTATGGCTCAGTTGACATGAAAACAGAGATTGTAGCTGCGACGCTAGGGAATGATGCAGGAATAATTGGAGCTGCAATGCTCTGGAGGCAATCAAAATAAAATGATTGGTAATTTTGCACAAAAACAACGTTCAATAAGAGAAAATATGATAAAAATTTTTATTAACTTTTTTTCATTAAGTTACTTGTAATTTTCATTACACTTATGGTATAATGTTAATACTAATAGTAATACATTTTTTTGTCTTGCGTCGGTTTTTATGCATTTGACTGAGGGATACAGCATAAAAAGAGAGAAGATAGACGGGGAAATGGAAAAGCAGTTGTGGAAAGCGGGATTAGCAACCGCAAAACAAAAATTTTAAAATAAGAAGGAGAGAAGAAAATGAAAAAAAGAATTTCAATTCTTTTAGTTGTAGCTATGCTTGTTAGCTCATTGTTAACATTTACAGTTGCAACTGCAGAAGAAAGAACACCGTCAGTTTTGTTCTTCGGTGGTTCTGGTTTCGATAATGAAGCCTATAATGGCGTTTTTGCGAATTGGGAAGAGGGTAAGTTAGCCTCAGGCGATACGTTAGACAGTGGTACGTATTTTGTAGCAAATGTAGCAATAAAAGATTATAGCAATGTAAATTCTTTCAGTATGCTTTTAGATTATCCTGAGGAAGTGCTCTATCCGGTGAATTCTTCACTAGAGGCAGATACAACCGCGGGCATACTTCTTCCTGCACCTGGATTTGCTACTTCAATGAGTTCTGAATGGACAGGAACAGCAAAAGTTGATGACGGTCTTATTTATGCCGCTTTGGGTTGGCCTGAACTGTTAAATGAGACTAGTGGAAACAACAGCGATTATGTTGCTTTGTTCCAGCTTGTATTTAAATATAACGATGAAATGTCAATTGACGATATAGATGAAGATAGTTTTTCATTTGTTTCAAATGACCAGACTTTCATTGATTTTGGATTAGAAGATTATGGTTCTGCTATAATTACAGAAGATGGTGGCAACTACTTCTCAAATACAGGAAAAGGTAAGAATGGTGCAACAGCAGATACACTTACAGTTGTGAAGGACTTCATTTATGTTCCGGTTGAAGAACCGACAGAAGCTCCTGAATCAACAGAAGCTCCTGAATCAACAGAGGCTCCTGAATCAACAGAAGCTCCTGAATCAACAGAGGCTCCTGAATCAACAGAAGCTCCTGAATCAACAGAGGCTCCTGAATCAGCATCAAGCGACACAAGACTTGCAGGATCAGGGAACTTATTCACAAGTGGTATCAGCTCATATAAGAGAAGTGGTAATGCATTTACAGCTAATGTTATCGACGGTTTCGGAAGATTTGTTGTTGGTGCAAGAAAAGCTCACGGCAAAGCAACCGTATATAGTGCGATTGTTCCGGATTTAGATGAAGCAACAATTCACAATGATGAAATTTATGAAAATAAATGGTATCAGTATGTTGAGGCTGCAAACCTTAAAAATGGTGAGGTAACATACATTGCATTCAAAGTTGTTGCAGAAGATGGCACAAAAGCATACTATACATTGAAACTTTCTAACCCTGTTGATGACATGTCAAGCCTTTGGGTAGGCGGTCTTTTCTTTGATGGTCTTACAAAGGGCGATTATACCTATGACATTATGCCGCTTTCTGGTTACTCAAAATATGTTGTAGCTGCAAGAATGAGCAACTCAAAAATGTACGAAGGACTTAATATTGAGTACAGATTAGGTGAAAATGGTGCTTCTTTCGAGGATGCAGTAAAATTCGGCAGAACGCCGCTTAGCACGACTACCTACGCAGCAGCTATTGAGGCAAACAGAGTTAATATTGACGATGTAATTTATGTTAGCCTCTCAGCAGGAGAAGCTGAACCTAAGGTATACAGCTTTACAGTTGTTAGCAGCCTTTATTAATAAGACATAATATAGCTTATTTAAACAGGTGTCTCTTCGAGGCACCTGTTTTTATTGTTCTTATAGTAACATAATTTCTATGAAAACAGATATGAATGCTATATCGTTTTTTAGGTGAATTAAAATAATTTAGTTAATTGCATTTAATGTTCAGATAAAATGGTAAAAAAGAAAAGCATAGAAAATTATCTATTTAAAAATTTTCTATGCTTCTACTATTTAATTTTATATAATTAAACTTGTATTTGAATGAAAACCAGTAAAATCTGTTTATATTGCGTATTGGACTTTTAAATAGAATACTATGAAGTAGCTAAATTAAAGAAGAGGCAAAAACTTATCATCTAAAATAGCTATTCTTGTAATCTCATAGTATTGTGCCTTAAATCCATCTATGTACATTTCCATAGCAGAAATAAGCAAGTCTGGACGTAGAGTAGCTTCATTTCCTGCAGAGATTACTGCTTTAATCATCGAGCCTCCGGGATATGCCGCAAGCAGTTCAAGATGAAAAATATTCTCTCTGATATTTTTGACAGCTAAAGACCGCTTTGTTTTTTTCTCTATCTCAATTGAATCACGGGAAAAAAAGTATGAGAGATTTTCCTTATTAAGTCCTTTTCCTTCAATATTTATTGTATACTCTGCCGCTGTTATTGAGGCAAACTTTTTAGCTCCCTCAAAAAGACGTGCTACCTTTATTATTTCAATACCTATAGGTGCTTTTTTATTAAGCTCATCTAATATAAAAGACTCTGAA
Source organism: Oscillospiraceae bacterium (assembly GCA_015068935.1). Classification (GTDB taxonomy): domain Bacteria; phylum Bacillota; class Clostridia; order UBA1381; family UBA9506; genus SIG437. The sequence goes on from SVJO01000002.1 coordinate 84,052, forward strand.
AAATCTTTGTCATATGAAACATCTATGTATTCTCCCTCACTTGCACATCCGACGGAAAGAGGAAGGGCTATCGCCATCTTTGGGTGAGGATTAAACCCCTCGGAGTACGAAAGTGGAAGTCCTGCTCTTGTATGAAGCCTTGTAAACAGACGCACGAGGTCAAGGTGGGAAACAAATCGTGTTTCACCGAATTTTCTGAACTTTAATCTGTATTTAAACACAAAAGTCACCCCCAAAAGCTTTTGTTATTCCACAGCCGGCACATTTAGTACGGCAGTTTTCCGTAATGAGCCCCTGTCTTGCTCTTTCGCTTTCACGAATTAAGAAATCCTTTGAAACACCAACATCGACATGGTCCCAAGGCAGTATTTCATCATACTCCCTTTTTCTGTGATTATAAAAATCAGGTTCAATTCCCGTATCCAAAAAGGCCTGTTCCCAGATTTCAGGGTTATAGAACTCATGCCATGAATCAAACTTTGCTCCCAATTCCTGTGCTCTTTTTAATACTTTACATAGCTTTCTGTCTCCTCTTGCAAATACACCTTCTAAAACAGAAAGGGAAGAATCATGCCAGTTAAATGAAATTTTTTTGTCTGTAATACTTTCTTTTAAAAGATTTTGCTTTTTAATCAGCGATTCCTTCGTGTCCTGAGCTTCCCATTGGAATGGTGTAAAAGCCTTGGGAACAAAAGATGAAGCAGAAACAGTAAGCTTAAAGTTTTTATTTCTAATTTCTTTAGGTACATCAAAATAAACAGAGACGACTTTTTTTGCAAGATCTGCAATACCATAAATATCCTCGGTTGTTTCTGTTGGAAGTCCTATCATGAAATAGAGTTTACATCCGCCATAACCGCCTCTGAAGGCTAAGTCACATGAACGCATGAGGTCTTCTTCTGTTACACCTTTATTTATTACATCTCTCATGCGCTGAGTTCCGGCTTCAGGCGCAAAGGTCAAACCGCTCTTTCTGACTTTCTGAACTTTTCTCATTAAATCAAGAGAGAAACTGTCTATCCTGAGTGAAGGAAGGCTGAGATTTATTTTCTTAGGTTCAGTAAGCATTAAAAGTCCCTCTGTAAGCTCACTAAGCTGAGAATAATCACTTGTAGAAAGACTCGACATAGACATTTCTTCGTAGCCTGTATTTTCTATTAACTTTTTAGCAAGTTCAACCAAGCGTTTTGGACTTCGCTCTCTGACAGGTCTGTATATCATGCCTGCCTGACAGAAACGGCAACCTCTTATGCAGCCTCTGAAAAGCTCAAGTGTAATCCTGTCATGTACAGTCTCCATAAACGGAACAATCATTGTTTCAGGAAAATATGTCTTATCAAGGTCAGCCATAATACGTTTTTTGATTTTACGCGGTGCCAGGGGAGTGTTTGGCTCAAATGAAGATATTGTACCATCATCGTTATATGAAACATCATAAAAACACGGAACGTACACACCTTCAACAGATAAAAGCTTTCGTAAAAAATCTTTTTTTGTGCCACCGCTTTTCTTGTGCTCGCGGTATAAATCCATTATTTCAACTATTACAGCTTCCCCTTCACCCATCATGAAAAAATCTATAAAATCTGCGAGAGGCTCAGGATTATATGCACACGGACCGCCTGCACAGACAAGCGGAAATTCTTCGCCTCTGTCTTTTGACAGAAGAGGAATTTTTGCTAAATCGAGCATATTTATGATGTTTGAATAGCTCATCTCATACTGGAGAGTAAAGCCTACAAAATCAAAATCTGAAACCTCTGACCTCGTTTCCAGCGAAAACAGTTTTATTTTTTCTTCGCGCATTTGCGTTTCCATATCATCCCATGGGGCAAAAACACGTTCACAAAAAATATCAGGCTGCTCATTTAAAAGATGGTATAAAATCTTCATGCCCAGATGCGACATTCCGACTTCATAGACATCAGGAAAACAAAAAGCAAACCTGATATAAACGTCAGATAAATTTTTATGTATACTTCCGTATTCCGTACCTATATAACGCGCAGGTTTTTGTACATTCATCAAAATTTTATCAAGATTCATAGTATCTCACTTTCCAATAATTTTATTTAAATATGCAAGAGAATAAAAATCTCTGTCAATATGTTCTTTTATAAAATGAAGGGTATGACTTTCAAACTCAACAACAAGGTTGTGAGGAAGCGAGAATGAATAAACTTTTTTATCATCAGCATCTATGACATAACGCATTGCCATAAGAACGGCACCTGATATTTTCTCCTCACCTATGCCGCAGGCTGAGCATAGAGCACCGCCGACGGCTGCACATATATGAACTGTTTCCGTGCTTCCGCATCTGACACATGAAGAAAGCTTAGGAGTAAGCCCTAAAAGACACAGTAGCCTCAGTTCAAAAACACATTTTATGAGCCTTAAATTTTTATCTGAATTTGCCAGAAGAAAAAAAGTATTTAAGACAAAAGGGAGAATTCTTTCATCTCCGACATTTTCCTTGACAGTATAGTCAACAAGGTCTGCAACATATGTCGCATATGCTATTCGTTCAATGTTGGCACTGAGGTTATAAAAACTTTCTAAAAGTACACATGAAGTCACCCTGTACATATCGCGCCCAGGACTTATGACAAATTCACTGTAGCAAAAAGGCGCAGACCCTTGAGAATTTCTGTTTTTATAATTTTTAGCACCCTTGACAAATGCAGTTATAACACCCATATAAGGGGTTAAGACAGAGATTATCGCATCTCCTTCTTTAATGATTTTCCTTTTGAGAACTACCCCCGTTGTTTTTATATATTCCATACTCATCACTTTTATCCGTTTGTTGTAATTCTTTATATAGTAAATATTGGTCTATCGAACCTGTTTTTTCAAACATGCTCCAACTTAAATCTCTGTACATATCGATTCCTCCGCTAAAAGATTTCTATATTTATATTTTTAGCGGGTAAGTGTATGTTATACTAGGTAAAAATTGTTTAGGAGTCCTGCTCAAACCCAAAATTCTTAATTAGGAAATTATTATTTCGCCAGTCGTCTTTTACTTTTACCCAAAGTTTTAGAAGTACCTTTTTCTCAAGCATCCGTTCAATATCCTCTCTTGCACGGCTTCCGACAGCTTTAAGCATAGCACCGCCTTTTCCTATTATTATGGCTTTATGACTTGATTTTTCACAGTAGATGTTTGCTTCAATTTCTACAATGTTTTTCTTTTCCCTCATAGCAAAAATTTCTATAGCAACACCATGTGGGATTTCCTTATCTAATGCATAAAGCAATTTTTCTCTTATGAGTTCTGCTGCAACCTGACGTTCAGGCTGGTCTGTTACCATATCATCAGGATAGAACATAGGGCCTGGTTGTATATGCTTTAAAAGTTCTTCCTTTAAAGAGTCAATACCATCTCGGCATTTTGCACTTATAGGTATGACTGCCTCAAAGTCAAAGTGCTCTGTGTAGGTAGAAATAATAGAAAAGAGTGTTTCTTTTTTTATTGTATCAATTTTATTTATTACAAGAATAACAGGAATATTTTTAGTTCTTAAATCTTCCATAATTTTTTCTTCTGTTTTTCCAACAGAATCTCTCGGCTCAACCAAAAACAAAACAGCATCGGCATTGCCAATCGCACCTTTAGCGGATTTTACCATGAATTCTCCGAGCTTTGTATTAGGTGCGTGAATACCAGGAGTATCCGTGAAGATAATCTGGTAATCTTCTTCACTTAATATTCCTAAAACATTATTTCTTGTTGTTTGTGGTTTGTGAGAAATTATAGCAATTTTCTGTCCGATTAATCTGTTTAAAAGAGTGGATTTGCCCACATTAGGTCTTCCTATTATGCTGACAAAACCTGATTTAAACTCACTCATTATTATTACCTCGATTTATCTTAATCTTTTTCCTTTAAAAAGTACTGTCAGACCAAACTTAGGAAGGGCAAGCATTCTTACAAAACGTGACGGCTGCTTTAGGAGTCTGTAAAGCCACTCAATTCCATGATTGCGATAAAACTGAGGGGCGCGTTCCACATTGCCTGCAAAAACGTCAAGACTTCCTCCTATTCCCATAAGGACTTTGGCTCCAAGCTCATTTTTATATTTATTAATCCATTTTTCCTGTTTGGGAGCACCCAGACATACGAAAAGGATGTCGGGCTTTTTTTGTTTAATATCTTCAATAATCAGTTTTTCTTTTTCTTCATCATAATAGCCATCACTAAGACCGCAAATATTAAGAGAGGGATATTGCGACAAAAGGTTTTCCTTTGCTTTTTCAGCAATACCGGGTTTCCCGCCGAAGAAGTAGAATGATTTTTGACCGCCAGAGAGTTTTTTAATGAGATTTGTTGCCAGGTCAAAGCCTGCCACGCGTTCGGGGAGCGGCGCTTTTAAGATTCGCGATGCATACACAACGCCAATTCCATCAGGGACAACAAGCGACGCATCATTTAATTGTCGACAAAACTCTTCATCGTTATATGCCGACATTATTATCTCTGAATTTGGTGTAAATACGGCATGTGGAACATCTTCATTTAGAAAATCCAATACTTTACATACCGCTGCATCCATAGTTACATTATCAACATTTACTCCTAGAATATTAATCTTTTCCAAAATTATCTCCCCTGACTTTTTTTACTGTGAAATACCAATTCTCTCAATAGTTTTCTTTGCCTCACGTTTAATCTTTTCCATATCTATAGTAAGAAATTCTCTGTTTTCCATAATAATCTCGCCGCCGATTATACTTGTTTCCACGTTTCCTGCATTAGCGCTGTAGACCACAGTGGAAATCGGCGAGTAAACGGGACATAAATTAGGGCTGTCTGCATCTAAAATGATGATGTCTGCATCAAAACCTTCTTTTATTTTGCCTGTCTCGTTTTGTCTTGAGAGCGCCAAAGCGCCACCTGAAATTGCTGCTTCTAAGGCATCATATGCCGCAAAGCAAGAGGCATCTTTCTTTGTTCCCTTTGCTAAAAGCGCACAGAGCTTCATTTCGGCAAACATATCAAGTGAATTGTTTGATGCAGCCCCGTCTGTACCTATAGCAAGAGAGATTCCATTTTCAAGCATTTTTGCAGTCTCGGCTATTCCGCTTGCAAGTTTTAAATTGCTTGTAGGATTTGTCGCCACAACAGTTTCGCTCCTTGCAAGAATTTCCATATCTTCGTCGCTTAAATATACGCAGTGGGCAGCATTGGTTGCTTTGCCTAAAACTCCCGTATTAAAAAGCAGTTTGACAGGAGAAATGCCGTAGTTATTCAGGCAATCACTGTTTTCTTTTTCTGTCTCGCTAACATGAACACTAAGGCCCGTCCCATCATGTTTTGCGGCTTGTGCAACAGCTCTTAAAGTCTCCGTGCTGCAGCTATATACAGAGTGAAGGGCATAATCTATTTTAATGTTTCCGTCTTTTTCATTATTGTATGTTTTAAAAAGCTCTTTTGCCTTTTCAAGCTGCACAATATATTCCGAATCAAATCCTGTAATACATGGTGCGATATTTGCTTTAATACCTGAATCCATCGCAGCTTTAATTGCATTTTCTGTTGTGAAATACATATCAGAAAACGCGGTGGTTCCGCTTTTTATCATTTCAGCAATCGACAAAACAGAGCCAAAATAAACTGCGTCTGAATCCAACTTGTTTTCTGCGGGAAATATTTTGTCAAAAAGCCATGAATGAAGAGGTAAGTCGTCTGCATACCCGCGAAGAAGCGACATGGGGGAGTGCGTGTGGGCATTGATAAGCCCTGGCATAACGATACCGCCCCTTGCATCAATTACTTTTGTTGTATCAATGCCGACAGGAAGCTCTTCTCCTACGTATGTTATTTTCCTGCCTTCCGTGACAACATAACCGCTGTGAATAACCTCTTGGTCATCCATGGTTATTATGTACGCGTTTTTTATTACCATGCTATTTTCTCCCTGACTTTTAATTCAATCTCATTTAAGAGTTCAGGATTTTCCTGGAGATATTTTTTTGCATTTTCTCTTCCCTGACCCAGACGCATTTCACCATAGTTATACCACGTACCGCTTTTAGATACAACACCTTTTTCTGCCGCAATATCTAAAATACAGCCAACTTTTGAAATGCCTTCGCCATACATTATATCAAATTCTGCTTCCTTAAACGGAGGAGCAACTTTATTTTTTACTATTTTAACACGTGTTCTTGCACCAATGTTGTCCGAGCCTTGTTTAATGAATTCAGTCTTTCTGACTTCCATACGTACCGAGGAATAGAATTTAAGAGCTCGTCCTCCAGTAGTAACCTCAGGGTTGCCATAAATTACTCCAACTTTTTCACGAAGCTGATTTATGAAAATTGCAACCGTGTTTGACTTATTTATAACACCTGCAAGTTTTCTCAGCGCCTGGCTCATTAGTCTTGCGTGCAAGCCTACATGAGAATCTCCCATTTCGCCTTCAATTTCAGCTTTTGGAACAAGGGCCGCAACAGAGTCAATTACAATAACATCAATTGCAGTACTTCTTACAAGCATTTCAGCGATTTCAAGAGCCTGCTCACCTGTATCAGGCTGTGATACAATCAAATCGTCAACATTAACACCGAGTTTTTCTGCATATACAGGGTCAAGGGCATGCTCAGCATCAATGAATGCAACCTCACCGCCAAGTTTTTGTGCTTCTGCAATAACATGGAGAGCAACTGTTGTTTTGCCCGAGGATTCAGGTCCGTAAATCTCGATAATTCTTCCCTTTGGGAGTCCTCCTATTCCAAGGGCAACATCAAGACTGAGTGCGCCTGTAGGAATAGACTCAACATTCATTTTCATATTGCTTCCAAGACGCATGACCGAGCCCTTTCCAAAAGATTTTTCTATCTGGCTCAATGCCATCTCCAGTGCCTCATTTTTTTTCTGTGCTCCATTATTTTCTGTATTCATAATCAAATCTCCTTTTCTTATTAGTCTATTCTAAGGATTTATATACAATGGATAATGCATTCATTACGGCGGCATGACGGATTTTATTCCTGTCTCTGCCGATAAGTTTGAGTTCATAGGTTTTAGTTCCGTCTTCTGTTGCGATACCGATATAAACAAGGCCCACAGGTTTTTTTTCAGTTCCTCCATCGGGGCCTGCAAGACCAGTAATTGAAATACCGATGTCTGCCTTTGAGCGTTCTCTTATTCCATCAGCCATTTCACGTGCGGTTTCTTCGCTTACGGCTCCAAATTTTTCTAATGTCTCATGTTTAACTCCCAAATACTTTTCTTTTGCCTCGTTTGCATATGTCACAACACTTTCAAAAAGGACAGATGATATACCGGGTGTTTCAGCAAGAGTTGCAGCAAATAGCCCTGCCGTGCAGCTTTCTGCAGCTGCTATAGTAATATTTTTTTCTATAAGTTTTCGGGCGCATACAATATTTAAAGCAGTATCATCATGCGAATATATAAACTCACCAAGTCTTTTATCAATTTCTTTTATCATCTTGCTATTAAGGTTATCAGCCTCTTCCTTTGATGCAGCTCGTGCCGTAACTCTTAAGATTGTCTCGTTATCTTTGGCATATGGTGCAACTGTCGGATTGTCGTTTTGCATAAGGTCTTTAATTTTATCGCCGATGCTTGATTCGCCAATGCCAAAAAGTCTTAAAATTTTCGAGCGCATTACATATGGAGATTTTTTCTCCAGATATGGTTTAACCTTTTGAGAAAACATAGGAGCCATCTCTTTTGGGGGACCGGGGAGAAGGACAATAATTTTTTCGCCATTTTCAATGATTATACCGGGAGCTGTTCCGTTATCATTTTTTAAAATTATTGCACCCTTTGGTATATAGGCCTGTTTTAGGTTTGACTGAGATATTTTTTTGTTTAAGTATTTTTCAATAAGCTCCTGTGATTCTTTGTGAAGATACATGTCAAGTCCCAGGAGACTGGCTACGGTTTCTTTTGTCAGGTCATCATCTGTCGGTCCTAATCCTCCGGTTAGAATAAGCAGGTCTGCACGGCTCAGAGCACATTTGATGACCTCCTCAAGCCGCTCTTTGTTATCTCCAACGACTGTCTGGTAATATACATTAATCCCTATATTTGACAGTTCTTCTGAAAGAAACTGTGCATTCGTGTTTACAATGTTTCCTAAAAGCAGTTCTGTTCCGACTGCAATAATTTCACCATTCATTTTTTGCACCTGACTTTAAAATTTTATTAAGATTTGATATTTGAAGGATTGTACTTTTTCATTTCGGCAATTAAAGCATCAGTTGGCTGGAAGAATACAGTAGCATCTTTGCCGTCCTTAACGGTTGCATCTATTTTATATATTTCGCCAAGAGCAGGATTATATACAGCATTAATTACCCTGTCAGCTGTTTTTGTTTTTTCGGAAAATTCAGTTGTTTTTTCCATGTTTCTGATATTTCTGCATTTGACAGTGACTAATCTTTTTCTGACTTTTTTACCCCTTATTATATCAATATCGAGGTCGCCGTTTGTAAAAATATACTCATATTCTATTGACATACGTGAAATAAGTATGTATGCAGCATATCCAATGCAAAGCACTGCAAAAAATGAAAAAGTACGAAGAAAGCTAACTGATGCAAATAACAAAAAAACTATAACCGAAAGAAATGTTGCAATAACAGCAATACATATCTTTAGTGTTGTTTCAACAGCGGTAGATTTTTTCACCATAAGGTATTCTAAAAAAATATCCATTTTAACATCCTCCAAAAAACCTTTAATTTTATTTATTTTATCATAAAAGCCTTATAAGTTCAAGTTTTTCAAGGTTTTATTATGTTATTTTGTGTTATTATCATGTTGAGAGGAACATCCGTTTTCTCAGTGGGCAGAGTCTTTAGCAGGCAGAAGTCATAACAAAGCCCGCATGTGTACGCATCGGTCTCTTTTAAAAATCTGTCGTAATACCCCTTGCCATAGCCGATTCTGTGACCGTCCTGTGAAAAAGCACATCCCGGAACGATTATAAAGTCTATATCATTTTTCGAAACAATGGGGGAAGTTTCTTTTGGCTCCAAAATACCATATGAGCCTTTTGAGAGGTCTGAAAATTCAGTTATTTCCCTTGCTGTCATAGAACAGTCAGAGCTATTGCACAACGGAACACACACGCGTTTTTTCTGACTAAGCAGCATCTTTATAAGGGGGAGGGTGTCCACTTCGTTGCGAAAACTGACATAAACCATTATTGTCTCAGCACGCAGAAATTCCTTAGAGGTACATAATTTATCAATAATTTTTTTTGAGCTTTCTAAAAGATAAGATGAAGATTTTGACATGCGTAGCGCAAGGTATTGCTTTCTCAAAACTTTTTTCATGGCACTAAAATTACCTTTTCAATTTTTGTTGTTTTGTTTGTTTCCTCGTCAATTGTAAAAACAGCCCCGTTTAGCTGGGCTTTGCCTTCTGCAAACTCAAACCTCTGGGGAATACAGCTTTTAAAACGTTTTAATGCTATCTCGCGTTTTACACCGAGACAGGAATAGTATGGACCTGTCATACCTATATCTGTAATATATCCCGTGCCTTTGGGCATAATCTTTTCATCTGCTGTGATAATATGAGTATGGGTTCCGTATAAAGCGGAAACCCTGCCGTCTAAATACCAGCCCATAGTAATTTTTTCGCTTGTTGCTTCTGCATGAAAATCTACTATGATAATATCAGCATTGATTTTTTCTAAAAGGCGGTCAATTGTCGTAAAGGGACAGTCGTAATAGTCAAGATACACTCTGCCTATGAGATTTATGACAGCAATTTTTTTGCCGTTTTTTTCAAATTGATATACACCGCTGCCGCTTGTACCCTCAGGGAAGTTTGCAGGGCGCACAATTCTTTTTTCGTTGTGGAGAAGAGAATTTGCATCTTTTTGACGAAAGGCATGATTTCCAAGAGTTAAAACATCTGCACCGCCTGACAGAAGTGTTTCAGCTGTGCGGCGTGTAATACCATTGTTGTCGCTTGCATTTTCAGCATTTACAACACATAAATCAACGTTGTATTTCTCTTTAAGAACAGGAAATTTTTCAAGGAAAATTTCAGTGCCTACGGCACCTACTACATCACCTATTGCAAGAATATTCATTTTCTACCTCTCTTAATCTATTTCTTTTCTTTTGGCTACATCGCAAAGAAGTTGTTTTTTCAAGAAATCAATGTTTTCAAAGTTTAATGTTTCACGCATTTTTGTTATAAACGAAATTTCAAGAGTTTTGCCATAAAGTTCCCTGTCAAAGTCCAGGATATGTGTTTCAAATTTCACACTGTTATCATTTACAGTTGGACATGTTCCGACGTTTGTGATTGACTTATATGTTTTCTGCTCGAAAGATACACTTGTTGCATAAACGCCTGTGTGCGGTATAAGCATATTACATTGGGGCATTATGTTTGCAGTGGGAAAACCTAACTTTGTACCAAGCTCTTTGCCCTTTATTACAGTTCCGCAAACAGTATAATTTCTGCCGAGCATTTTATTTGCCTTATCTATTTCGCCTTCTTTAAGATATTCACGTATTTTTGTGCTGGAGCACATAATGCCATCATCAAAGAGAGGCTCCAGGGCATAAACGAGGAACCCATATTTATTTCCAAGCTCGCGTAAGAGGGCAATATCCCCCTCGCCGTTCTTTCCAAAATGGTTGTGAAGACCTGCAACTATAACCTTCATGCTGAGCTTTGAGATGAGAATATCTTTTATAAAATCTTCTGCTGAGAGGTCTTTAACTTTTTTAAAATCTTCAAAGAATAAACAGTCTATCCCCGCATGCTGGAGAAGTTTCTCCTTCTGGTTATTATTTGCTATCAGAGGCAGAGAATTTTCTCCTTTGATTATGTTTATCGGATGCTCAGAAAAAGTATAACAAAGGGATGTAAGGTTATTTTCTCTGGAGACCTCTTTCAATGTACTCATAATCTGGGCATGGCCCCTGTGAAGTCCGTCAAAGTTACCTATTGCTACTATTGTTTCGCGCGATTTATCAAGTTTTTCATAGTCATACCAAATTGTATTCATCAGAGTTGCCTCCAAGCTATATCAATAAAAACCCATATCTATTTTGATGCACAGTGCGCCTTCTGATTCAACTATTTTAGCAAGACACAAAAAGCGCTCCTTATCATATATTCTTATTTTTTCGCCAAGCTTAAGATTTATCCCAAGCTGATTTATCCTGAGCATTAATCCGTTTTGCACTTTTTTCGACGTTTCATCATCTACTGTGACAGACGGAAATTCACAAAGCACCTTGTCAGGCGCTATGATAAAGGAGAAATCTCCGCTGTTTACGGACTGATTTATCATTTCGCATGTTTTTGATGTGGAATCATCAAAAATCCCTGTTTTATTTCGGACTAAGGCATCCATAGCGGCACCGCAGCCTAAAGCCAGACCTAAATCATGGCAAAGAGAACGGATATAAGTGCCTTTAGAACAATGCACTCTCATTTTAAATTCGTTTTTCTCTTCATCGAAATTTAAAACGGATATATCGAAAATCGTGATATTCCTTTTGGGGCGCTCTATTTCTTTTCCTTCGCGCGCCAGCTGATAAAGTTTTCTGCCGCCGATTTTTATAGCTGAATACATAGGCGGCTCCTGCTGGATTTCACCTATAAATTTTGCGGCAGCTTTTTTAATATCAGAAAGGGAAACACAAGGTGTATTTTCTTTTAAAATTGTTCCTGTGGTGTCATATGTATCAGTTATAATTCCAAGTTTTACTGTTGCAGTATATATTTTATCGCCTGCCATTAAATAATCAGACAAAGCGGTGGCTCTTCCCACAAGTATCGGAAGAACCCCTTCGGCACATGGGTCAAGAGTTCCTGTGTGACCAACTTTTTTTATCCCTAAAGTTTTTCTTACAAAAGATACCATATCATGAGAGGTTTTACCTGCAGGTTTATATAAATTTATTATACCGAGCACAATTTCACTCCTTAGTTTTGCGGACATATAGTATATATTATACCATAAAAAGCTGTTTTTGCATAGGAATATTTTATGATTTTTTTAATTTATAAAAAAATCTGTTGCAAAATATCTCTATAATGCAACAGAACTTTTAAGTTTTTATAAATTTAAGTATAGTATGGATTCTTTTACTGATTCAGCTTCTTTTTCTTTTCCCAGAGCTTTTGCTATTTCAAAAGCAAAGTCGAAGCATTTCCCTGCGGCGCGTGATGTGATTATGTTGTCACATACCATAACGCCGTGGTCTGAAACGTGGGCGCCTTTTAGCTTATCCTCAAATCCCGGATAGCATACAGCCTTTTTGCCTTCTAAAAGTCCATAAGCGCCAAGCACTTTGGGGGCAGCACAAATAGCCCCAATAAGCCTGCCTTCTTTATTTGCTGCGACTATATGTTCTTTTACATAAGGTGAGCTTTGAAGATGGTCTGCACCGGGAAGACCGCCGGGCAAAATGACTGCATCAGGAGATGAGGGGCTTAAATCTTTATAAACCTCATCTGCAATCACTTTAATTCCGTGAGTGCCTGTCACAACATTTGTTTCCATGATTGAAACTGTTCTGACATCTAAACCACATCTTTTCAGCACATCAACCGGAACGAGAGCTTCTGCTTCTTCAAATCCGTCAGCTAAAAACACTAAAACCATTATCTGCACCTCTTTTAAACATTATTAATTTATGTTAATTTTATAACAGTAAAAAATCTTTGTCAATAATAAATTTGAAATATAAAAAAATATATGTTAAAATAAAAAGATGATTATTTTATACAAACTGGAGGTGTGTACTGTGAGCAAATTCATGATAGTAGATAACAGGTATGCTTTTGTTGCAGAAAAAACATGGGGAGACAGATTTGAAATTATACCTTCTGTTACATGTGGGCATGTCAACTCTGCTGTGAGTGCACATCCTGACATGGCGCTTTTTCAGCTTGAGAAAAAGGTATTTATTTGTGCACCTGAGTGTTTTGAGGAATACAAGAGAAGGCTCACCTGTTGCGGAGCGACACTGATTTGCGGCGAAAAGCAGTTGGGGAGCACCTATCCTGACGATGTTGCATATAATATACTTAAAATCAATAATTTGGCGCTTGGAAAAATTTTAGCTGCAGACCCTGTCATTTTAAGATGTTTGAAAGATAAAAAAACAGAGTTTATAAATGTGAACCAAGGCTACAGCAAATGCTCTGTGTGTATTTTTTCTGGATGTGCAATTACTGCAGATGAAGGAATTTTTTCTGCCTTAAAGAGCAGAGGAACAGATGTTTTAAAAATACCATACGGGGAAATAAAACTCACAGGTTATAATTACGGATTTATAGGCGGGGCAAGCGGTGAATTTTTTGGAGAAGTTTTTTTCTTTGGAGATTTAGACACTGTTTCCTACGGACAAAAAATCAGAGAATTTATCTTTTCCAAAGGAAAAACCGTTCATGAAATAAAAAATTATCCGCTTACAGATGTAGGAACAATTATGTTTTGCTGAATATATAAATAATTTACCGTTCATAATACATAAGAAACACGGCGCAGATTATCAAAAGGAGTGTATGTATGAACGAAACCATAAGGCTTGGAGTCGGTGGTGATATTAATCTTATAAAAAGCAGAATCGTATCTAACCCCGACTGTATTTTTCCCGTTTCCATAATAAAAGAAAAACCTGAAGATAATATAACATATTTTAATTTTGAATATAATGAGGATATAAGTACGCTTGACAAATACCTTAATGTTCTTGCTGAATATATAATAGACAGATATGAAACACGCATGATGCGTAAGATTCTCAGTGAACATTTTGACGGGCTTTCAGACAGGGCGAGAAGGGAAATTGTAAAAAACATTAATTTTTTTGAAGATGATAAAGAAGTAGGATTTGAAGCGCGCAAAAGGGTTATTCTTTTATCGCTTTATGATTGCCTTAAAGAGAGCACTAAAGTATATCTTGACGGGTTTGTTGCATTCAGGCTAAAGGATTACGAAGCTATTTTATACAGACTTTCTCAAATGCTTGCAGAGGATTACAGGGCAAAGAAAGAATATGAGGAATTTATCGACCTTTTAACATATTTTGTTGAGGTACAGTCGCCGAGACCTGAGCTATTAAATATAATTGTGGAAAAGAGCGGGGAATATAGGATAGCTGATAGCACCGGAAAAGATATTACTTCAAAATGTATGGCAGAATTTGTCGGCGAAGCAGCCGTGATGACGGAAACAGATTATGACGATGTTTTAATCAGCGTGCTGATAACGGCGGCTCCGCAAAAGGTTATTATTCACAAGGCGGAGAATATCAGGAACAGAGATTTGTTTCTTACAATAAAAAAGGTGTTTAAAAGGGTAGAGTATTGCATTGGTTGCAATCTGTGTATGCCATAAAGGCAGATATGGCATACACAGAAACAATAATAGAATTTATCCGTAAAGCAGGTTTTCAGCAAGTCTTACAAATATTGTAACAAGACCTGCTTTTTTTATATCTTCTGCGGCAATTATGTCAGTACTTCCGACTTTTTCGCCACCGACAAAGTATTCGACCTCGCCAAGTTTTTGTCCTTTTTTGACAGGCGCTTCTACCTCTGCTGGTAATGTTATTTTCTTTTCAATGTTTTCAAGTTTAGACTTTTCGACAAGCACACCTGTATTTTCTTCTGTTCCTGGCATGGTTATCTGTTTTGCACCCTTTAAAACTTTAACTTCCTTCATATCCTCTTTATCTATGAGACTGTTTGCTATAGCGTAGTTTGCAAATCCGTAATCAAGAAGTTTTGTTGCATCAGCAAAACGCTCTTTAGAAGACGGGGCGGCAAGGATAACCGCAATAAGTGTCATGTCATTTCTTGTTGCTGAGGCACTTAAACAGTATTTTGCCACACTTGTCGAACCTGTCTTGAGACCGTTTGCACCCTGATAAAATCTTATCAGCTTGTTCGTGTTGACCAGTCCGAATTCACCATTTCTTAAAGAATCCATCCAAATAGATGTAAACTCTAAAATTCTGGGGTGGGAAATCAGCTCCTTTGACATTATTGATATATCGTGTGCGGAAGTAACGTGGCCGTCTTCATCTAGACCATTGCAATTTATAAAATTAGTGTCATTCATATTCAGTTCTTTTGCCCGTTTATTCATTCGCTTTACAAATTCCTCGTGACTTCCTGCTACAAATTCTGCAAGAGCTACTGCCGCATCATTTCCGGAGGCGACAGCTACAGCTTTTAACATATCGTGAACACTCATTTCTTCATTTGGCTCAAGGTAGACCTGCGAGCCGCCCATTGATGCGGCAAATTCTGAGCATCTCACCATGTCTTCCATTTTTATTTGCCCTGAATCAATAGCCTCAATTACAAGCAGCATAGTCATAATTTTTGTTACAGAAGCAGGCGGAAGCTTTATATGGCTGTCCTTTTCAAAGAGTATTTGTCCTGTTTGTGCCTCAATCAATATTGCGGAAGGAGCAGATATGCTGATTTCTGCGGCAAATGTTTGCGGCACAAAAGAGTATAGAGACAGTAACATAACACAAATTACTGCCATGATTTTAACAAGAGTCTTTTTCATTTTATTATTCTCCTTTAAAAAAGTGTATATTTAATTTTATGCATAACTTTTTGCCGTATGACTTTTATAATTCTTGTCGCTGAAAGGCACGCGTACTTTCTCTCGGGTAAAAGGAAAAGGGTATGAAAGCATTTTGCTTTCGTACCCTTTTTAATAAAATGAAAGTTCTCTATTAGAAAGGCACTAAGAAGGGGAGAGATAAAATCCTTTAGATGCCTTTCTAATAGAGGAAATATTATTATAATGTAACGTACTTCTTAGAGTCGTTTGCAGCATATGCACTTTCAATGATTTTCTGAACCTGAACAGCAGATTCTGCTGTAACAACCGGCTCTGTATCATTGATGATTGCATTTCCGAATGCTTCAACTTCTTTTGTGTACATATTGCCAAATTCAACTTCGAGCATCTGAGCTTTAAGTTCGCATCTTTCCTGAGCTGCATCATAGCCTTTAGCATCGTCAGACATGAATACTTCAACCTGACCTGCTTCAATCTGGCTAATTGTTCCTTCTGCCATCATGCTGCCTTTTGTACCATAGAATTCCATTTTACATTTAGCAGCTGCATCAGGAATGTTGAAGTTAGCATCAACCATTGCAATAGCGCCGTTGTTCATCTTCATAAGAAGCATACCTGAATCATCAACGTCATATGAGAATGTCTGTGTGCCTGCAAATCCGCAAACTTCTTTAGCTTCTAAGCCTGAAATCTGCTGCAGGAGGTCAGCACAGTGAACACCCATATCAATCATAGCACCGCCGCCAGAGAGCTTTTTAGTCTGTCTCCAGCAGTTTTCTATGTCAGGATACCAGCATGTAAGCTGAGCTCTCATAGAAACGATTTCACCGATTGCGCCGTCAGCGATGAGCTCCTTCATCTTCTGATGATAGCTATGGAATCTCATCATGAAACCTGCTGAAAGCTTAACACCCTCTGCCTTGCAGAAATCAACGATTTCCTGTGACTCTGCAACTGTTATGCCGAGAGGCTTTTCAAGAAGAATATGTTTCTTGGCTTTAGCAGCAGCAAAAGCCTGTTCCTTATGAGCGAAAACAGGAGAAGCAATATAAACAGCCTCAATTTCGTCGATTGCAAGAAGGTCTTCGATGTTATTAAATGCATATTTTGCATTGTATTTTTCTTTGCAGTTATTTGCAAAGTCCATATTTGTATCCATTACAGCAATAAGCTCTGCATTTTCTGCGAGCATCATGCCAGGTAATGTTCTTCTGTCAGCGATACCGCCGCAGCCGATAACACCCCATTTAATTTTTCTCATAACGGTTATTCCGTCCTTTCAAAAGGATTAATTAATATAGGAAATTACAACTTTTACATTGTAATTTCCTAATATCATAAAAGTCTATCTATAAGTTATAAAAGCAACTTATTTTAAATGCTTAGCAATAGCAGCCTTTAAGCCTTCGAT
>SVJO01000048.1 GCA_015068935.1 Oscillospiraceae bacterium
AAGTTGTGCAACTTTTTATTCTTTTTGTGTCATAAGGCGGAGTAAGACAGCCCCTAAAGTTTCAGAATTTTCCGTTTTGAAAACGGGCTCGACAATAAAAGAATTTTTATCAAATTCGTAAGTGGTTCTATCCGTCAAAGAGCTGTCGGCTCTATGACAATTCTCGTTGGTTTTGGATTTAGTATTTTCAGCCATAGGCACACCTCTTTTATCAAAATATTTATCCAAAAATCTATATGACAAAAACGGACGGCTGCCGGCTTGCAGCTCCACAGGGAATTTCACCACTCGGCCCATGCTTGTGGGTGCGCCGCGCAATGCTTTGAGGGCGTTCAACGCGGGAGTATCATTATTCAGTATGTGTGTCATTGCTTGCAGAAAGCCATATCTGCAATTACGGTACAAATATTTATCGCTCCTGCAGTAACCATTTATTCATTCTAAAGAAAGAAGGTGAAAAGAAAAAAATCAAATAGACTTTCTGCAATCGTGGCGTAGTTGCCGTAGAGCTCGGCACATACCTTTCGTATCCGATTCGTCTATGACTCCCGTGTTTCAGGGAGTGTTTATCAAAGAACAATTTTATTTAAGACCTTATTATCAGCCTTTTCAAAACGCATTATCATTAATGCGCTTTGAAAAGAATAATAATTTTATTAAAAGGAGCGCGGAAAGGGAACGCGCTCCCCACAATCTAACTACGCAATGTCAATATCAAAATTTGATACAATGCTGCAAATGAGCTTAGCTTCAAGGCGAAGCCGTAAATCTTCATCAAGATAAACATACTCATTTCCATAGTCGTCTTTGAGTGTTCTGGTTGCAAGTTTTGTTATGTAACCGCTGAAATACCCAAGAACAAAAGCTAAATCCTCTGCCTTGCCTTCGACTGCACCGTCAATTACATTGCGCGGAATATCCATTAACTGTTTAGCCATCAGTAGCCCTCCTTTTCCAAAAGGTCTCTTAATTGTTTGAGTGAGCTTGCTCGTCTTTTGAAAATGGTTTGCTGAATAGCTCCCAATTCGTCTCCAATCTCTTTGTCGGTAAGGCCGGCAAAATAAGAGAGTAAGATAACATCACGCTTTTGCTGGGGCAATTTTCTTATAGCGTCTGCTAACATATTGCCTACTACAACAATTTCCTTGTCCAGCACATTGAATATGTGTTCGTCATTGAAATATTTGTCGCAAGCAGACAGTCTGATGATTTCATCACTTGTAAGCTCATTCAGAGATTTTTCTGTTTTCCTTTGCTTTGCAATTTCTCTGTAAAAACTTATCTGCTCGTTTTTCAAAACACGCAGACAGAATTTGCAAAACTGTTTCGATATACGTATATCTTGCGAAGTCATTTTTTCACCTCCTTTCCGTCAAGAAAGTCGGTGTGTTTTTTCCCTTTCGCATAATGAACGCAAAAGTTTATCAAAAAACAACCTCTGCAAAGAAAAAAATTAAAATAATTTTTATAAACCATTAGGCACCTCCGAAAAACAAAAATATTTAAACACTTTTCAAGAGTGCCGGAGGTGAACGACAACGATAAAAAAAGGCCAAAAAAATCCTATACGGATTTTTCCGGTCTGAATGAATATGTATATTAAGTTGTCTGCATATAGTTATATTGGGGGAACATCTTATCATAAGCACCTCGCAAAAACGAAAAGTGCCGCAGCAATGTCTGCCGCGACACTTTTACAATCATAGCGATGTGCTTTACTTATTTATAAATTTAATGTTTATGCTAAAGACATCATCGCAGCAAACAGTAATAAAACATAGTAGGTTTAACTCCTTTAATAAGTCTTGTAATCAGTATAAGAATTTTCATTATCATTATTCCTCCTGATATTCTTACCTATATTATACCTTTTTTATTGCGATATGTCTTTAGAAAACTGAAAAATTGTGAATTTAACACACTCAAATTACTTTATAAGGTGAAATAACGGCGATTCTTTAATAAGAAGCGCCGTTATTATTAAAAATTATAATCTAAACCAACATAGTTTAATGCAGTTTCATATTCTTGTATTTGTTGCTCATTTACAACGCATATATCATTAAGATTTTTAGATATGTCCTTTCTTTTAGAAAAGGTAACATCAATCAATCTAATTATCCAAAACAAAGGAAGTAAAATAGGATATTTCTTTAAAATCTGATATTTCGTTTTCATTCCTCTGTAAGTAGGAAATATTTTTCGCCATATACGATGTATTTTTCCTAACATTATATTATTAACTTTTTTTCTTTCTTTAAGTGCAGCGGAAATAATTGTATTTTCGTGTAACCCATATACACCGCTACACAGGCTGACGAGGGCAGTTTCCAGCATCAGTAAGAACAGTTCGCCCGTTCCCATTGCTTCAAGTGTTGGCCGTAAGTTCGTAAGAGCAGAGGAAATGTTAATATTGGTATTTCCCGCAATTACTCCGGCGCTGTTTGAAACAATATGCTGTCCGACATCAAATACCGCCATAATAAGGTTAAATGTGTTGCTGACGATAAGTACAGCAACACACGCCTTGAAAAAGTATTTGAAGAACATAAACGTGTCAACGTCGTGCATATTGTTTTTGTCTATAATCATACTGATTAGCTCATAGCATAAGACAAAGGTAATAATAAGCC
>SVJO01000021.1 GCA_015068935.1 Oscillospiraceae bacterium
TCTGGAACATTTCCTTAGTTGTTACTAATGGCATGTAAAGTCAACTCCTTAAAATATTAATTCTAAATTTATGTTATAATTTTAACACACTTCTTTTAAGAAAACAATAGTTAATTTAAATATAATTATTTCCTATATTATAATTTGTTTTGTGGAATAGTAAAACTCCTGCCTGCAAGATATGAAAGCTCTCCTTCTTTAGATTCCTTAAAATCAAATAAAAGCTTATAAGATACAAGTTCCTGATAAGTTTTTTCCCCGTCCTTTTGTGCGCCGTATTTTACATCACCTGAAATAGGGCATCCTATATATGCCATGTGAGCCCTTATCTGATGGGTTCGCCCCGTAATAAGCTCAACCTCGCACAAGACCCCGTCCTTGCCAGTTTTTAAAACATTGTACCTTGTTTTTGCATACTGAGCACCTATGTCTTCTTTATCGCACACATAAACTTTATTTTTAGCTCTATCTTTTTTTAAATATGTCTCTATCTCCCCGCTTCTTTGCACGGGCTCTTTTGATAACATGCATATATAAAACTTTTTTATTTCTCCGTTTCTTATCCTTTCATTAAGCTCACGCAGGCTCGCCGCATTCTTGCCGGCTACCACCAGACCTCTAGTATTTCTGTCAATTCTGTTTGCAAAAGCAGGTGAAAAGCTCTGCTCATTTCGGGGGTTATATTCCCCTTTATTATATAAATATGCCAAAAGATTTGATGTAAGCGTCTTCTGGTCAGTTTTCGTTCCATGCATTAAAACGCCCTTTGGTTTATCAGCTATAAGAATGTTTTCATCCTCATAAATTATATCTATTAAAGGCAGAGCGGCAAAGGAGACTTTTTTCTTTTCTAAAAAAAATTCATCGTTTATATAGAGCTCGAGCACGTCGTTTTCCATTAAGACGTATGTAGCATCTGCTTTTTTCCCATTAACCTTTATACGTTTTTTACGGAATGCTTTATATAAAAGACTCTTTGGCATGGAGTTTAAAAATTTTAATAAAAACTTATCAAGCCTTTGTCCCGCGTCATTTTTTCCTGCAGTTATTGTTTTCAAGAAATCAACTCTTTTCTTATAACAAAACGGGAATGTAAAATTTTTTACATTCCCGTTTAATTAATGGTATTAAAGCATTCTTATAAATGTTCCCCTTTGAGAAAGCTGTTGCAGGAATTCTCCTTCCTGCATCTCTTCTGTCACAAATCCGTACTCACCATCAATTTCTCCGAGAGACTGGGCATTTGCAAACTCTTTACCTAAGGATGCGTCTTTTGTTCTTACAAAATATCTATATGCAACCTTTGAAGCATCTACCATGAATTCACTGCCCTTATCGATCCATTCCTGCCATTTATTTGTTCTTATATGCTTAACTGCATCAATAACGTCTGCTACAACAGCACTTGCTGTCGGGAGCTTACCTGCACCTCTGCCGTAAAACATTACATCTCCTACATAGTCGCCGTGAAGTAAAATAGCATTAAATACACCGTTTACACTTGCAAACTGGTGGCTTTCAGGAACTATCATAGGCGCAACACGTGCAAATACCTTGCCGTCGTCAAAAAGGCGCGCAGAGCCTATAAGTTTAATAACTGAACTAAGCTTTGATGCAAACTTAACATCTGCTCTTGTAATTTCCGTTATACCCTCAGTAGGAATATTTTTATAATCTACAAACTTTCCTGATGCAAGTGATGATAAAATAGCAATTTTTCTGCATGCATCATGGCCACATACATCAGCTTCAGGATTGCGTTCTGCATATCCAAGTCTCTGAGCTTCTTTTAACACCTCGTCAAAGTCAGCTCCTTCTTTTGCCATCTTAGTCATTATGTAATTTGTTGTACCATTTAATATTCCGTAAATTTCCTCTACTCTGTTAGCTGCCATGCACTGATTAAGAGGTCTTATAATCGGAATGCCTCCGCCAACCGATGCTTCAAACAGATAATTTACACTGTTTTCTTTAGCTATAGCCATTAGCTCTGTTCCGCAAGCTGCAACAAGTTCTTTATTTGAAGTTATAACATTCTTACCTTTTAAGAGAGCCGCTTTAGAGAAATCATAAGCAGGATTAACTCCGCCCATAACTTCAATAACAACAGAAACCTCATCATCGTTTAAAATATCATTAAAATCTTTTGTGAAAAGCTCCTGATGCGGATGGTCGGGAAAATCACGCAAGTCGAGAATATATTTAACATCAATTCTCTGCCCTGCTTTTTTTTCAATGTTTTCACTGTTTCCGCAAAGAATTTCATAAACCCCTGAACCAACTACACCATAGCCTAAAATTGCTGCTTTTGCCATTTTATCTAACTCCTTTTCTGCATCCTTTCTTTTCAGTCTGCAAAAATAACATACACAAACATATATAACATAATAACGTACAACAAATTATTATACACAATGTTTCACGCATGGTCAATAGTTTTTGACAAAATACATTATTTTTGTTAAATTTTGTTAAAAAGAAAAATGTATATTTTAAAAAAACATGATAAAATGATACTTTTTTCGTATTTTTTTATATAGTTAAAAGCACAAAACGAACAAAAATTATACTTGATAAAAAGTCCTTTTTATGATATAATAATTCTCCAACGAAATTTAAGAACGGAAATTTCGATAAAAATATAATTTAATGCAAGAGGTTATATAAATGAACACACAGTCAGCTTCAATTTGGAACAAAACCCTGAGTTTAATCAGGGAAAATCCCGACGTTAGCCAGACGGCTTACGAACATTGGATTGACCCGCTTATTCCGGTAGGACTTGCCGAAAATGTCCTGTATCTTAAAATGCCTACAGAAATACATATGGAGATTGTAAAAGGCATGCATCTTTCTGTTATAAGAGAGGCTGTTCGTCTGGCAAGTGATATGATGTGCGATGTTGCACTTTTAGACCACAACGACCCTCTCCCGCCCGAGCTTGAATATACTGTTCTTTACGAGCAGAGAACAGACGATGCCTTAACACTCAACCCGCGTTATACCTTTTCATCATTCATCGTAGGAGAATCTAACCGCCTTGCCCATGCAGCGGCGCAGGCAGTTTCCAAACGACCTGCCGATGCCTTCAACCCACTTTTCATATACGGCGGTCCGGGACTTGGTAAAACGCATCTTGTTCAGGCAATAGGTAATGAAATAAAGGCAAATAACCCATCTTCAAATGTGCTTTATGTTACAAGTGAAAATTTCATGAATGACTTTATTAATGATGTAATAATTGCCAAAAAACAGACAGAGTTCAGAAACAAGTACAGAACCTGTGACGTTTTAATCATTGACGACATCCAGTTTATTGCAAAAAAAGACCAGACTCAAGTTGAATTTTTCCATACCTTCAATGCTCTTCATGAGGCAAACAAACAGCTTATTTTCACTTCGGACAGACCTCCCAAGGAAATCAAAGAGCTTGAAGAACGTTTGAGAACACGTTTTGAATGGGGTCTGATTGCAGATATTAAACCGCCCGATTTGGAAACACGCGTTGCCATCCTAAAGAAAAAGGCAAGCGAAGCAAATTTTGAAGTGCCAAATGATATAATTTTCTATATTGCAGAAAATTTGAAATCCAACATCAGAAATTTAGAGGGTGTTTTAAAACGCCTTACGGCTTATAATGTCCTTATGGGCAAGCCTATTACAATGCAGCTTGCAGATGATGCCATGAAGGAATTCCTGAGCAAAACAGATGACCCGCATGTTAACACCGAATATATTCTTTCAATTGTGGCAAACTACTTCAACATCACTTCTGATGAAATTCTTTCATCAAAACGTACTCAGGAAATTTCATATGCGCGTCACATCGCAATGTATTTGCTGCGTGAATGTACAGGGCTCAGTCTTCCTAAAATAGGAAAAGAGCTTGGAGGCAGAAACCATGCTACTATCCTAAACGGAATAAATAATATCAAAGCCAGCATGGAAAAAAATGAGGACACAAAAAAGATAATCGAAGAACTTGTTTCAAACTTAAACGACAGGAGCTAAACAATGAATATAAAAATTGATACAGAATACATAAAACTGGATCAGCTTTTAAAGTTTTCCGGAATTGCCTTTTCAGGTGCCGAGGCAAAAGACATGATTTTGGCAGGATGCGTCACTGTAGATAACGAGCTCTGCCAGATGCGCGGCAAGAAGATGTATCCCGGAAGTGTTGCCGTTGTTGAGCTTTCCGACGGTAAAAAAGAAGAAATTAAGGTGGAATAGAATTGTATATTAAACGACTGCGTCTTAAAAACTTTCGTAATTATAAAGAGCAAACAATTTACTTTTCCCCAAAAACAAACATTCTCTGCGGCGACAATGCCCAGGGTAAAACAAACGTGCTTGAGGCTATCTATATGTTTGCTTTCGGCAAGTCTTTCAGAACGCAGCAGGAAAGAGAAACCATATTTCTCGGTCAACACTACACAAAAATTGATATACTCTATGATGACAGCAGACGCGAAAACAGTATTGAAATCATTATCTTAAAAGACAGAAAAAAACAAATCAAAATAAACGGTGTAAATATTACTAAACTCAGCGAACTGTTAAGTAAGCTGTCTGTTGTTTTGTTTTTCCCTGATGAACTTGGACTTATAAAGGAAGGCCCCTTTGTCAGAAGAAGATTTTTAGATGTCGCCTTGTCAGGCGCACGTCCCAGGTACTATCATCTTTTGGGAAAATATAATAAGATTTTAGACCAGCGCAATAACCTTATAAAGAAAATGCGTTCTTTAGGCGAAAATCCTATCGGCGACACACTTTCTGTATGGAATGAAAGTCTTGCATCTTATGGTATAGAGCTGTGCCGTTACCGCACTGATTATGTTAATAAACTCTGCGCTGTTGCAAAGAAAATTCATCTCGAGGCAACAGGAGAAGACCTTTTGGTTTCATATAAGACAAAATTTAAAACAAAAGAAGAAATGCTTGAAAAAATTGAATCATCTTTTACGCGCGAACTGGAACAGGGCTGTTCCCTTTATGGCCCTCACAGAGACGATATTGATATAATCATCAACGGGAAAGATGCAAAATCGTTTGCTTCACAGGGACAGCAAAGAAGCGCCATACTTTCTTTAAAGCTCGCTCAGGCGGAAATACTTTATGAAGAAACGGGTGAATATCCCATACTGCTTTTAGATGACATCTTAAGTGAGCTTGATTTTAAGCGACGTTCTTTTCTTGTTAAAAAAATTCCGGACAAGCAAGTTATTATAACATGCGCCGGAATTGATGAAGTTTTTGAAGGAAGCAATGCAAATATAATAAATGTTAAAGACGGACATATAATTTAAGCAGCGGTGTCATAGCCTGATGCCGCTGCTTCATTAAAATATTTTTAAATTCAGGAGGAAATTATGTTTCTGCATTTAGGCGGCGATACAGTCGTTAATTTAAGTGATGTCATTGCAATTTTTGACCTTGATGTCACAAGCACATCTAAAACAACAAGAGAATTCCTCGCAGTTGCAGAAGAGGAAGGTTTTGTAATAAATGTCTCTGAGGAGGATTTGCCCAAATCCTTTGTTCTTGCAGAAACTAACAAAAAGAGCAAGGTTTTTATTTCCCCTATTTCATCTGCCACACTTTTAAAAAGAGCAAAAAATCCGCACAAGTCCTATGCATATGACATAAAAGACGAGATAGATATATGAATGGGCTGCAGCAAAATGAAATCATTTTGCTACAGCCCATTTTACTCATATTTTTCTTTTGGTATTTTTCTTTCTTTAAGTCTGTCTGACACACTTTCTTTAAATAAGGCATAAATGACCGAACAAAGCGGAATAAAAATTAAAATTCCCATTACACCATATAATCCTGCACCAAGTGTGACTGCAACTAAAACCCAGATAGAAGGAAGGCCTACAGAGCTTCCTACAACATGAGGATAAATTAAATTCCCCTCAATCTGCTGAACAACAATAAATATAATTATAAATATGAGTGCTTCTAAAGGGTTCACCATAAGTAACAAAAGCGCACCTACTATACAGCCTATAAATGCACCCACAACAGGAACAAGCGCAGATATTGAAATTACGACACAAATTAAAAGTGCATAAGGGAATTTAAGTATAGAAAGAATTACAAAGAAAATAAATCCAAGAATAAGAGCTTCTATACATTGTCCCGAAATGAAATTTGAAAATACCTTGTTAGACATCTTCATAACCTTTATAAATTTGTCTGAAACAGATACTGGCAAATATGAATAAATTACTTTTTTTGCCTGCCTTGAAAGTTTTTCCTTCTGCATTAAAATATAAATCGAGAACATGAAAGCGATGACAAAGGAAAGTATTCCTGAAACAACGTTGCTTATAATATTTACACTTATGTTCAAAATCCCTGTTGCGCTATTCTGCAGGATAGAAATAGCTTGTCTTCCAAGTGCATCAAAATCTATATTAATATTTTTAATAACATTCTCTATTTGCGGGTTATTTCCCATAACGTCTTCAAAAAATCGTTTTACTGTTTCAATTGCACCAGGCACCTGAAGTGCAAGATTTGCAATTGTTCTTGAAATGTCCGGAATAATAACAAAAAGTGCAAATGCTAAAACTGCACACAGGCAAACAAGAGTCAGAATATAGGCTATGGGCCTTTTTATTCTTCCCATCTTCTTAGGAAAGAGCTTTTCAATCCTTCTCATCGGAACATTTACAACAAATGCAATTGCCCCGCCTGCTATAAACGGCATAAGTACATTTATAATCATTTTGACAAAATCAGAAATTGCCTCTATTCTCTGCAACCCCCAGAAAAACAAAATTGACACAAAAACTATAAATAGCGTTGCCTTTACATTTTTTTTATCGAAAGTCATAATTTCCTCCGCCTTTTTGTATAAAATTATAATCTGGATTTAATCCTCTGTGATGTCCCCGTCATCTTTTAAAAACTTCAGAATTTCCTGAAAAAGCTCGACTGGCGCCTCATTAAACTTATTTTTCATCATTATCGCATTTTCACGCGAGCCTGCAAAAATCGACATGGACAGCATTTTCGTTTTGCCGTCGTTGAGCTCTGCATCAAGATAAAATGCATTTGTCTCACTTGGTGAAATTTCGCTCCTGACCTGAGATTTTTCAAATTCCTGACGGAAGAACTCATCTGCACTTTTTCTTATATTTTCCCTGACACTCGAGAGCAGATTTTTTTCAAACATATCAATCATTTCCGTGCCTGTTTCCGTCAGCGCATACTTGTTCATCTCATCACGGAACACAATTTTTATATGATTTTCTTTCTTTAAAAGCTCAATATTTTCACACAAATCTATGTAATCCACACTTGTAGCATCAAGCATAACATGCTTTAAATCCATAGAGCTTATTGGAAACTCTGTATATTTTAATGTATATAAAACAGCAAGGCGTATCATAATCGGCTCATTAAGTCTGTAATACACATTGCTCCATATATTCTTTTTCATTTGTCGCATCCCCTCTCCTGCGTTTAAATATATTTTAACAGTTTTATTTTCTGTTGTCAATTCCTGATAGCTTTTACTTGACTTTTAATGATTTTGGCATATAATATTATATAGAAATTTATAGGTGGGAGAGTTTAGCTTGATTTGTAATAACATTTTAGATGCTATGGGAAATACCCCAATGATAAGACTAAATAATATGACAGATGATGACTGCGCCGAAATTTTAGTTAAGTTCGAAGGTCTTAACATTGGCGGTTCAATAAAAACAAGAACAGCTTATAATATGATTTTAGAAGCTGAAAAGGAAGGGCTTATAACACCTGATACAATCATTGTTGAGCCTACGAGCGGAAACCAAGGTATAGGCCTTGCTCTTGTCGGTGCTGTAAGAGGTTATAAAACCATTATCATTATGCCCGATTCGGTCAGCGCTGAAAGAACTAAACTCGTTAAGCATTACGGAGCCGAAGTTATTTCCATTCACGATGACGGAAACATCGGAAAATGTATAGAAGAGTGCCTGCAAACTGCCCTTGATATGAAAGCAAAAAACAAGAATGTCTATATACCTCAGCAGTTTGAAAATCCTAATAATCCGCTTGTCCACAGACGCAACACTGCAATAGAGATTTTGCGCGATGTAAACGGTCCTATTGACGGCTTCTGCTCAGGAGTTGGCACAGGAGGTACAATTTCAGGAATAGGAATTGAACTCAAGCGCGAAAATCCCGACATTTTAATCTGGGCTGTTGAGCCCGAAAATGCCGCAATTCTTGCAGGAGGCGACATCGGCACTCATCTTCAGATGGGCATAGGAGACGGTCTTATTCCGCATAACCTCAATACACAAATTTATGACCATGTTGAGATAATAACAGATGACGAAGCCTTAGGCACCGCCAAAATGCTTGCCTCAAAAGAAGGTATCATGTGTGGAATTTCAAGCGGCTCAAATGTGTGTGCCGCTATCAAAATGGCAAAAAAACTCGGAAAGGGCAAACGTGTTGTTACAATTCTTCCCGACACAGGTGAAAGGTATTTCAGCACACCGCTTTTCGATGAATAGTGTTAATTCAGGGGTGTAAAATCTGATTTTACACCCCATTTTTTGTTTTTATCATGTTCCGCAATAAGAAAAATGCATATAGTCTCTGTTGCCTCTCCATGTGTCTGCGCCCCAGTTAAACCCATATTTTTCAAAAATTTCAACAACCTCTGAAAACGGAGTTATTGAATATTCGTTTTCGTATGGCTTATAAAAGTTTCCCACTATCTGCCCATTTGTATAGATGCAATAATTTTCATTGGGGTTTATGTCAATAGCTGTGCCGAAATTATGTTCACTTTTTCCGCCTCTCCACGCATAACCACCTATCGAATTTATAGGGAATTTTTCTTTTCCTTCAAAAATTTCTTTAAAAATGCATTTTACTTTTTCAGCTATTGCTTTATGCACGGTAAAAGTAGCTTTCGATGCTACTTTCTTTTCTCCTTCTAATTTCCAGACATCGACTGTAATCTCCTCCATCAAAATGTCTGCCTCTTCTTTTGTTTCAGGAATGCCAAAGGCTTCAATCTCTGCTAAATTTTCAGACCATGGTCTTATCTGCGAGGTTTTTATCTCAAACTCCTTTGTTTTACTGCCTGATGTCACTGTTATTTCATATCGTCTCACAGGTTTAGTATTAAACGTAAACTGTTTTTCGTTTACAATATATACAGCAGGGTCTTTAGCTCCCATCTCTTCTCCATGGATGGTGTTCCTGTATTCAATGATTTCTACATAATACTCTTTCGAATCAGGAAGGTCCTCCCAGAAAATTGTTTCAGTTTTCACTCCTTGTGTCTGTATGTTATCCTCTGTTATTTCTTCTTTTTCCTCTTCTTTTTCTTTATCATCTTCTGGTTCATATTTTATGTCAAACTGCATGGTGCGACTGATTAAGACAACAGCCTCCTCTATTGTTAAATTATCTTTTGGGCAAAATTTATTTTCATCTTTGCCGCACATTATTCCGCTTTTTGCAAGTGCGCCTATAGCATTTTGCGCCCATGAAGCAATTTCGTCAAAATCACGGTATTCTTCAAGTCTGCTAATGTCCTTTTCAAGCCTTTCTCCCTTTAATGCAAAACAAAAGTTGTAGAGCATTTTTGCTGCTTCCTGTCTTGTTATGTATGACTTCGGATTAAAATTTTCATTTTCATCTCCCGTTACTATTCCAAGCACATAAAGCGCTGCTGCATCAGGCGAAACTGTATCATAAAAAGGTGCAGCGTCTGATATATCCACTGTCTCATTCGTATATGTCTCATATGCAGAATTCATTATTTCGGCAAACTGCAATCTTTTAATGCTTTCTTTAAATCCGTCATTTTTTCCTTCTTCTATTTCAATGTCATAACCTTCAAGATACTGAAAATGTGATTCTGCCCACTGAGAAACCGGAGTTTCGGCAAATGCTGCTATATGAGAAAGAGTAAGCACCCCAGAAAGCAAAATCGATAGTATTTTTTTCAACATTTATCCCCCCAATATGTAAAATACACATTTATTTTATCATATCTTCTGAATTTGAGTCAATAAATGTGCCTGTTTTTTCATCTAACTGTCACAAAACCGCAATACTTGTTCAATTTTTACAAAAAAAACACAAAAATTTTTAATAATACGTTAAAATATCGCTTCTAATTCAAAATAATGTTTGAAATTTTATATACTTTATGATATAATAATTTTGTTATACTCAGATATTTATACTGATATAATGTTTTTAAAAATTAACCACTTAAAGGAGGATATAAAATGGCAAAAAAAATGAAAACCATGGATGGAAACTTTGCCGCAGCTCATAACGCCTATGCGTTTTCCGAAGTTGCGTCTATCTATCCTATAACACCTTCATCAACAATGGCTGAATACGTTGATGAATGGAGTGCCAAAGGTCAGAAAAATATCTTTGGAAATACTGTAGACGTTTGCGAAATGCAATCGGAAGCGGGTGCTGCAGGCGCAGTTCACGGTTCTCTTCAGGCCGGTGCTTTAACATCTACTTTTACAGCATCACAAGGTTTGCTCCTTATGATTCCAAATATGTATAAAATAGCAGGCGAGCTTCTTCCGGCTGTTTTCCATGTTAGTGCAAGAGCTATTGCAGCTCATGCGCTCTCAATCTTCGGAGACCATCAGGACGTTATGGCTTGCCGTCAGACAGGCTTTGCAATGCTTGCATCAGGAAGCGTTCAGGAAACAATGGACCTTGGCGGAATTGCACATCTTGCTGCAATTAAGGGCCGCGTTCCGTTCCTTCACTTCTTTGACGGTTTCAGAACTTCTCATGAAATTCAGAAGGTCGAGGTTATGGACTATGCCGACTTAGAAAAACTCCTCGACAAAAAAGCTTTAAAAGAATTCAAAGACAGAGCTTTAAACCCTGAACATCCTGTTCTCCGCGGTACAGCACAGAATCCGGATATTTATTTCCAGGGCAGAGAAGCTGCAAATAAATTCTACGATGCTATTCCTGATATTGTAAATGATTACATGAAGGAAATCACAAAAATTACAGGCAGAGAGTACAAGCCATTTAATTACTACGGCGCTCCTGATGCAGAAAACATTATTGTTGCTATGGGTTCTGCTTGCGAAGCTATTGAAGAAACTGTAGATTATTTAATGGCACGCGGAGAAAAAGTCGGTGTTATTAAAGTCCACCTCTACAGACCTTTCTCAGCTAAATATTTCTTTGACGTACTTCCTGAGACTGTTAAAAAGATTGCTGTTCTTGACAGAACAAAAGAGCCCGGTTCACTTGGCGAACCTCTTTATCTTGACATCTGCAATCTCTTCTATGGCAAGGAGGATGCTCCTGTTATTGTTGGAGGACGTTACGGTCTTGGTTCAAAAGACACAACACCGACACACATCAATGCAGTATTTGAAAACCTCAAGGCTGACTGCCCCAAAAATGGTTTCACAATCTCAATCGAGGACGATGTTACAAACCTCTCACTCCCAATCGGAGAGAAAATCAATGCTGCACCTGCCGGCACAACACGTTGTAAGTTCTGGGGCTTTGGCTCAGACGGTACAGTTGGTGCTAACAAAGATGCTATTAAGATTATTGGTGACAACACAGACCTCTATGCTCAGGCATACTTTGATTACGACTCCAAAAAATCCGGCGGCGTAACAATGTCTCACCTGCGTTTCGGTCATACACCGATAAGATCAACCTATCTTTTAGACGAAGCTGACTATATTGCATGTCATAAACCTTCATATATCTATCAGTATGATGTTTTAGAAGGTCTCAGAAAAGGCGGAACCTTCTTGTTAAACTGCGTATGGTCTCCTGAGGAACTGGAAGAAAAACTTCCTGCTTCAATGAAGAGATTCCTTGCTGAAAACGAAATTAACTTCTATATCATCAATGCTGTTGATATTGCAGCATCTGTTGGTCTTGGCGGAAGAATCAACATGGTTACACAGTCTGCATTCTTCAAACTTTCAGAAGTTATTCCGATTGATGAAGCTGTTCCGCTTCTCAAAGCCGCTATTGATAGGACATACGGCAAAAAGGGTAAGGAAATCGTTGAAAAGAACTGTATGGCAGTTGACAGAGCTCTTGATGCTCTTGTTAAGATTGAAATCCCTTCTTCATGGAAAAATGCTGTTGATGAAGAAACTGCTGCTGACAATTCAGGAAAACCTGAATTTATTACAAAGGTTGTTGAACCTGTTAATGCCCAGAAGGGCAACAAACTCCCTGTAAGCACATTTGCGGGAAGAGAAGACGGCACATTTGAACAGGGCACATCAAGATATGAAAAACGTACTATTGCCATCAATGTTCCTGAATGGATTAAAGAAAACTGTATCCAGTGTAACCAGTGTTCTCTCGTTTGTCCTCATGCTGCAATCCGTCCTATCCTCTTAAATGAGACAGAAGCTGCTAATGCTCCTTCAGGATTTGAAATGCTCGATGCAAACGGACCTCAGCTAAAGGGCCTCAAATTCCGTATGCAGGTTAGTCCGAGAGACTGTGCAGGTTGCGGAGTTTGTGTTCAGACTTGTCCGTCTAAGAATAAAGCTCTTATCATGAAACCTGTTGATGAAATGGTTTCAAAAGATGCTGACAACTGGGATTATGCTATGGAAGTTCCCGTTAAGGATAACTTAATGGATAAGGCTTCTGTTAAGGGCTCACAGTTTGCACAGCCGCTCTTAGAATTCTCCGGCGCTTGCGCAGGCTGCGGCGAAACACCTTATATTAAGCTCATCACTCAGCTCTTTGGTGACAGAATGATGGTTGCAAATGCTACAGGTTGTACTTCAATCTGGGGCGGTTCTGCTCCCAGCATGCCTTACTGCAAGAATGCTTGCGGTCAGGGACCTGCATGGGCAAACTCACTCTTTGAAGACAATGCAGAGTTTGGCTTAGGTATGGTTCTTGCTGTTAAGAAAAACAGAAACACATTGAAAGAAAAGATGGAAGAAGCTATAGCTTTGGGTATCCCCAATGATTTAGAAGCTGCATTTAAAGCATGGATTGAATCAATGAATGATGCAGAAGGCTCAAAAGCTACTGCAAAAGTTGTTTGTGACTGCTTAGCTAAAGCAGATACAAGCGCTTCTCCGCTTAAAGATATAAGCGAAAGAACTGATTTCTTAGTTAAGAAATCTCAGTGGGCATTCGGCGGCGACGGCTGGGCTTACGACATCGGCTACGGCGGCTTAGACCACGTTATTGCATCAGGCGAAGATATTAATATCTTTGTTGTTGATACAGAGGTTTACTCAAACACAGGCGGCCAGTCATCAAAAGCTACACCGACAGCTGCTATTGCTAAGTTTGCAGCTTCTGGTAAGAAAATCAGAAAGAAAGACCTCGGTATGATTGCTACAACCTATGGCTACGTTTATGTTGCACAGATTGCTCTTGGTGCTAATATGGCTCAGGCAATCAAAGCAATCAAAGAAGCAGAGAGCTATCCTGGTCCGTCACTTATCATTGCTTATGCTCCATGTATTAACCATGGTGTTAAAGCAGGTATGAACTGCACAATTGCAGAAGAGAAAAAAGCTGTTGAGACAGGTTACTGGCACTTATGGAGATATAACCCCGAGCTTAAAGCTGAGGGTAAAAATCCGTTCATCTTAGATTCTAAAGAACCTACAGGTGAAATAAAGGACTTCTTAGAAGGCGAGAACCGTTATCTGATGTTAAAACGCGCTTTCCCCGAAGCAGCAGACGCATTGTTTGCTAAGGCTGAAAGTGACTTAAAAGACAGATATGAAACTTACAAAAGAATGGCTCGCGACTAATTGAAAGCCTTAAAGGTCCACCGCAGGGAAACCCCTGCGGTGAGGCCTCAAATTTTAAAACAATATATTTTTGTGAACAAAAGCATATTTTGTATACAAAAATATATTGTTTTATAAACTTTATTATATGATATCATAATGTTAATTGAACATCCATGAATACATATCAGATAACTAACTGTCTATTAAACAATAACATTTAAAATTAAATGAAAAGCCAATC
The DNA here is from genome assembly GCA_015068935.1 of Oscillospiraceae bacterium. Classification (GTDB taxonomy): domain Bacteria; phylum Bacillota; class Clostridia; order UBA1381; family UBA9506; genus SIG437. The sequence continues at coordinate 14,008 of SVJO01000021.1, forward strand.
AACAGGTGTCTTAACTGCTTTTAGCACTACAATTATTAAAAGCTTTAAGCTGTCTGTGGAGAGCTTAAAGGAAAAAGGAGATGTGTAAAATGAATGTACTCGCTATTGGCTGCCATCCCGATGACATAGAAATCAATTGCGCGGGAACCTTGGCAAAATGCGTAAAAAGAGGTGACAACGTAACAGTTTGTCACGTGTGTAACGGCAATTTGGGTCATGTGTTAATTCAGCCTGATGAACTGGCTGAAATCCGTAAGAATGAAGCTAAAAAAGCCGGCGAGCTTGCCGGAATCAAAGTAGTGACATGTGATATTGGAGACCTTCTTGCATATGAAACAAAAGAACAGGTAGATAAAGTGGTTGATGTAATCAGAGAAGCTCAGCCTGATTTTATTATAACTCATGCACCAAACGATTATATGCCTGACCACGTTGCAGTAAGCAAACTTGTTTTCAATGCATCATTTGCTGCAAGTGTTCCCCATTATGTATCAAACGTAATGACCCCCTCTATGGTTACCCCTATTTTTTACATGGATAACTTAGGTGGAAATGAATTCCTTCCCACAGAATATGTAGATATTACTGAGGAAATCGATTTAAAACTTGAGATGCTTGAATGTCATGAAAGCCAGCTCAAATGGATGAGAGAACATGACAACATTGATTTTGCGGATATGGTAAGAACTATTTCAAAATACCGCGGCTATCAGTGCGGTGCTCAGTATGCTGAAGCATTCTCACAATGCATGGTTTATCCTAAACCTACAACAAAAAGAATGTTGCCATAATTAGTTTTTTATGGTAAAATATATTAAAATTAATTAATCTATAAGGAGGAATTAAGTTATGGATTTTGCAAGTACAGTCAAAGGCTCTAACTTAGAAGGTTTCTATCCGGCAGGATGGGACATGGTAAAAATAGATGAGTGTTGCTCAAACGCACCTGAAAGCATCTATGACAGACAGGATTTCTGGAACAAGGATTTTAACCTTGTTGGTTGTGAGGACGTAAGTGAATTCAATGCCCTCATGGGACATGAAATCGCTTTAAAGATTAAGACTGCAAGAGATGCAGGCGAAAAACTCATTATGATTCTCCCCGTAGGTCCTATGGGCATGTATAAATGGGTTGTTTATTTCTTAAAGGAATGGAATGTAAAATGCGACCATCTTCATTGCTTTAATATGGACGAATGGGCAGATGCTGATGGTAATACACTCGCATCAGACAATCCTGGTTCATTTACAAATGCTATGGAGCAGGCTTTTTATAATCCGCTCGGCGAACTCACAGTTCCAAAAGAACAGAGAAACTTCGCTACAAAAGATAATCTTCCCAAGTATGCAGAGAAAATTGCTGCTTTAAAGGCAGAAGGCGCTAAGATGGTATTAATATTTGGTATCGGAAGAATGTGCCACATTGCTTTCTGGGAACCCCAGTTTGCAGGTGAATTTGCTACAACTGAGGAATGGCTTGCACAGACTCACAGAGTTGGCGCTAAGCTCCACCCGCTCACAATTGAGCAGAATGCCCTAACAAGCTTTAAGTCAAGAACACCGCTCGTTCCGTGCCGTGCTAACACAATCGGCCCTGGTATTTTCATGCAGGCTGACTACATCATTGGCGGTGCTGACGGAACACTTGGCAGAGGAATGCAGTGGCAGGGCATGAGCCTTTGGATGACTCTTCGCTATGGTCCTACACCATGGATTACATCAAGCTTCATTCCTACACTCCCCGGTAAACTCTTCTTCATGAACGAGCTTGCAGGTCCGCTTTGCGCTGAGTGTAACTAATCAACTCAAAAAAATTACGGCATGGAATTATTCCATGCCGTTTTTTTACATAATATCGCCTGCCGCAAAATGCCAGGCTAATAAAATAGCTGCAAGTCTTAAGAATTTATATTTCCTGCGGAAGTGTATCATCATTTATTATCCATTTATCAACATTAACAATTCTGTACTCATCCTCTGTGTCGCGGATTATAACTTCCTTTATTCCTGCATTAATAATCATACGCTGACACATAGCACAGCAATTTGTCCCTGAAAGCAATTCTTTTGTTTTTGGGTCTGTACATGCCAGATAAAGTGTTGCACCTATAGAATCACGTCTTGATGCACTGATAATACAATTCTGCTCTGCATGGACACTTCTGCACATCTCGTATCTCTCACCATGAGGAATATTCAGCTTTTCTCTGATACAAAAACCTAAATCCACACAGTTTTTTCTTGCGCGGGGCGCCCCGTTATACCCCGTTGATATTATCTCATCATTTTTTACCATGATTGCGCCATAGTTTCTTCTCAGGCATGTGCCTCTTTTGGAAACTGTCTGAGCTATATCCAGATAATAATTGATTTTATCACGTCTTTGCATAACAAAAGCCCCCCTGATTTCATTTGATTATTTTTCAAGTTCACTCACTTTATCAATTCTCTTCTGATGTCTTCCGCCTTCAAATTCAGCAGACATGTATGCCTCGAGCATACCAATCGCCATATCAGGTCCTACTACTCTGCCTCCGAAGGCAATAATATTTGAATTGTTATGTCTCTTTGTCATTTTAGCGGAATATTCATTATTTAAGAGTGCACATCTTATTCCCTCAATCTTGTTTGCAGCAATAGAAATGCCTATACCTGTTCCACAAATTAAAATACCAAACTCATATCCGCCTTTTTTATATTCGGCACAAACTTCTTTTGCAATATCAGGATAGTCAACTGATGCACCGTCAAATGTTCCGCAATCCTTAACTTCCTTACCAATTGACTTTAAATACTTAACTATAACTTCCTTTAATTCATAACCGCCATGGTCGCTTCCAATAACTATCATTTCAAATGACCTTCCTTATTATTTATTTTTATTATATTCTCTTTCTGCCTGACTCTGCCTCAAATATACAGGCGCAAGCTCTAAATAGCTGATAAATTCATTGTTTTCTGCCTTTTTTGAAGCCAGGGCACATACACCTGAACCCCTCATTATATTTAAACTGTGCTCTGCCACAGTAAAGGAAGCTGATTTTTGTTTAATTATCGGCTCAAATTTTTCTGCCCCGTCGCCCAAAAATAACGCTTCTTTGTCTCCGCAAAAATCTAAGAGCTCATCTATTGTCATAACCGACGGAGACATAATTTCTTTCATATCCTTTTCGTATACTGCACAGAACACCTCATCAGCACGTGCAAAAACAGTCGGTACAATTATTCCCGAAAAACCAACTGCATTATAGGCTAAAGCCTCCAGACTCGAAACACCTACTGCCTTTTTACCAAGAGCTCCACAAAGGCCCTTTATTGTTGCCACACCTATTCTTATGCCTGTAAAAGAACCAGGTCCCAGTCCACAAGCAAAAACGTCTATATTATCATAGCTATATGATGTGTCTTTGAGCATCTGCTCTATAAGCGGCAGAAATTTTTCCGAGTGCGTATTATTTATATTTAAAGTGTATTCACAGATAATTTTGCCATCTTCCAAAAGTGCTGCAGTAGCCGCTTTAGATGAAGTATCTGCTCCTAATATCAACATATTCTAAGCCTCGTTCCTTACTATTGTGACCTTGCGGTTTTGTTCTTCGTCAAAGGATAACCTCTCTATTTTTACATCTGTCCGACACTTCGGAAGCTCACTGTAAATATTTTCAGGCCATTCGATTATACAAATTCCATTCTTTGACAAATATTCTGAAAATCCTATTTCTATAAGTTCAGACGGGTCTTCTATCCGATACATATCAAAATGATAAATATCTAAATCCTTTGCCTCATACTCATTTACTATAGTAAATGTAGGGCTGTTTATATACTCGTCAGTCCCAAGTTCTCTGCAAATGCCTTTAGTAAAAACAGTCTTTCCAACACCAAGGTCCCCGAAAAGACATACAACATCTCCCGCGACAAGTGTTTTTGCGAGTTCCTTTGCAAGAAGAGACGTCTCTGACTCATTATGTGTTATAAATTCTCCAAATATATTACTGTTCATAATTTTTCTATTAAGCTGCAGGGACAGAATTCTCTGCTGCAGGAGCTTTTGTTGCAACCGGAGCACTGACGGGAGCCTGCGTCTGCGGCGAAGCCGTAGGCGCAGATGTCTGAACCGGCGGTGCAGGAGTTTTTGCAGGCTCAGGAGTCTGCGTTTGCGCAGGTACCTGAGTTAGCGGTGAAATTGTCGCCTGCACGGCATTTCCTCTGTATCTTTCAAGCTCATCCTCTAAATCCTCTATTTTTTTATTCTTTTCTATCACCATTTTCTCAAGTTCCTCATAGGTTGGCTTAGGTGTTGCTGATGCTTCTGCATGCTTTCCGTCACTGTATGAACCAGGATTCTGATTTGCATCTAAAACCAGTTTTGTTACAAAAAATGAAACTAAAAACAGAGCCACCAAAGCTGCCGCTATAAGCAAACCGCAAAAAAATTTCTTTACTGTTGATTTTCTTCTGTTTGGCCGTTTGGTCATAATTCATTCTCCTTGAAATAAATTTACTATCTTATTTTATCACAAAATCCAGTCAAAGTAAAGCTATAAATAACTATTTGACCAGACAACCAATCTCCCCGTCTTTAAATCTGATGCTGATTTCGTCGCCGCTTTTTGTATCAACGCACTTTCTTATGACTTTTCCGCTATCTGAAAAAACAACAGCGTACCCTCTCTCTAAGACCTTAAGCGGACTTAAAACATCAAGTTTTCCTATATGCATCAGGAAGGCATCCGTTTTCGTTTTCAAAAGCTCCCTCATTGAATTTTCTAAGTCCGTTGTCAGCAAGTCAAGTTCAAGTTCTTTGTCTTTCAAGAAATTCTTAAACATCTTAAATGCAGGATTGCTCTCATAAATTGATAGCTTATGACGGTTTCTCTCTATAAGCGAGGTTAAATTTGCAAACAATCCGCTTTTTGCCGTCATTAAGTATTGCATCAGCTCCTGTGTATTAGGAACGGCAATTTCTGCCGCAGCAGAAGGAGTCGGCGCCCTCATATCTGCTACAAAATCAGCAATGGTAAAGTCAACCTCATGCCCCACCGCAGAAATCACGGGAATTTCTGACCTAAAAATTGCTCTTGCAACACATTCTTCATTGAATGCCCACAAATCCTCTATTGAACCTCCGCCTCTGCCTGCTATTATAACATCACACAGCTTGTGTTCGTTTAAGTAGTCTATAGCGGCAGCCACCTCTTTTCCTGCTCCCTCGCCCTGAACGGCTACAGGAAGCACTCTGACATGCGCCAGCGGATATCGCCTGCCCAAAACATTTATTATATCCCTGACAGCTGCCCCGCTTGCCGCTGTAACAACTCCTATTACTTGGGGATACTTTGGAATTGGCTTTTTATGCTTTTTGTCAAAGAGTCCTTCCTCCTCAAGCTTTGCTTTAAGTTGTTCATAGGCTACATACA
>SVJO01000022.1 GCA_015068935.1 Oscillospiraceae bacterium
CACCGCCCCGAAAAAATGGAGTATAGCGAAAAAGATATAAGACCGCGTCTTAAAAAGGCTATAGAGTGGGCAATAGGAAAAGGAATTGTGACATTTATTACAGGTATGGCCATGGGAACGGACATTTGGGCGGCAGAGATTGTGCTTGAAATAAGGGAGCAAAATCCTGATATTCACTTAGTATGCGCACTTCCGCATCCCGATTTTGAAAAATACCGAAGCGATGAGGAAAAGATAAGGTTTAATACTATCATAAAAAAAGCCGATTACGTCAAGCTCGTAAATGAGCGGTATTTTACGGGGTGCTATCAGGTCAGAAACGAGTGGATGGTCAACCGCTCAAAAATGGTAATTGCCGTGTTTAACGGAAAACTAAGCGGGACGGGAAATACTGTAAGATATGCTAAAAACACAGGGGCAGAGGTCATAAATTTAATTTAAAACGGACAGAAATAATTTTTTATGCGATAGGTATATAAATAATTTCTGTTTTGATTGACAAAACACTACAAAAAATGATATAATACAGTTATCTATTAAGTCTTTTAAGGTGATATTATGCCTAAATTTTTTGTTGACAGCTCAAATATTCAGGGTTCTATTGCAAAGATATACGGCACAGACGTAAAACATATTACAAAAGTTTTGCGCCTGCAGACCAAAAGCATACTTATTTTATGCGACGGGGAAGGCTTTGATTACGTGGCGCGTCTTTCTAAGATTGAAAGCGACGCTCTGACTCTTGATATTATAGAAAAAAAACCATGTATAGCAGAGCCTGAACTTAAGGTTACTCTTTTTCAGAGCATCCCCAAAAATCCTAAAATGGAATACATCATAGAAAAATGCACGGAGCTTGGAATAGATTCTATTTGCCCTGTTGTTACCGAAAGAACAGTTATCAAGGTAGATTCAAACGAGGCGGCTGAGAAAAAACTTGAAAGATGGAGAAAAATTGCAAAAGAGTCGGTCAAGCAGTGTGCCCGCGGTGCCGTCCCTAATATATATGATATTTATTCGCTTGATGAAACACAAGGCCTTGTAAAATGTCTTGACCTTGTTATTGTTGCCTATGAGGAGGAAAAGGTCACATCGCTTAAGTCTGTTCTTTCCAGGAACAAAAACATTTCCTCGATTGGTATTTTTATCGGACCTGAGGGCGGATTTGACCGCTCGGAAATAGAGTTTCTAAAATCAATGGGGGCACAGACAGTAACTTTAGGAAACAGAATTCTTCGTACTGAAACAGCAGGACAGGCTGTCCTTTCTGCTGTTATGTATGAATTTGATGAGATGCAGTAAATTATTTAGAAGGGAATGAATTATAAATTGACTAAAGAGAAAAAAGAACAGCTTTTAAACAGATTGGTGCTTAACTTTGGTATATTGCTTATAGGTGCATTTTTAATGCTTTATGTTAACGGCTTATTAAGGGGCAGCTATTCAAAACTTACGTACACAATAATTTTAGTGCTTGGAATTTTAGGTGCAGTTAGTGCAGTTTTGCTTTTTGTTTTAGGTAAAAAAAAGAATTTAAAACTTAAAAACTACAGTGCAGTAGGTATAGGTGTTTTTGTTGCGGCTATTATTCTTTACATATCTAAATTTAATTTATTTAGCTTTTATTCAAAAAGTTTTGCCGTAGCATTAGTTTATATTTTAATGCTTGTTTATTTTATAATTTTAGCCGTTTATACAAAAATTATGACGTCAAAACCGCTTGTAAAGGATTCTGCGGCTTTAAAGAAAAATAAGAAAAAAAGAAAATAAATAACTAAATATAAAGGAGTGTTTTTAGTGTTTTCATTTGAGGACATAGTAAAGGTTGACCCTGAAGTTGCCAAAGCAATGGATTTGGAGCTTGACAGACTTAACAACAATATTGAGCTGATAGCATCAGAGAACGTAGTTTCTCCTGCTGTTATGGCGGCGATGGGCTCACCGCTTACAAATAAATATGCAGAAGGGTATCCTAAGAAGCGTTATTATGGCGGCTGCGAACACGTTGACGTAGTTGAGACTCTTGCAATAGAAAGAGCTAAAGAGCTTTTCGGTGCAGAGCATGCTAACGTTCAGCCACATTCAGGCGCTCAGGCTAACATGGCTGTTTTCTTTGCAGTGCTCAACCCAGGCGACACAGTTTTGAGCATGAACTTAGCTCATGGCGGACACTTAAGCCATGGCAGTCCTGTTAACATCTCAGGTAAATATTATAACATAGTTCCATACGGTGTTACAAAAGAGACAAAAACAATTGATTATGATGAAATCAGAAAAATAGCATTAGAGTGCAAGCCGAAGATGATTTTGGCAGGTGCAAGCGCATATCCGCGTACTATTGATTTTGCTAAATTTGCAGAGATTGCAAAAGAGGTTGGAGCATATTTCATGGTTGATATGGCTCATATTGCAGGTCTTGTTGCTGCAGGAGAACACCCAAGCCCTGTTCCTTATGCAGATTTTGTTACAACAACAACTCATAAAACATTAAGAGGCCCAAGAGGCGGCTTGATTCTCTGCAAGGAGGAGCATGCAAAACTTATAAACAAAGCAGTTTTCCCCGGAATTCAGGGCGGTCCTCTCATGCATGTAATTGCAGCTAAGGCTGTATGCTTTAAAGAAGCACTTTCTCCTGAATTCAAAGCATATCAGGCACAGGTTGTAAAAAATGCAAAGGCATTGTCAGAAGGACTTAAAGCTAAGGGCTTTGATGTTATCTCAGGCGGAACAGATAACCACTTAATGCTTATTGATTTAACTTCTATGGGAGTTACGGGAAAAGAAGCAGAACATATGCTTGATGAAGTCAGAATTACTGTTAATAAAAACTCAATCCCGTTTGAAACAGCAAGTCCGTTTATCACAAGCGGCATCAGACTTGGAACTCCTGCTTCTACAACACGAGGAATGAAGGAAGATGACATGAAGGAAATTGCAGAGCTGATTTACCTCACATTAAGCAATTTTGAGGCAAATAAGGAAGAAGTTACAAAACGAGTTGCAGCGCTCTGCTCTAAATATCCTATCTACAGATAAGAAATTTAAAAACCGCAAATGACAGCTGTTGTTTGCGGTTTTTTTGTTAATACTGATAAAATATGCAGACTTATTTTTGCAGAAAATGAATTTATATTATTTTATAAAAATTGATAATTATATTGAAAATAATTTATTTTTTGTTTATAATATATATGGGTATGATATTTTTTTCCAAGATTGGAGATGACCTTTATTATGAGGAAAATTGGAGTTTTAACCAGCGGCGGAGATGCTCCCGGTATGAATGCGGCAGTTCGCGCAGTGACGCGTTATGCAATAAATGCGGGGCTTAAGGTTGTAGGTTTTAAAAAAGGATACAGAGGACTTTTGGCATGTGATTATGAAGAACTGACAGAAAGGTCAGTTTCTGACATACTTCACAGAGGCGGAACTGTACTGCAGACTGCAAGATGCCCTGAATTCAAGGAAGAGGAAAATGTTAAAAAGGCAGTTAATATTGCCTCTGCGCTCTCGATTGACGGCATGGTCGTGATAGGCGGAGACGGGTCATTCAGAGGCGCACGTGATTTAAGCCTTAACGGACTTCCTACAGTCGGTGTTCCTGCGACTATTGATAATGATATTGGCTGTTCTGATTACTCCATTGGTTTTGATACAGCGCTAAATACTGTTAAAGATGCAATAGATAAAATCAGAGATACGGCACGTTCTCATGAGAGATGCTCAATTATAGAGGTAATGGGCAGAGGCGCAGGATATATTGCGGCATATGTTGCAATGGCATGCGGTGCTGAAGCTGCTATTGTTCCTGAGCAGGAATATGATTTTTATGAGGATATTATAAAACCTATTGAAAAGGGACGTGTACGGGGAAAAGAACATAATCTTTTTGTAGTTGCAGAAGGTGTTGGAAACTCCGTTGATATTGCAGCAAGAATTGAAAAGGAAACAGGAATTGCAACAAGGGCAACAATTTTGGGTTACATTCAAAGAGGAGGCAGCCCGACTGTCAATGACAGAATTATTGCGAGCCGAATGGGTGCTCACGCTGTTAAACTTTTATGCGAAGGCTTTGGAAACAGAATTGTTGCAATGAAAGATAATCAGATGGTAGATTATGATATCTATGAGGGGCTAGAAATGAAAAAGACTATGGACCCGTCATTTTTAGAGCTTTTGGAAATATTAAGTATGTGAATTATTTTTATGCTTAATGCATATAATTCTTTAGATGTGTTTTGTCATATGAGAAAAGCTTAATTATGGCGGCGCAGAATAAAGATTAAGAGGGGGATAAATTTATGGAACTAAAAAATCCATACTTGAAAAATGTAATGGAAACGGTAATTAAGAGGAATCCCGGTGAGCCAGAGTTTCATCAGGCTGTACAGGAGGTGTTCTGCTCAATTGAGCCTATAATAGAAAAAAGGCCTGAATTCGAAAAGAGCGGACTTATTGAAAGACTCGTTGAGCCCGACAGAATGGTTTCTTTCCGTGTTGCATGGACAGATGACTCTGGAAAAGTTCAGGTTAACAGAGGATATCGTGTTCAGTTCAACGGCGCAATAGGTCCATACAAGGGCGGACTGAGATTTCATCCTACAGTATATCCAGGAATAATTAAATTTCTTGGGTTTGAACAGACATTTAAAAACAGTCTGACAGGTCTTCCTATAGGTGGAGGAAAGGGAGGCTCTGACTTTGACCCAAGAGGAAAGAGTGATGCAGAAATCATGAGATTCTGCCAGGCGTTCATGACAGAGCTTTACAGATATATCGGTCCCGACATAGACGTTCCTGCAGGAGATATAGGTGTTGGAGGAAGAGAAATCGGATACTTATATGGTCAGTATAAAAGAATTAAGGGTTGCTGGGAAAACGGCGTATTGACAGGTAAGGGCATAGAATACGGCGGGTCTCTTATAAGACCTGAGGCAACAGGCTTTGGTGCTACATATTATTTAAACGAGGTTTTAACATACTCAGGTGATTCAATTAAAGGCAAGACGGTTGCAGTTTCAGGTTTTGGCAATGTTGCATGGGGTGTTTGCAAAAAGGTTGCAGAGCTTGGCGGCAAGGTTGTTACGATTTCAGGACCTGACGGATATGTTTACGACGAAAACGGCATAACAACTGAAGAAAAAATTAATTATTTGCTGCAAATGAGGGCATCAGGACGCGACCGTGCTCAGGATTATGCTGACAAATTCGGCTGTGAATTCCATGCGGGCGAAAAACCATGGGGAGTCAAGGTTGATATTTGTATGCCATGTGCAACTCAGAATGAAATTGACATGTTTGAGGCATCAAAGATTATTTCAAGCGGAGCAAAATATTACATTGAGGTTGCAAATATGCCTACAACAAATGAGGCTATGGCATTTTTGATAGAAAAGGGTCTGATTGTTGCGCCTTCTAAGGCGGTAAATGCAGGCGGTGTTGCAGTTTCAGCTCTTGAAATGGCTCAGAACTCAATGAGATACAGCTGGACAGCAGAGGAAGTTGAAAAGAAGCTAAAAGACATCATGGTCAATATTCATAAAGTTTCAGTTGATGCTGCTAAAGAATACGGCTTTGGCTATGACCTCGTCAGAGGTGCAAACATTGCAGGGTTTATCAAGGTTGCAGATGCTATGATGGCTTTTGGTGTTGTGTAATAAATAAAAGATAGTGTGTTTTATATAGTTGATATATGAATTCAGCGATGTAATTAACTTGAAAAACGAGTTGATACAAGAAAAAGACCTTTTAAAATTATATTGGGGGTTAAAATGAAAACTTTTAAACTTATGAATTTTCTGAAAAAATACTATTATATATATTTACCTATTCTCATAACTCTGGTTACAGTACTCTTTCTTGAGCCATGGTACGATTTAGCAAAAGATGACCTTACCATTGAAAGTATAGTACATAGTGCTGAATATAATAAAAATAGTGAATTTTTGGTTTTTGTTTCATTTATAATGGGATATATAATGCGTTTTGCTGCACTCACGTTTCCAACACTCAATATATATGCAATTACACTTGTATTTTCATTAACATTAGCTTTTTCTGTATTTTTCTATAATACAAGGAAGTATAACAATAAATGCATTTCAATTTTTGTTATTACCATTCTCCAGATTTATATGATTTGCGGAATTACATTTACTGTTGTCGCCTTTGTTTGTTGTGCAGCAGGAATTATGGCGACTCTTGATAATGTAAATAAATTAAACAAAAAATCAATAGTGTTTTTTGTTGTTTCATTTATTTTGATTTTTATTGGTTTATCTTTCAGACGAAGCAACGTAGTAATTGCAATTTTTTTGCTTTTTGTTCCGATGAGTTTTTTTGCAGTAAAGAACAAAAGAATAACCATTTCTGCGTTGCTCGTTTTGATGTTGATTTTTACAGGGACAAATCTGTTTATAAAAACAACACAAAAAATTTATGTTAATAATCTTTTTGAGGGGACAGACTATCTGGAATTTAACAGATACAGAGGTATAGCGACAGACAGCGGAACCTTATCTTACAATAAAAACAAGGAATTGTTTGATGCAAATGGAATATCAAGGAGTGATGTTGATTTGTGCAAGCATTTTCTCTACAATGATAAGTTTATTTTGCCAACGGAAAAATTGAAAGTTATGGCTGAAAGTTTTTCTTTCAGCGACAAGTACACCTTAAATCCTATTTCAATTGCTGCCAGCATGGCAAGAGAGGTTGGACTATGTGTATTTATGATTTCTTTTTTCATTATATCTGTTATTAATTTCATAATAAACAAAAAGAACAGAAAAGAGATTTTTTTGAGTTGTTTTTTTGTTTTTGGTGCAATTCTATATTTGTATATCAGAAAAAGAGGCGTCGTACGTGTTGTAAAGCCAATTGTGTTTATTGGATATATGCAGATGTTAAACATTTTTCTGCGTGGACAGATTACAGTTTTAGCTAACCATGTTCAGATAAAAAGATTTATTGCAGATGCTGTTATAATATCAGTGGTATTGCTTGCTTTCAATACAATTCCCAACAGGGGAAACATGGGGTCCAATTTAAGAAAATGTCTTGAATATGTGAAAAATGACAGCGAGTATATGTATGCACCTTTTAATTCAGTCCGCCGTGACAATATTGTGTCGTTTAAAAGACCTGAGCCTTTGGGAGAAAATATAATTACGGGTGTTTATGTAGGATGGATGGGGCATTCGCCATATTGGTACAGCAATCTTGAAAAATATGGAATTGAAAAATATAAGGATTGTATTTACTTATCTTTGACTGATAAAAATGTAAAGGTTGTTTGCGGAAACGAAGAAAATTTGCAAAGGATTATTAAAGGTTTAGAGGAACACCATAATACAAAGATTGAACTTAAAAAGGAAAAGTCATTTGGAAGTTATTTTATATGCACTTTAAGAGAAAAAGACAAAGTAAGTAGAGTTTCGAAATGACACAGAGACATATAAAAGAGGGTGGATGCATCCTCTTTTTTTATTATAAGTAAAACATACTAAAAAGTAAAGAATAAAGATAACAGAGCATAAAATGTAAAAAGGCAGAGGTTTGTTTTAGTGAGGTATAAAATGAGGCTTGGTGACAAAAAAATAATATACATAAGAAAGAGCAGACAGTCAAAGAGGAGATTTTCCTTTTTTTTAATTGTTTTACTTACAGTATCTGTTATCATATATTCAGGAATATATTTTCTTGATACTGTAAGACCTGTCATTATCAGCAATGCAAAATCTAAAGCACATCGTATTGCACAGAAGGCGATAAACGATGCTGTTATAAAACTGCTTTCACAGGATGAAATAACCTACAAAGATGTGATTAATTTAAAAAGGTCAGATGACGGAACTGTTGTTGCGGCAGAGTCAAACTTAGAGGGAATAAATATCTTAAAAGCTAAAATAACTATGGAAATTCAAGACTATATATCAGGTCTTGGGGGTGCTGAAATCAGCTTTCCTGTCGGGGCGTTTTTCGGCACGGATATATTAGCAGGCATAGGACCCAAAGTTTCCCTCCAGTTTATGCCTGACGGAACGGCAGAGGTTGACTTTTTAAGTAAGTTTGAAGATAGCGGAATCAATCAGACAAAACTTTCCATTGACCTTTTTGTTAAAACAACAGTCGGGCTGTTAATACCAGGAGCTGATACCAATATCGAGGTTGAAACAACAGTACCCGTTGTACGCACTGTGATAGTGGGCGATGTTCCGGGAAGCTATACAAATGTCGAAAGAGAGGGCGAAAGTTATGAAGATGATGTGTTGGAACTGGCAGAATAATGTTATAATTTTAACAAGAAAATATTCAAAAATGTTTTAAAAGGTATAGACTTTTCATTTATTATATGTTAAAATATCAATGTAGCATTTTGGTAAAAAATACTGCAAAAGATTGTGAATTGGAGGAGATTGCATTGAACATAGCACTCATAGCACACGACAAGAAAAAAGAACTGATGATACAATTCTGCATTGCATATAAAGGCATTTTGGAAAAACATATGTTATGTGCAACAGGAACAACAGGCAGTCTCATTTCCGAGGCAACAGGGCTTACCATTCACAGATTTTTGTCAGGTCCTCAGGGTGGTGACCAGCAGATTGGGGCAAGAATTGCATATAACGAAATTGATTTAGTGCTTTTCTTTCGCGACCCTCTTACAGCGCAACCTCACGAGCCTGATGTTTCGGCACTTTTCAGACTTTGCGATGTACATAATATTCCTCTTGCTTCAAATGTAGCAACAGCTGAGGTTTTAATCAAAGGCTTAGAACGCGGCGACATTGACTGGAGAGATATAGTTAATCCAAAAGACGCACAATAAAAAAGTTTTAAGCGCGGCATATATCGCCGCGTTTTTTGTATAAAAGAAGAAGGTGCTTTATGAGTATAGAAAGATTAAAGGAATTGACGCAAAAACTGAATTATTATGCATATCAGTACTATGTTTTAGATGAGCCTGTTGTGTCAGATTATGAATATGATATGGCACTGCGCGAGCTTAGTTCTTTAGAAGAAAAATATCCTGAGCATAAAGACCCTTACTCTTTGACATCGCGCGTAGGCGGTGAAGTTTTAAAAGGCTTTGAAAGTGTGGAGCACTTAGTTCCCATGCAGAGCCTTACTGACGCGTTTTCCAAAGAGGAAATATTAGAGTTTGATGAGCGCGTAAGGGGCGCGCTTTCTGAAGACTATGAATATGTTGTTGAATATAAAATAGACGGTCTTTCCGTTTCGCTTGAATATGAGAACGGATTTTTTGTCAGAGGCTCGACAAGAGGCGACGGAAACGTCGGCGAGGACGTGACGCAGAACTTAAAAACAATCAGGTCAATTCCGCTAAGGCTAAAGTCCGCGCCCCAGAGATTAGAAGTAAGAGGCGAGGTTTTTATAGGGAAAGAGGATTTTGAAAAACTAAATAAAGCAAGGGAGGAAAGGAAAGAGCCACTATTTGCCAATGCAAGAAATGCAGCAGCGGGGAGCCTCAGGCAGCTTGATTCCTCTGTAACAAAAGACAGAAGACTGGATATTTATATTTTTAATATTCAGTCATCAACGGGAAAGAGCTTTAAAACTCACTATGAAGGACTTATGTATTTAAAAGAGCAGGGGTTTAAGGTTGTACCGTGCGAAGGTGTTTATGAAAATATTGAAAAGGCATTTGACAGGGTGCTTAAAATCGGCAAAGAGCGGGACAAGCTCAGGTTTGATATTGATGGCGCCGTTATTAAAATAAATGACATTTCACAGAGGGAAAAGCTCGGCACAACAAGCAAATGTCCAAGATGGGCTGTTGCTTATAAATTTCCTGCAGAAATGAAAAAGACAAAACTTTTAGATATTATTGTTCAGGTAGGCAGGACGGGGGCTGTAACTCCAAATGCCGTGCTCGAACCTGTACATGTTGCAGGGTCAACTGTAAGCCGTGCGACATTGCACAACATAGATTTCATAGAGGAAAAGGACATTTATATCGGAGATAATGTTTATATAAGAAAAGCAGGTGATATAATTCCTGAGGTTGTCGGAGCAGAAGCAAAAGACAGAACAGGCAAAGAGAGAAAATTTACGATGCCTTCTGTATGTCCCGAGTGCGGAGCGCCTCTTAAAAGGGCAGAGGGCGAGGCGGCATATCGCTGCACGGGCAACAGCTGTCCTGCAAAGCTATCGCGAAGAATTATTCATTTTGCATCGCGCGATGCTATGGATATTGAAGGGCTGGGGCCGCGCATAGTCGAGCAATTGCTAGAGACAGGGCTTATATCATCATGCGCTGATTTATATTATCTCAAAAAAGAGGAAATTGCGCAAATGGAAAAAATGGGAGAAAAAAGCGCGGAAAATCTTCTCTCTGCAATTGAAGAATCTAAAAAAAGAGGACTTTCAAGGCTCCTTTTTGCCTTCGGAATAAGACTCAGCGGAAAACGGGCATCCCTTAGCCTTGCTGAAAATTTTGTAAGCCTTGATAATATAATGAATCTTGAGATTTCTGATATGGCAGAGATTTATGATATAGGCGAAAAAATGGCAACAAATGTATATAATTTCTTTAAAGATGAGGAAAACCTTAAAATGATTGAAAGGCTTAAAGCCGCAGGTGTCAAAATGACTCATGACAGAGAAAAAGCAGAGTCAAAGCGCTTAGAGGGAAAGAGCTTTGTAATAACGGGGAAATTTGAGGGGTTGTCAAGAGACGGAATCAGCGCCATGATTGAAAAGAACGGCGGAAAGGTTTTGAGCGCCGTATCTAAAAATGCAGATTTCCTTGTTGCAGGCGAAAAAGCAGGCAGCAAACTGAAAAAAGCACAGGATTTGGGAATAAGTATTATTGACTTATCTGCAATTTATGATATGATAGAAGAATAAAATATACGGAGGAAGAAAAATGAAAAGGTTATTATGCGTGATTTTTGTTTTATGCTTGATTGTTACAGGCTGTGGGGAAAACACTGCAAATACTGATGAAAGCACATTGGGACCTTTAGAGACTGCCTTTGAGGAAAATTCAGATGAAACTTTAGCGCATCAGACAGGGGAAGATGTAAAGGAAAACACCGATAAAGCCGACGAAATTCCCAAAGAAAAAGATTTTATAGACAGGGCATATTTTTCTGTGAGCCTTGCGGAAGAAAAAGAGTTCATTTTAGATTTGACCATGGTTGAACTCAAAGAAAATGACACTGCTTTAGGAATTCTGAAACGTCTTATGAAGGAACGTAAAATCCCGATGGAAACAGGAGGAAGCGGAGACTTAGAATATGTAAAGGGAATTGACAATATCTATGAGTTTGACGCAGGGCCCCAGAGCGGCTGGGTTTTTTATGTAAATAATGAGATGCCTTCAGAGAGTGCAGGAAAAATTAAGGTTAAAGACGGAGATATGGTAGACTGGGTGTATATTACCAACTGGAGTGAAAAGGAGTAAAACCATGACGTTATACGAAAAAATTTGTAGACGCGAAGAAAAAATTTCTCTTATTGGACTCGGTTATGTAGGTATGCCTATAGCGGTTGCCTTTGCTAAAAAAGCAGATGTTATAGGTTTTGATGTAAACAGTAAAAAAATAGAAACATATAAATCTGGAATAGACCCTACTTGCGAAGTAGGGGACGAGGTTATTAAAAGTACTACGGTTGATTTTACATGCGACGAAAAGAGATTAAGAGAGGCAAAGTTTCATATAGTTGCTGTGCCGACACCTGTAAATCAGGATAAAACCCCTGACCTGTCGCCCGTAATCGGCGCTAGCACCATTTTGGGAAGAAACCTTTCAAAAGGCTCTGTAGTTGTTTATGAATCTACTGTTTATCCAGGTGTTACGGAGGATATTTGTATCCCTGTTTTAGAAAAGGAATCAGGATTAAAATGCGGAACAGACTTTAAAGTGGGATATTCTCCTGAAAGAATTAATCCTGGTGATAGGGTTCACCGACTTGAAAATATTGTTAAAATTGTTTCAGGTATGGATAGTGAAGCGCTTGAAGAAATTGCTAACACATATGAGCTTGTAATAGAGGCGGGTGTTCACAGAGCTTCATCCATCAAAGTCGCAGAGGCGGCAAAGGTTGTGGAAAACAGCCAGAGGGATATAAATATTGCATTTGTAAATGAGCTTGCTATGGTTTTTGACCGTATGGGCATAAATACAAATGAGGTTATTGATGCAATGAACACAAAGTGGAATGCGCTTGGTTTCCGCCCTGGGCTTGTCGGAGGACATTGTATCGGTGTTGACCCGTATTATTTTATTTATGAGGCAGAAAAGCTTGGGTATCACTCGCAGATTATTCTTTCAGGCAGAAAAGTTAATGACTCTATGGCATCTTTCGTTGCTGACAGCGCTATAAAGCAGATGATTCTTTCCGGTAAAAAAGTCAAGGATGCCAAGGTTTCAATATTTGGGGTGACATTTAAAGAAAATTGCCCTGATATAAGGAACAGTAAAGTTGCAGACATTTACACAAGGCTTAAAGAATATAATATAGAGCCTGAGATGATTGACCCGTATGCTGTAAGCAGTGAAACAAAAAGAGAATATGGGTTTGAAATAAACGGAAAAACTAAAACATCAGGGGCTGACTGCATTATTTTTGCCGTGGGACACAGCGAGTTTAAAGAAATGACCTTGGATGATGTTTCAAAGATGTTTAAAGATAACGACGGGGAAGAAAAGGTGCTCATTGACGTCAAAGGCATTTTTGATTCAAAGGAAGCAGAATCTAAAGGATTCAGATATTGGAGTTTGTAAACTTTAAAATACAAGGGACTGCCGTATATCTTTCGGCAGCTCTTTTTTATTAAATACTCTTGTTTATTTTGGCATTTTGTGATATACTTATCAAATAGACTGAAAATTTTATGTTTATTATACAGAAGTTTAAGGAGAGAAAAATTGTTATGAATAACGTTTTTGACACACTTAAAGAGCGCGGACTCATTGCTCAGACAACTCATGAAGAGGAAATCAGGGAGCTTTTAGGGAAGGAAAAAGTAACCTTTTATATAGGCTTTGACCCAACTGCAGACAGTTTACACGTAGGACATTTTCTGCAGATGGTTGTTATGCGTCACATGCAGCTTGCAGGCCACCGTCCGATTGCTTTAGTCGGCGGAGGAACAGGCCATATCGGAGACCCCTCAGGAAGAACAGATATGCGCCAGATGATGACTTTAGAGCAAATCAACCATAACTGCGAATGTTTTAAAGAGCAGCTTTCAAAGGTTGTTGATTTTTCTGACGGCAAGGCTATTATGGTAAATAATGCTGACTGGCTCTTAGACCTTAACTATGTTGAGTTTTTAAGAGATATCGGTGCACATTTTTCTGTTAACAAGATGCTCACAGCTGAGTGCTTTAAACAGAGACTTGAAAAGGGATTGTCTTTTTTAGAATTTAACTATATGCTCATGCAGAGCTATGACTTTTTAATGCTCAGCCGCAAATATGACTGTAAAATGGAGCTCGGCGGTGACGACCAGTGGAGCAATATTTTAGGAGGCATTAATCTCTGCCATAAAAAAGATAAGAAACAGGTTTACGGCATGACGTTTACTCTTTTAACAAACAGTGAAGGCAAGAAAATGGGTAAAACGGCAAACGGTGCAGTGTGGCTCGACAGAAATAAAACATCACCGTATGAGTTCTATCAGTATTTCAGAAACGTTGACGATGCTGACGTAATAAAATGCTTAAAACTTCTCACATTTGTTCCCATGGAAGAAATCAGAAGTATGGAAAAATTAGAAGGTCAGGAGCTCAATGAAGCTAAAAAACTTCTCGCATATGAGGTTACAAAACTTGTCCATGGCGAGCCGGAGGCAAAAGCGGCAAAGGAAACAGCAGAAAGTCTCTTTGGCGGCGGCGGCAGTGCAAATATGCCACAGACTGTTTTAGAGTCAGCAGAAGAGGAAACTTTCCTTCTTGACCTTATGGTTTTAGCGGGAATTGTTCCTTCAAAGAGTGAAGGAAGAAGAAACATAATGCAGGGCGGTGTTTCAGTCAATGATGAAAAAGTCACTGACCCCAATCTCATGATAAATAAAGATGCATTAAAAGAAGGCATTGTTATCAAAAAGGGAAAGAAAGTGTTCCACAAAATAGTGTTGTCATAAAGGCATGTTTATTCTTTGTGCCAGATGACAGAAAGGTGAGGTTATTATGCCGATTAAAATACCGAATGAGCTTCCGGCAACGAAGGTTTTAAACGATGAAAATATATTTGTTATAACAGAAACAAGAGCGCTCACTCAGGATATTAGACCGCTTAAAATTGCAATACTGAATCTGATGCCGACTAAAATCGCAACGGAAACTCAGCTTGCAAGACTTCTGGGAAACACACCGCTTCAGGTCGAAATTGAGCTTTTGCACATGAAATCGCACGTGTCAAAAAACACGTCAGAGGACCATCTTATAAGTTTTTATAAGACATTTGAAGAGGTTAAGCACTTAAAGTTTGACGGCATGGTTATAACAGGCGCTCCTGTTGAAAAGCTTCCGTTTGAGGAAGTCGATTACTGGGATGAGCTGACTGAAATTATGGAATGGTCAAAAACTAACGTGACAAGCACCTTCCATATATGCTGGGGTGCTCAGGCAGCGCTATATTATCATTTCGGTATACCGAAATATCCGCTTGAAAAGAAACTCTCAGGAGTATTTTCCCACAGAGTTGACCATAAAAAATCAATTCTTTTCCGAGGCTTTGATGATGAATTTTATGCGCCTCATTCAAGATATACTGAAATCAGACGCGAGGACGTTGAAAAGGTGCCCGAGCTTAAAATTCTGTCAACGTCAGACGAAGCGGGCATTTACGTTTTGAGCACAGCGAAGGGCAGACAGATTTTCGTAACGGGACATTCTGAATATGACAGGGAAACGCTCCAGAATGAATATCTGCGTGACATTGATGCAGGGCTTGCAATTGATGTACCAAAGCATTATTTCCCAAACGATAATCCGAAAAAGAAACCTGTTATGAACTGGAGAGCACATGCTAATCTCCTTTATTCAAACTGGCTTAACTATTTTGTATATCAGACGACACCGTATGATATTGAGAAAATCAAGTAAAAAAAGGGATAGAATATGTGGATTTGTAACGAATGGAAGGACTACGAAATTTTAGATATATCGTCAGGCGATAAGCTGGAAGTATGGAACGGATACAAGCTGATTCGCCCCGACCCTCAGGTTATATGGGACGAAAGGCAGTTTCCTGCTCTTTGGAAGGATGCTCATGCAAGGTATAAAAGGAGCAACAAAGGCGGAGGAAACTGGGAATTCAATAAAAAACTTCCTGATGAATGGGAGGTCTCATTTGAGCCGCTTGGGCTTAAGTTTATGATAAAGCCGATGGGCTTTAAGCATACGGGGCTTTTTCCTGAGCAGGCGGCAAACTGGATGTGGTTTTCAGACATTATAAAAAATGCAGTTAAGAAGCGCCCTGTGCGTGTTTTAAATCTTTTTGCATATACTGGCGGTGCAACTGCCGCCGCCGCAGCAGCAGGTGCAGACGTTGTCCATGTTGATTCATCAAAGGGTATGGTCAGCTGGGCAAAAGAGAACTTAGCGCTGTCAGGTCACGGTGACAAATTTGTCCGTTTTATAGTTGATGATGCAATTAAATTTACAGAACGCGAAATAAGAAGGGGGAGCCGTTACGACGGAATAATAATGGACCCGCCGTCATACGGAAGAGGCCCAGGCGGCGAGGTGTGGAAAATTGAGGATGAGATTTTCGGCCTTGTGAAAAAATGTGCCGAGCTTCTCTCGCCTGACCCGCTTTTCTTTTTGATAAATTCATACACTACGGGGCTTGCTCCGTCGGTGCTTTCAAATATCCTTTCCCTGACAGTCGGGAAAAAACATAAAGGGGAAATTCGGGCAGATGAACTGGGACTCCCCGTTAAGAATACAAACTTAGTGCTTCCATGCGGTGCGAGCGGAAGATGGCAGGCAGAATAGAAAAAATACAGGTGTAAAGGTTATGATTTTTACACTTGTATTTTTCGTTTTTCCAGAAAATGTATCAGTAAATTTTAATAAAAAAGTTTAAAAAATATTCATTTAATTATTGACATTTACATTTGCCTATTGTATAATGGTACTGTATATAATTATGTATGATATTACAGCCTTATGGTGTCAGTTTAATAAAGAGTGAAATTAATTTTAAGGAGAGAAATAAAATGGCTAAAAAGAGGTATGTTCAGGTAGGAATAGGCGGCAGAGCCAGAATGTTCTACAGGGCAATAGCAAACGATTTCAGGGAAACAGCTGAGCTTGTGGCATTCTGTGACATAAACCGTACAAGAATGGAATACGCGTGTGATGTTCTGGAGAAGGAGTATAACTATTCGCGTCCGAACCTTTATGGTGCAGACGAGTTTGAAAAGATGATAGAGGTAGAAAAACCTGATTCTGTTATTGTTACTTCAATTGACAGAACACACCATAAGTATATTATAAAAGCTATGGAAATGGGCTGTGATGTAATTTCAGAAAAGCCTATGACAATGGATGAAAATAAATGTCAGCAGATTTTAGATGCAATAGAGAAAACAGGAAAAGAATTAAGAGTAACATTTAACTATAGATATTCACCTCATAACTCAATAATAAGAAGACTTATTAAAGATGATGTTATAGGTAAGGTTAACCAGATTCACTTTGAATGGAACTTAAACACTACGCATGGTGCTGACTATTTCAGACGTTGGCACAGAGACAGAAGAAACAGCGGCGGACTTTTGGTACATAAATCAACTCACCACTTTGACCTTGTTAACTTCTGGCTCCATGACAGACCGAAAACTGTTTTTGCATTCGGTGACCTCATGTTCTACGGTAGAGAAAATGCTGAAGAGCGCGGTGTAACAAAGTTCTATACAAGAACTTACGGCTCAGAAAATGCTAAGGGCGACCCGTTTGCATTTGTTATGGAAGGAAATGAAAATTTAGAAGGTCTCTACTTAAATGCAGAGCATGAAGACGGCTACATCCGTGACCAGAGTGTTTTTGGTGACAACATCAGCATTGAAGACACAATGAACGTTTTGGTTAAATATGAAAAAGGAACGACAATGTCATATTCGCTCAATACATACTCTCCTTATGAAGGATTCCGTGTAGCATTTACAGGAACAAAGGGCAGAATAGAAATTGACGTAGTTGAAAGAGTTTACACAAACGGCTCAGGTGATTCAGGCAACGAGGGTGTTGTAAAAGGCAAGAAGATTACAGTTTATCCTATGTTCGGAGATGCGTATAATGTTCCGATTGAAGAAAAACCGGGCGGACATGGCGGCGGCGACCCGATAATGCTCAATGAAATATTCGGAGACGATGTAGAGCCTGACGATTTAGACCGCAAAGCTACTCATGTTGACGGAGCATACAGTATCATGACAGGTATTTGTGCAAATAAATCTATTGCATCAGGACTTCCCGTTAATGTTAAAGACGTGATAACAATTCCTGAAAAGAAATAAAACAATTTGCTAAACAGTTAAATAAAACACATAGATTAAATCAAAGTTTCGGATAAGGTCCATGAAATGTGATGATGTAATTAAAATGTGTTGTATATATAAAGGAAATAAAATTTATTAGCTCACGTACATTATGAAGATTGTAAAGAAAAGTGAGCAGAAAGGCAGAATGCTTATGAAGAAATTAGGGTTTGTAAAAATTATGTCGCTTGTGCTTTGTATGGTTTTGTTGTTTTCATTTATGCCAACAATGACATTTGCGGCAAACTCAGCTAACTTCAGAGCTGCAAAGGATATTCTCCCGGGCGGCCAAGGAGTAGGCTTTAGCGACGTTCCTGACTCAGGCGGAAGTGTCAGAGGTTTAGAGGCGTCAGGTGATTCTGTTTGCTTGAGAGACAGTGAATGGCTTAAATATGACCTGTCAAACTTAGAGCTCGGTACATATCAGCTCAGTATTGTTGCAGCTTGTAAATCACCTATGACTGTAACTATAATGGTAAACGAAGAAACACCTTTAAAGAAAAAGGTTGTTAAACAGACATTTGACTATAATGTTTATGAAGAAACTGTTATAGGTGAAATTACTATTACTGACCCAAAATCAATAATGAGAATCAAGAACACAGGTAAAAATGCAGGATATATCTCAAATATCGTTCTTGTATCAACTGAGATTTTGGAACAGAAGGCTGCATTATTAAATGAAGAAAGACCTTACAAAATGTCTTATTTGCCTTGCATAATTGAAGCTGAAAACTTTGATGCAGGTCCGTCAGGAGTGGCGTATGGCGATGCAGATGAGGGCAACACAGGCAGAGCTTACAGACCTGACGTTGACGTAGACATCTGGGAAGATGGAGATATGCGTTATGTCAGCATGGTGTCAAACGACTGGATGACATACACAGTTCAGTGTGACATACCTGGCAACTATGACCTTATAATGAAGCTGGTTGACGGTATGGAAGGCTCTAAGATAAGAGTGTTTATGGACGGGTATGAGGTTATAAGACTTGTCCCTGATACAGCTCTTCCTATCGGTACAATGAAAGAAGCAGTTGCAGGAACCTTTAATATCGGTAAGGGCACACATACATTAAGAATAAAATGCTTAGACGGTGATATTAACCTTGATTATCTCCGTTTCCGTAAATCAAGTGCAGAGGGAATAGATATATCAGACACATTAGCACTTCGCACATGGGAAGAAAGCAAGGAAATTTCAGACGAAGATTATGTTGATGCAGTCAGAGTTATAAATCCCGTAGAACGCGAAATCTATGTTGATGCATCAGCAAGTATAAACGGCGATGGTTCTGAAAGCGCACCGTTTAACACAATTGAGGCTGCTAAGGAATATGTAAAAACCATAAACAAAAACATGAGTGGCGATATCGTTGTTAACTTAAAAGGCGATTTCAAAATTGATGAAACCTTAGTATTTGGCGTAGAAGATTCAGGAAAAGATATATATAATGTAATCTACCGTGGTGAAGATGGTGCATCAATCCACGGCGGAAGAAAGGTTACAGGCTGGAAACAGGCAGAGGGCAGTCCGCTCTGGCAGACAAAGCTTGAAGACGTAGAAGGCTTCAGACAGCTCTATATCGGCGAAAACAGAGGTGTGCCTTCAAGAAGCGAATGGATGTAT
>SVJO01000023.1 GCA_015068935.1 Oscillospiraceae bacterium
GAACTCCTTGCAAGGCTCAGAGTTACACAAAGAAGATTAAGCTATCAAAACCAAGCGGCGGCATCAGAGTCAATGTTTACAAACGGAAAACTTAAAGTTGACTATGCTGCAGGCTGTGCATACCTTAATGATGAAGAAATGCACCTAACACCGACAGAATATAAGCTGCTTTGTGTGTTGTCACAAAATGTAGGAAAGGTGCTTACACATAAATTTATCGCTGAAAAAATTTGGGGCAGCACATGGGAAACGGATATAGGTTCTCTTCGTGTATTTATGACAACACTAAGAAAAAAGATTGAAAAGCTTCCGGACTCTCCGCAGTATATTCAGACGCATATAGGTGTCGGATACAGAATGATGAAGGTTGAATAGGTGTTTATTTAACAAAGAAACTGGCATCTAAACTATTCGCCTCTTCCACACAGAAGACCACCCAAAAGGGTGGTATTTTTGCGTGCTTTTTTCAATGGTTTGAGGATTTTTTGCAAAAATTAGTTTTAAAACAAAAGGGCAGATACCAAGTGGTTTTGAACCAACTTGAAAAGGGAAAAATAAAATATCATAATATAAAAACCAGGTTTGCTATAATTAAGCAAAACTGGTTTTTCATTTTGAAATTGTGTAATCATGAGTTGGATTTCGGCATGGTCTTGTTAATATGTTCTTTTAAAACAATATTAATATATTGGGATAACGAACGATCATCATTTTCTGCAAGCACTCGCAATTTTTCAAGAATATCACCATCAATGGTTATACTAATTTTTTCTTTTAATGGTTTCACATCCCTCACCTCTAAAATAATTATACACTAAAATCATATAAAGTATTGACAAATAGTACAAAGTAGGATAAAATACTACTGACAAATGTCGACAAAATTCTATTAAGAGGTGACTAAAATGAAGTATTGTTCAAAGTGTGGAAAGGAAATTATGGATGATGCAGTAATTTGCCCTGGATGTGGTTGTTCTCAGGGTAGGAGGAAATGAAAAAATGTTGTTGTTCACAGATGAAGCAACTGACATTGTTAGAGGTATAATTGATCATGCAATTAGGTAATAGTTAGATTTATTATGAAAAAAAGAAATATCAGATCAATTAATAAAATCACTTTGAAAAATAAATAGAAAGATAAATAGAGGTGCTTATATGTCAACAGAAATTAAAAATAAAAACATAATCATAGAATCTAAAAAAGACACGCGAATCTATGAAGAATATAAAAATAAGATGACAACATTTTTAATATTGGGTATAATATTGATTGTTGTAATATGCATTTTATTATATAACGATGTTTATTACTATGAATTTTGGGAATATGTTCTTTCGACCTTACCGGTAGTTATTGTTGAAGGGGTAATATATTTCTGCTTTTGGTTGAAAAAATACAATTACTATAATCTTTCTCTGAAAGTTACAGACGAGGGAGTTACGATAACTAATAGTAAAAAATTTGATATGTTTATACCAACCAATCAAATCGGTGCAGTAGCACAAAAAAAGGAAACTATTGAAATTCTCAATGTTAATACTACTCAAGCAAGAGCTTTTTACTTTCTTGCAAATGCAGACGAAATTAAAAAAACTTTAGACGATTTAATTTTTAAGACTGAAAATAAAAAAACAGTTGTTATACAAGACAACGATGATTCTGTTTTAGAAATGAAAAAATATAAGGATTTGCTCGATTCGGGAATTATCACGCAAGAAGAATTTAATATAAAGAAAAAGCAAATATTAGGCTTATAATACATAGCACCGCTTACATTGTAGGCGGTGCTATCCTTTTATTTGCATTTTTCTGCGAAATCTCAACAAAAAATTATTCCAGAGAAAATAAAGTTATAGGTTTTACGAGGAAACCTTGACAAATTTTGTCGTTTTTGGTATAGTATTAGCGTTTGATGTTATGGACTTTTATATGAAGTCTTTTCCGCAATCTTAAAGGCATCATATTTGATGCCTTTTTTTAATTTGCAACACGTTTAAAAGTTGTCATATAGACTAATTGGTTGTTATAAAAAAGAAAATACATAAGGTGGAGACGAATTGATTATGAGCAAAACAATATCTTATATAATATCATTTATCAGGGAAAACGTTGTTATGTGTATTGCTCTTGTGGCTGCAATAATAACCAGTTTTATTGTTCCGGTTGATGGTATGTATATAAGCTATTTTGATTTCAAAACATTGACTTGTTTGTTTTGTGTCCTTGCTGTTGTATGTGCATTGAAAAATATAAATTTTTTCTATATGATAGCAAGAAAGGTAGTGCAAATTTTTAAAACTGCGAGAATGAGCGTGCTGGTTCTGGTGTACATAACGTTTGTTGGATCTATGCTCATTGCAAACGATATGGCACTATTAACATTTTTGCCATTAGGATATTTATTGCTGACGACAACCGGAAAAGAAAAGTATATGGCATTTACTTTTATTATGCAGAATATTGCAGCAAATTTAGGTGGAATGTTAACACCGTTTGGCAATCCTCAAAACTTATATCTATATACAAAATTCAATATACCTAATGATGAGTTTGTATCTATTATGTTTCTGCCATTTGTTATCTCTGTTATAATAATAACTATTTGCTGTATTATTTATGTTAAACCTGAAAAACTTCAGTTGCCAGACGAGAAAATAGAAATAAACCCATTAAGGACGACTATATATATGTTGATGTTTGCACTTTCTATTGTGATTGTGTTCAGAACAATACCATATTGGATTGGCCTTATCGTTATACCGATTGTTTTATTTTTTATGGACAGAAAAGCACTAAAAATGGTTGATTATCCATTGCTTTTAACATTTGTATTTTTCTTTATTTTTTCAGGCAATATGGCAAGGATTAGCGTGGTTCGTGAATTCCTTTCTTTCTTATTGGAGAAGAGCACACTGCTTTTTAGTGTAGTATCTTGCCAGTTTATAAGTAATGTGCCATCGGCAATATTACTTTCCCAGTTCACTACAAATTACAGGGATTTGCTTGTAGGGGTTAATATTGGCGGGGTAGGGACATTGATAGCATCCCTTGCCAGTTTAATTACATTCAGAGAATATATAAAGCATAATCCGGGAAAAACTTTTTATTACATAGGAAAATTTTTAGCATACAACTTTGTATTTTTGATACCTCTTACAGCAATAATGATGATTGTATAGTAATAACACATACAAAAGCGAACATCTGAATTTGTTGTATTCCTGGGGGCGTTTTAAAAAAATATTGATTATACAGAATTTATATAGTATAATTAAACTGTTCTGGGCTTGCAGACAAATCAAATAACGCAATATTTTGGAGGGGAATTTATGAGTCAGGTTTCAATTATTGTTCCTATATATAATTCAGAAAAAATTTTATCGCGTTGTTTAAACAGTATTAGGGAACAAACATTTGATGATTTTGAGGTTATAATGATTAATGACGGTTCAACTGATAATTCCGGCGGAGTTTGTGAAGAATATTGTAAATCAGATGCACGCTTTAAATTAATCAATCAAAAAAATGCGGGACCATCTGCTGCCAGGAATAGAGGTATTGACGAGGCTGATTCAAAATATTTATCCTTCATAGATGCGGATGATTGGGTAGAACCTGATTTTATTGAACAGCTTTATAATGCTGCAGAACAAACTGACGCAGATATTACAGTGTGTAGTTATATCGTTGACTATCCTGATAAAAGTATTAAAAGAGCGGCAACACATCTCAAGCCGGGACTCTATGTCGGTCAGGACTGTCGGGAAATTGCTGCAAACTCAATGGTTAGTTTTGTTACGGGCGTTGTCGGATATTCGGTTTTAAGACTTGTAAGACGAGAGTTTCTTCAAAATTCCGGATACAGATTTAATACCAGTATAAATCGCAGCGAAGATTCTCTTCTTTGGACACAGCTTTCCTTTAAAGCAAATCGACTATGCCTAATTACAGATAAACATCCTTATCACTATGTTATGAACGAGAATTCAATAACTCATAAATATATGGAAGATTATTGGAGTATGGTTAAAACAATACATAACGAGTTAAGAAAAACACTGCCGGATGAAGAAATGGTTATTAAAAAAATAAACCATGCATTTCTGCTCAGAACATTTACTGCAATGCAGGTTTCCTCACTTGCTGACAATAAAAAAGTTTTTTTGAGAGACTTTAAAAAGATAGTAAAGGATGAATTGCTTGACAGTATAATTAGGTCTTTGAATATGAGCGATGTGCCTAAACATATTCGTATGCATCTTGGATTATTTAAACTTCGTCTTCACTTTATTTTGCGGTTAATATACTTAAGAAAATTTTATAGCTCAAAGAAAACCGATGTGCTACAAAAAGAGAATTAAATATTTTATTATTTTCTGACGTTTGCATCTTTTGTTGCTGGATTGTCAATCAAATCTCCGTTTTCTGAGAATCGCGAACCATGACATGGGCAGTCCCATGTTCGTTCGTTTTTATTCCATTTAAGAGAACATCCCAGATGTGGGCAACGCTTTTTTGTCGGCACAATAAAATTGCACACAGTTTCAAATGCGTTTACAGCAAGCTGTGGCTTTAGGATACTCCTTTGAGGTGAGAATATGTTTTTAAAATCATTTTCTTTCCCGAGTATCATATCTGTAAGAATCATCGCAGAAAGCATAGACGATGTCATGCCCCATTTACTGAATCCTGTTGCAACATATAAAGACGGGGTATTTTTTGAGTATTGACCAATATATGCAATATTATCAAGGCTCATACAGTCCTGCGTCGACCAGCTATAACGGATTTTAGCCTGGGGATAGTGGGTGCTGGCAAAATCATAAACAGCTTGCCATCCGGGACTTTTTTTTCCTGTTCTGTGACTTGCTGCTCCTATCAATAAATTATCGTTATAGCTTCTCAGTGAAAACCCAGCATCTGATTCATCCAGATACATTCCAGTGATTTTTTGTGCATTTTTAAGCGCTGTTACATACGAGCGCTTTTGATACAGCTTTAAAAAATAACTTCCATGTTTATTAATAAATGGAAAATGTGTTGCAACGATTATGGCATCTGCTGTTATCGTTGCATTTTTTGTTATAGCCTTTCCAGATATTACTTTATAAACAAACGTGTTTTCATATATATCAAGATTTTTTGAAATTTCAGATATAAACTTAAGAGGGTTAAATTGTGCCTGATTTTCAAAGCATACTGCCCCGTCAATCTTAAAGGGAAGTTCAATAGCATCTTTAAAAGATGCCCCGAATCCTATAAGATTAAGGGCATTAATTTCATTTTCTATCTTTGTTCTGTCATCAAGAGAATAAACATATGAGTTTTTTCTTTCAAAGTCGCAATCAATATCTTTGCACAGTTTTGCATATTCTGCCAGAGCAGATTCATGCGCTCTTAAATATAGCTGTGCATTATATATCCCCATTTTACTGACTAGATTAGAATAAATAAGCCCGTGTTGGGAGGTTATTTTTGCAGTTGTGTTTTTGGTTATTCCAGATGCAACTGTGCTGCCTTCAACCAAAACGCAGTCAACACCAGATTTTTTTAAAAAATATGCACACAATATGCCACAAATTCCCCCGCCGATAATTAAGATATCTGTTTTTATATCTTCCGTAAGTTCATGATGTTTAGCAATCTGTGCCGTATCACTCCATATTGATTTTTGCATTGCAACACCTCCGTTTAAAAGTTAGTATGTTGCAAAGTAAAAAAAATATTTATATTCTTGTTGCTAATTTTTCGCTGTATTCTTCGCGAAAGGCAGAAAATCTTCCTTCTTCCAAAGCTTTCCTGATTTCTTCAGTCAGTTTGTTGTAGAAATAGAGGTTATGAAGCACACATAGTCTCATGCCAAGCATTTCCCCTGCTTTCATCAAATGTCTTATATATGCTCTTGAATAATTTAGACATGCAGGACAGCTGCATCCTGGTTCTATGGGAAGAGAGTCGCGTTCATATTTTTTATTCATTATGTTAATTATTCCGTTGTGGGTAAAGAGATGTCCGTGGCGTGCGTTTCTGCTCGGCATCACACAATCAAAGAAATCAACACCGCGCCAGACCGCTTCAATAATATTAGAAGGTGTGCCAACCCCCATAAGATACCGCGGCTTGTTTTCGGGAGCATAGGGAAGGACATCATCTAAAATTGAATACATTTCAGCATGTGTTTCTCCAACAGCAAGTCCTCCTATTGCATAACCGGGAAGGTCAAGTTTGGCAATGTTTTTCATGTTCTCAATTCGTATATCAGAAAAAAGAGCACCCTGATTTATTCCAAAAAGCATCTGCTCTTTATTGATGGTGCGTTCTTCTTTATTTAGCTGTGACAGTTTTTCCTTGCAACGCAAAAGCCATCGCTCTGTACGCTGTGTGCTTTTTTTAGCATAATCCTTGTCTGAACGCGCAGGCATACATTCGTCAAATGCCATAGCAATTGTAGATGCAAGATTTGATTGAATTTGCATGCTTTCTTCAGGCCCCATAAAAATCTTGTGCCCGTCTATATGCGAAGCAAAGGTTACGCCTTCTTCTTTAATTTTTCTAATCTGGGCAAGAGAAAAGACCTGAAACCCGCCGCTGTCTGTCAAAATGGGTCTGTCCCAATTCATAAACTTATGAATACCGCCCATGCTGGAGATGACATCATCGCCTGGACGAAGATGAAGATGATATGTGTTTGAAAGCTCTACCTGACAGCCTATTTCCTTTAAATCCATAGAGGAAAGACCGCCTTTTATAGCGGCTGAAGTCCCTACATTCATGAAAACTGGAGTCTCTATTGTGCCATGAACAGTATGAAATTCTCCTCTTCTTGCACGTCCCTCAGACGTTAATAGCTTATACAAATATATCATCCTTTCGGCTGTTATCTTATTTAATAAACATAGCATCACCAAAGCTGAAGAAACGGTATTTTTCTTTGACAGCCTCTGTGTAGGCATTTAGAACATTGTCTCTTCCGGCAAGGGAGCTGACAAGCATTATAAGTGTTGATTGGGGCAAATGAAAGTTTGTTATGAGCGCATCTAATACTTTGAATTTGTAGCCCGGATATATGAAAATATCAGTCCAACCGCTTTTTTCTGTTAACAGGCCATCATCGTTTGCTGCGGATTCAACAGTTCTGCAGCTTGTTGTGCCTACACATATAACGCGGCCGCCGTTTTTCTTCGTTTCATTTATAATATCTGCTGTAGCTTTGCTGACAGTATAAAATTCTGAATGCATTTTGTGTTCCTCTATCACATCTACCTTAACGGGCCTGAAGGTTCCAAGCCCTACATGGAGAGTTACAAATGCAAGTGTGACCCCCATAGCCCTGATGCGCTCTAAGAGGTCGTTATCAAAGTGTAGTCCTGCAGTCGGAGCGGCTGCAGAGCCCTCCTCGCGTGCGTATACAGTCTGATAACGGTCAGGGTTATCAAGTTTTTTTGTGATATACGGAGGAAGAGGCATTTCGCCGAGTTCTGACAGAATTTCGTTGAAAATACCATTATACTCAAATCTAACAAGCCTGTTTCCTTCATTAACAATATCAATTATTTCAGCTTTTAGTTTTCCATTGCCAAAAACGATTCTGTGACCAATACGGCATTTCTTTCCTGGCTTTACAATAATTTCCCATATATCGTTTTCTTTTTGCGCAAGAAGCAGAAACTCAACAGGTGCACCTGAATCCTCTCTGTTTCCGTAAAGACGGGCAGGAAGCACTTTTGTGTCATTTAAAACAAGACAATCTCCTTTTTTTAAAAAGGAGAGAATGTCACAAAAGCTGCCGTGTTGTGTTTCGCCTGTATTTTTATCAAGCACCAAAAGTCTTGATGATGGTCGGTTTTCCAGAGGAGTTTGTGCTATAAGCTCTTCCGGAAGATAGTAATCAAAATCTTTTACATTCAATATATATCCACCTGCACTCCGGTAAAGTAATGAGTTAAAATTTCTTTATAAGTAAATCCATTGTCTGCCATGCCTTTTGCTCCCCATTGGCTCATGCCTACACCATGTCCCCATCCGCCGCCTGAGAAGGTAAAGGATGATGATTTTACCTCCTGAGGAGAAGAAGAGGCATCTGATTTTTCTATCACTTTTTCTGCATAAGAAGAAGCAAAACTGCCTATAGAATCAAGGCTGGTATCACCTTTATTTCCGTAGTCTGCAAAAAACTGCTTTGTTTTCTCATCAGGACTTTCTTTTGTCAAAACAAAGTTTGTACTCTTTAATGATAGCGGAACTCTTATATTATCCTTAGAATACGTTTTTGAGCCGCTTGTACCAATAAAAGTAAGCTGTACGGCACGTCCATCGGAATGTTTTACAGTGACATCTATAATATCTCCGATTTCAACACCTCGCGATGAAAGTATAGTCTTTAGTTCTTCCTTTGTATATGTCACACTCCAACGGGCATAAGATGCTTCATCGGGATTTTCATAAGGATCTTCAACACTTCGCAGATAGGGGAGAGCGGCAGACCATACATCTTCTGAGTTGGCCGTTTTGCCCCCGCTTGTGGCATGGTAGTAAATACTCGCAGGCTTTCCGTCATACAAGACTATTTCCCCCTTGGTCGCATCTACTGCAGCAGTCGTCCTCGGATGCTCAGCATTTACTCCACCGTAAACCTGACTTGCAGTTGTATTATCCAAATTAAATCCGTAATTTTTGAACTTGTTTAAATTTGTTATTGTAAACGTTCTTGCTGCAACTGCTTGGGCTTTCAATACTTCTTCATTCCAGGAGGCGCTGACCTCTTTGGGAACGACAGAATACAGGTATTCCTCTAATCCGAGCACATTTATTGCAGCCATATCATTTCCGTTGCTTCTGACAAAACGTATTGCACCTCTGTATGGAACTGAATTAAGAGAAATGTTTCCCGACACGGAGGCAATTTCTGTGTTGCGGTTAATGTCATCAACAGCAATTGTAATAACATCTCCCGAAAGAATTAAAACTCCTGTAGAAGTGTATTTAACAGTGTTGTTTCCAAATCCGGGGGAAGATGCCTGAGCCTCTTCAAATGTAGAATAAGTACCCACTCTTACCGTGTATATACTGCCCGAAACTGCGCAGTAGGCATCCTTGCCTTCTGCTCTTAATTCGCTCACTTTTTGGAGCGCAGTCTGTGCATCAGGAAAAATCTGAGGATATTCAGTAGAAAAGAAGGTGTTCTTTTTTACTGTTAAACTCGAAATTGATGAGTCTGTAAAAACGAGAGTTGAGTTTTCATCATCTGCAAGAGATATTGTAAAACCATCTTCAGAGGAAACAGTATAGTAATCCTTTGCACTTTGCCCGTAGAACAGACCGATTTTTACCTTTTCGGGAGTCTGAGCCTTAACCGTAATAATCGGAAAAACAGAAAAGGTAATCATAAGTACAATAATAAATGAAATTATCCTGAAAAATTTGTTATTTGCCGTCAGCATTGTCATACACCTCATATTCGCGCCAGATATGCTCCAGCTTTTCAAATGTTTTTGACACTTCATCTTTTTTGCGGGCACCAAGAGCCACAATCATTGCGTTGACGAGGCTCATAGGAGCAACAAGAGAGTCAACAAAGGACTCCATATCACTGCTTGCGGTGAGAGTATAGTCTGCAATTGCAGAAATCGGTGAGAGTTCACCGTCTGTAATACCTATCACAGGAGCGCCGACTTGTTTAGCATAATGAAGCGCATTAATAGTTCTTTTGGAATATCGCGGGAAGCTTATTCCAATCATAACGTCGTTTTCTGTAATGTTATGTATATGGTCAAAAATATCTCCAGCACTTGAGCTTATAACATGGACATCATCAAAAATCAGATTAAAATAATATCCCATAAATGTTGAGAGTGCTGCAGAAGAACGCAAACCTATTATATATATTCTTCTTGCCTTTGTAATTACGTCTAAAGAGGAGTTGAAAACTCCGGCATTATGAGATGAAAGGGTAGTGCGAATCTTTTCTATGTCGGCGTTTAATATTTTCTCGAAAATATCAGTGCCCGACAGTCTTCCATAAGCGAGCTCCATACGTTGTACATTAGTGAGCTTTGATTTGGCATAATCAAGTACGGCTTTTTGAAAATGCTGATATTTCGGGTAGCCGAGCTCTGCTGAAAAACGCACAACAGTAGCCTCGCTTACTCCTGACTTCTGGCTAAGCTGTTCTACATTTAAATATGCTGCTTTGTCAAAATTTTCAAGTACGTACCTTGCAATAGTTTTGTGGCTTTTGCTTAAGCTTTCATATGCTGCCGTTATCTTGCTTATAACATTCATATTTTTCACTGTCCTGTTCTGTGTTTTGTGATGCATGCAGAGGATTAAGAAGTGATAGTATAGGTTGCACCGTAAAACATTAAAATCTCAACTGCATTTTATATATTACTGATTATTTTAACATATCATAAATTGCCGCATGTGTCAATGAAATTTATAACGAAACAAAAGAAATGGACTATTATTATATTCAAAAAAACAAAAAACATTAAAAAAATCTAAAAAATTTCCCTTGACATCTTTACAACATTGTGTTAATATAGTAAATTGCATTATATACTCAAAAATGGATTATTATGCTAGGGGCATTATCGTCAAAATGACGGAAGATGCGCATTTATAAGCACTTTTTTTAGTTATAATGTCTATGCATTTTTAAGTAATTTTGCTCGATATAAATTATAGATGAGGTGATGAGGTCTATGGTACATCCTATTCAATTAGGAAAAAATGTAAGAATGAGTTATGCTAAGATAGACGAAGTCTTAGACATGCCGAACCTTATTGAGGTACAGAAGGACTCGTATAAGTGGTTTTTGGAGGAAGGATTAAAGGAAGTCTTTAAAGACATTTCCCCGATAACAGATTATACGGGAAACCTGATTTTAGAGTTTATTGATTATAAGCTCGAGGACAAGGTTAAGTATCCTGTAGAAGAATGTAAAGAAAGAGATGCCAACTATGCTTCTCCGATAAAAGCGAAAGTTCGCCTTATTAATAAGGAAACGGAAGAAGTTAAAGAACAGGATATTTTCATGGGCGATTTTCCGCTTATGACAGACCAGGGCACCTTTATTATTAACGGCGCAGAAAGAGTTATAGTAAGTCAGCTCGTTCGTTCGCCCGGTATTTACTATGCCATGACGCATGATAAAACCGGTAAGGAGCTTTTCTCTTCTACTGTAATTCCATACAGAGGCGCTTGGCTTGAATACGAAAATGACGTAAATGATGTTTTATCAGTACGTATTGACAGAACCAGAAAGCTGCCTGTTACTATTCTTTTGAAGGCTTTGGGTATGCAGAGCGATGATGAAATTATTAATGTATTTGGTGAGACTGAACCGCTTTTAATCACTCTTGAAAAGAGTGCTACAGTTCAGACCCGTGACGATGCATTAATTGAAATTTATAAAAAATTAAGACCGGGCGAGCCGCCTACAGTTGAAAGTGCTGAATCTTTGCTTATGGGTCTCTTGTTTGATGCTAAACGCTACGACCTTGCAAGAGTCGGCAGATATAAATACAACAAAAAGCTTGCAATTGCTGCAAGAATCACAGGTTATAATGCTCAAGAAGCTATAGCTGACCCGCAGACAGGTGAAGTTCTGTTAGAGGCAGGAGAATATATCTCAAGGGAAAAGGCAGAACAGATTGAAAATGCAGGTGTTAACAGAGTTATAATTGATGTTAACGGAAAGAGCATTGTTGTATTCTCAAACAACACAGTAAAATTAGAAAACTTTGTTGATTTTGATGTTACAGATTTGGGAATAAAAGAAAAGGTAAACTACGGAGTTCTTTCTGAAATTCTTGATGAATGTACAACTGAAGAAGAAATTAAGGCAAAAATCAAGGCGAGAGAAGAAGAGCTTGTTCCCAGACATATCACAAAAGAAGATATTTTCTCTTCAATTAACTATCAGTTTGGACTTCTCTACGGAGTTGGAACTACAGACGATATTGACCATTTGGGAAACAGAAGACTTCGTTGCGTTGGTGAACTTTTGCAGAATCAGTTCAGGATTGGTCTTTCAAGAATGGAACGTGTCGTAAGAGAGAGAATGACAATCCAGGATTTAGATATAGTTACACCTCAGGCGCTTATTAATATCCGTCCTGTTGTTGCAACAATCAAAGAATTTTTCGGTTCATCGCAGCTTTCTCAGTTTATGGACCAGTTAAATCCGCTTTCTGAGCTTACGCATAAGAGAAGACTTTCAGCCTTAGGCCCGGGCGGTCTTTCAAGAGACCGTGCAGGTTTCGAGGTTAGAGACGTTCACTATTCTCATTATTCCAGAATGTGTCCTATTGAGACACCTGAAGGCCCGAACATTGGTCTTATATCCTCGCTTTCTACTTATGCAAGGATTAATGAATATGGTTTCATTGAAGCTCCTTACAGAAAGATTGACAAAGAAACAGGTAAGGTTACAGATGAAATTGTTTATATGACAGCAGATGTGGAAGATGAATTTGTTGTTGCTCAGGCATCTGAACCGCTTGATGAAGAAGGCAGATTTATTGAGAAGAAAATCACAGCACGTTTTAAAGACCAGTTCTTAGAAGTTGCTCCAAGCAAAGTAGATTATATGGATGTTTCGCCTAAGCAGGTTGTTTCTGTTGCGACAGCAATGATTCCTTTCTTAGAAAACGATGACGCTAACCGTGCGCTCATGGGTTCAAACATGCAGAGACAGGCTGTGCCGCTCCTTCGCACTGATTCTCCTATAATCGGAACGGGAATGGAGTACAAGGCAGCTAAAGACTCAGGTGTTGTTGTTTTAGCAAAAGAAGACGGAACAGTTCAGAAGGTAAGTGCTGACGAAATTGTAATAAAACAGAAAAAGACAGGCACACTCGATAAATATAAACTTATAAAATTTGCTCGTTCCAACCAGGGAACATGCATAAATCAGAAACCTATCGTCAGCCAGGGCGATAAAGTTAAAAAAGGCGACATTATTGCCGACGGTCCTTCAACGGATAAGGGTGAAATAGCTTTAGGACGCAATCTCCTGATTGGATTTATGACCTGGGAAGGTTATAACTATGAGGATGCTATGCTCGTAAATGAAAAGCTCGTAAGAGATGATATCTTAACATCTATTCATATTGAAGAGTATGAATGTGAAGCAAGAGATACAAAACTTGGAGCTGAGGAAATTACACGCGACATACCAAACGTCGGTGAAGATGCTTTAAAAGACCTCGACGAAAGAGGTATTATAAGAATAGGTGCTGAAGTTCGCTCAGGTGACATCTTAGTAGGTAAGGTAACACCTAAAGGCGAAACAGAGCTTACAGCAGAGGAAAGACTTCTTCGTGCAATTTTCGGCGAAAAGGCACGTGAGGTCAGGGACACTTCATTAAAGGTTCCGCACGGTGAAGCAGGTATCATTGTTGATGTTATTGTATTTGACCGTGAAAATGGTGATGATCTTCCGCCTGGTGTAAACCAACTTGTAAGGTGTTATATTGCACAGAAGAGAAAAATTTCAGTCGGTGATAAGATGGCTGGACGTCATGGTAACAAGGGTGTTATTTCACGTATTCTTCCTGAAGAAGACATGCCGTTCCTCCCCGATGGTACACCGCTTGAAATTGTACTCAATCCTCTGGGCGTTCCGTCACGAATGAATATCGGTCAGGTTCTTGAAGTCCATCTGGGAAGAGCAGCACGCGAACTTGGATGGAAGATTGCAACTCCTGTATTTGACGGAGCAAGTGAAGAAGATATCATGGACACTTTAGAAAAAGCAGGTGTTGACCGTGACGGTAAAACAGTCCTCTATGACGGAAGAACGGGTGAACCGTTTGACAACAGAGTTACGGTCGGTATAATGTATATCCTTAAACTTGCCCATCTTGTTGATGACAAGATTCACGCACGTTCAACCGGTCCTTATTCACTTGTTACTCAGCAGCCGCTCGGCGGTAAAGCTCAGTTTGGTGGACAAAGATTCGGTGAAATGGAGGTTTGGGCTTTAGAGGCATACGGCGCGGCTTATACCCTTCAGGAAATCTTGACCGTTAAGTCTGACGATATTATAGGACGTGTTAAGACATATGAATCAATCGTTAAGGGCGAAAGTGTTTCAAAACCAGGTGTTCCGGAATCATTTAAGGTTCTTATGAAGGAACTCCAGAGCTTGTGTCTTGACATGAGGGTACTTGATGAAAACATGCAAGAAGTTGAACTTAAGGACACTTCTGAGGAGGAGTCGACAAATGCAGGAATGTATATTAAAGACGATGCTGCATTTATTGAACTCGATATGAACGCTGACGATGATTTTGAAGAAGGCGAAGAAGACGCAGGCGAAATTGTCGATGAGTTTGCGGACGAAGATATTGATTTGGATTCAGATGAAGAGTCGGATTTGGGTGATGACGGATTCGAGGATGAGGATGAAGATGAAGAAAGCTCGGATTTTGTCGATGATTTGGATTTGTTATAATAAAGGACTATAAAAATTATTATAACTTATGCTAACCCCCAAAAATTATCAAAATCGAAATGGAGATGGTACTGTTGTCAGAGAGTACATTTGAAGCGATAAAAATAGGCCTTGCATCATCGGATATGATCAGGAGCTGGTCTTATGGCGAAGTTAAAAAGCCAGAAACAATAAATTACAGAACTTTAAAGCCGGAAAGAGACGGTTTATT
This sequence comes from Oscillospiraceae bacterium, assembly GCA_015068935.1. Classification (GTDB taxonomy): domain Bacteria; phylum Bacillota; class Clostridia; order UBA1381; family UBA9506; genus SIG437. The sequence goes on from SVJO01000023.1 coordinate 14,675, forward strand.
CTGCGAACGCATTTTCGGACCTACAAAAGACTGGGAATGCCATTGCGGTAAATATAAAAGAATAAGACATAAAGGTATTGTCTGCGACCGTTGCGGTGTTGAGGTAACACGTGCGAGAGTACGCCGTGAGAGAATGGGACACATTGAGCTTGCTGCTCCTGTTTCTCACATTTGGTATTTCAAGGGAATTCCTACAAGAATGGGACTTCTTCTTGATATGACTCCCCGTATGCTTGAAAATGTTCTTTATTTTGCATCATATGTTGTAATTGATCCGGGCGCAAGAACGGAGCTCATGAAAAAACAGATTTTGACAGAAAAAGAATTCCGTGAATACACAGAGAAATACGGAGACAGATTCAAAGCAGGCATGGGCGCTGAGGCTATTAAAGAACTTTTAGAGGAAATTGATTTAGAAGAACTCTCAAAGGAATTAAAGCTTGATTTAGAAGGAGCTTCAGGACAGAAAAAGATAAGACTTTTAAAGAGATTAGAGGTTGTTGAATCATTTAGACTTTCAGGAAACAAACCTGAGTGGATGATTTTAGATGCAATTCCGGTTATTCCGCCTGACCTGCGTCCTATGGTTCAGCTTGACGGAGGACGTTTTGCAACTTCTGACTTAAATGATTTATACAGACGTGTTATCAACAGAAATAACCGTTTAAAGAGACTTTTAGATTTAGGTGCACCTGAAATTATTGTAAGAAACGAAAAGAGAATGCTTCAGGAAGCTGTTGACGCATTAATTGACAACGGCAGACGTGGCCGTCCCGTAACTGGCCCGGGAAACAGAGCATTAAAGTCTCTTTCCGATATGTTAAAGGGTAAACAGGGAAGATTCAGACAGAACTTACTTGGTAAACGTGTTGACTATTCAGGACGTTCTGTTATCGTTGTCGGCCCTGAGCTTAAGATTTACCAGTGTGGATTGCCTAAGGAAATGGCTATTGAGCTGTTTAAACCATTCGTTATGAAGAAACTTGTAAATGATGGGTTAGCCCACAATATCAAGAGTGCTAAACGTATGGTTGAAAGAGTTAAGCCTGAAGTATGGGATGTTTTAGAAGAGGTAATCAAGGAGCACCCTGTTCTTTTAAACCGTGCACCTACGCTTCACAGACTTGGTATTCAGGCATTTGAGCCTATCTTAGTTGAAGGACGTGCCCTAAAGCTCCATCCGCTTGTATGTACAGCTTATAATGCTGACTTCGATGGAGACCAGATGGCTGTTCACGTGCCTCTTTCACCAGAAGCTCAGGCAGAAGCAAGGTTCCTTATGTTATCTGCAAACAACCTGTTAAAGCCTCAGGACGGACGTCCTGTTACTGTGCCTACACAGGATATGGTATTGGGCTCATATTACTTAACAATAGATAATGAAAATGAGCCGGGTGCAGGCAAGATATTTGCAAGCCCAAATGAAGCGATTCTCGCTTACGAGAACAATGCAGTCGGACTTCATGCACCAATTAAGGTAAGGATGAAGAAGGAAATTGACGGAGTAGTTGCAGAAAAGATGATTGATGCAACAGTAGGTCGTCTTATCTTTAATGAAAAAATTCCGCAAGACCTTGGATTTGTTGACAGAAGCAATCCTGAAAATGCATTTAAGCTTGAAATTGACTTCTTGACAACAAAGAAAGAATTAGGAAAAATTGTCGATAAATGTATTCGTGTTCACGGCCTTACTGATACAGCAGTTGTATTAGATGATATCAAGTCGCTTGGTTATAAGTTCTCAACCCGCGGTGCTATTACTGTTGGTGTTGATGACATGAAGGTGCCGGAGCAGAAAAAGGAATACCTTTTAGAAGCTGAAAAAGCGGTTGACAAGATTACAAAGGATTATATGCGCGGTCTTATCTCTGACGAGGAAAGATACAACATGGTTATTCAGACTTGGACTGAAACAAATGACAAGGTTACAGATGCGCTTATGAACAATCTTGATAAGTTCAATCCTATTTACATGATGGCACACTCAGGAGCCCGTGGTAGTAAGAATCAGATTAGACAGCTTGCCGGAATGCGTGGTCTTATGAACGACACCTCAGGTAAAGTAATTGAAATTCCAATCAGAGCCAACTTCCGTGAAGGCTTAAGCGTGCTCGAGTACTTTATTTCATCACACGGTGCGCGTAAAGGTCTTGCTGATACAGCGCTCAGAACAGCTGACTCAGGTTACCTTACAAGAAGACTTGTTGATGTCAGTCAGGAAGTTATTATCCGCGAGGATGATTGCGGCACTGAAAGAGGTATTGAGGTATTTGATATTAAAGACGGTCGCGAATTGATTGAAGGATTATTCGACCGATTAAACGGAAGATATGCAGCTGAGCCTATCTGCCATCCTGAAACAGGTGAGGTATTAGTTGAGAGAAATCAGCTTATTACTGAAGATTTGGCAAAGAAGGTTGTAAATGCAGGAGTAGAGAGAGCAGTTATACGCTCAGTCCTTACTTGTCAGGCAAAAGTTGGAATATGTTCAAAATGTTACGGCTCCAACCTTGCAAGCGGCGACCCTGTTCCTGTTGGTGAAGCTGTTGGTATTATTGCCGCTCAGTCAATTGGTGAACCGGGTACACAGCTTACAATGAGAACATTCCATACTGGCGGTGTTGCCGGTGACGATATCACACAGGGTCTACCCCGTGTCGAAGAATTGTTTGAGGCAAGAAAGCCGAAAGGTCTTGCTATTATTGCCGAAATCGGCGGTAAGGTTAGCATTGTAGAGAATAAGAAAAAACGTGAACTTGTTATTAAAGACGACGAAATCGGCGATGCAAGAACATACCTCATTCCTTATGGCTCAAGACTTAAGGTTAGTGAGGGCGATGTTGTAAATAAAGGTGATGAACTTACAGAAGGTAGTGTAAATCCGCATGATATCTTAAGAATTAAAGATATAACTGCTGTTCAGCAGTATCTCATTCAGGAAGTTCAGCGAGTTTACAGACTTCAGGGTGTTGATATCAACGACAGACATATAGAGGTAATTGTAAGGCAGATGCTCAGGAGAGTAAGAATTGAGGAGCAGGGAGACAGTAACTTCCTGACAGGCTCGCTTGTTGATGTTGTAGAGTTTGAGAAAGTAAACGAACAGCTAGTGAGTGAGGGCAAGAATCCTGCAGTATGTACAAGAATTATACTTGGTATTACAAAATCATCACTTACAACAGACTCATTCCTTTCTGCTGCATCATTCCAGGAGACAACAAGAGTCTTAACGGAAGCTGCTACAAAAGGAAAGATTGACCCGCTTGTTGGTCTGAAGGAAAATGTTATTATCGGTAAACTTGTTCCTGCCGGTACAGGTATGACAAAATATAGAGATACTGAGATTGCACCAGTTGTTGATGAAAAGACAGAGGCAGACTATATGAGTTCTTTTGTTATTGATAACAGCGACTATATAGGCTCTAATGTTATTCCCGATGAGGAAATCTCAGCTGAAGCAGATTCCAAATAGAAATGTCAGTCAAAAAAATATTGACATAAAGTTTGTGTTGTGATAAAATAAGTCGGTAAGGTGTGTCATCTCCTTTTCACAGGGGGATGACAGACCTTGTAGTTACATGTTTAAAAATAATGGCATGATACGAGC
>SVJO01000003.1 GCA_015068935.1 Oscillospiraceae bacterium
AAATAAGAATGTTATGGAATAGCATACCCTCACAGCTTGCAAAAGAAAACAAAAAGTTTATATACGGCCTTATTCGTGAAGGTGCAAGAGCAAAAGAATACGAAACTGCAATTATGTGGCTTTCAGATTGCGGACTTGTGCATAAGGTCAGCAGAATCAATGCACCCAATATACCCATTAAGGCATATGAAGATTTGAAAGCATTCAAATTATTCATTGTCGATGTAGGCTTGCTTGGCGCAATGGTAGGCTTAAATCAGCGCACACTCCTAAATGGAAATGAATTGTTCGTTGAGTTTAAAGGAGCATTAACAGAACAATATGTTATGCAGCAGCTTGCAGTAAATCAAGACTTGGGAGTTTATTATTATACCAATGACCGAAATACTTGCGAAGTTGATTTTATAGTCGATAATGGTGACAATATTATTCCTCTTGAAGTAAAGGCAGAAATCAATCTCAAAGCAAAGAGCCTTAAAACATACAGAGAAAAATTTACGCCTGAAATATCAATACGCTCATCTATGGCAGATTATAGCGAAGAAATCGGCCTTATTAACCTTCCACTGTATGCGATAGATGGGATTGAGAAATTGGAAAAAACAGATGAATTCATAAATATAAAGATTAAATAAAAAATTAAATTTTGAAGATTTTAAAAATTATATATCCGTTATAAAAATGAAAGATTTTGAGCCTGTAGTTTAAAGTTCTATTTCCATTTCTATTTCCCCTCTCCCTTGCATATAGATATACAAACTATATGTTTTGGGGTGAAATATGAAAGAATACATAGAAAGGCGAGCCTTAGAACTTGCGACCTACATAATGGAAAAGCGCGCAACAGTCAGGGATACGGCAAAAAAATTTTGTGTGTCAAAATCAACAGTACATACAGTCCTAAGTATTTGTGTAGGTTGAAGTGGTACTTCCCAATGCACCGTTAAAACCGCATAATAAAGGCATTTACAGAAAAAGCACTTGCATTTTGCAAGTGCTTTTATAGTATTATCTTATATTATATTTTTGTTTTAATTTTGCAATTTCATCTTGCAAAAATGTGGCAAGTCTTTCCAGTTCATTTGCTTCGTATGCTTTACTTGCCAACTCTGCTGATTGGCTTGCTGATTGTTTAATAGTAGGCATTAATGCTTGAAGTTGACGTTGCATATTTGCTGCAGCAAAACTATCCATGTTGCTATTTTTACCATAGTTGGGGAAATATCTATTTATTTCTGTTTCTAATGCTTGGTCGTATGTTTGATTATAAATTTTTTTAGCTTCTGTGGATATCTCTTGAACTTTCTGGTTTCCCCATTCTATTAATTCATTGTATTCTTTTTCATATGAAGAAGTATTATTGTTCTTATTTGTATTAGTATTAGTATTAGTGTTAGTGTTCGTATTTTTGTTGTTAGCTGTATTTGTACTTGAAGAAACATTATATTCATCGCCAGACTTTTTAACATCAACTCTATACAATGATTTAAAATTAAACCACGCAGGATATAGGTTGAAGTTTTCTTCAGCTGATATGATAGAAAGTATGAAATTTTCTGTTATTAATGTTTTTAGTAGTTTTTTTGAGTCTTCATCGTTTTGTGGGTCTCTTCCTGTTAAATCAACACCTTCATACACAACTGTGAAACCAGATATTCCTGCTGTATAGTATTGGTTGATATCCATTGCTTTATAATTACCGTCAAATGTATATTCTAATTTTTTATTACCTTCTGTTATGGTGTATGTTCCACTATAAGATGATATTGTATCATCTTCTTTCAAAACATAAATTAAATTTAAAACACCTGTACCATATACTGCATTATAACCAACTAAAATGGAATCGCCATCTTCTGGCATATAGTATAGGAATACTTTGTTTTTGTTTGAGTCAACAGCACTAACATAATAGAAACCATTTTGCTTTGTTCCATACTCTTTTAAATATTTTATAAAATCACTTTTTGTTCTGATAGCAGTTCTGTATGAAGTATCATTTTCGTCGTTTGTTGTAATTGTAACTGTACTTGTTGTGCCGTCCCAATTTACCGTTGCGCCAAATGCTTCTGAAATGGCTCTAACTGGTACTAAAGTCCTTCCGTTTACTAAACAAGCAGGGGTATCAAGTATTATTGTATCTGAGTTTACTTCCATTTTAGTATCATTTATCTTCAAACTAACTACTTTATCTCCTTTTACTGATGATATGAGTTGTAGGTCTTGATACCATTGAACATTTGCTCCCAGCGCTTCAAATATCGCTCTCAACGGAACCATTGTTCTACCGTTTATTAATTGAGGTGGTACATCAAAAGCAATTTGTTGACCGTTAATTTTTACTGTTATATTATTGTTAGCCATAACAGGGGTTATTGCAGAACACAATAATATCATTGTTAAAATAACGCATAATGTTTTTTTGATAGATTTCATTTTTCATTCCTTCTTTCTTGTATTAAAAAAGTGCATAGCCCTATACTAGAACTATGCACCGAAAAACACACAAATCTAGTATAAGATTGCTACACTCTTATATTACTCACATCTTTTGAAGAAGAAGTTTTACTAGAAAGTATGCTTTTACCATTAGCATACTTCTTCTACAAATCAATAATGTGAGGTAATAAAAGTAAATAGACTAACCCTATTGTAATTTTAGAGTGTAGCATATTTATTATAGCACAGCATTTACCAATTTTCAATATCAGCAATCATATTTTTCAAAAAACATCAATTTGCATAAAATCAAGGATTGTAATGTATATGAGTATAACGGAATTTTTTTATTTCTATTTCCATTCATCCTTGCATATAGATATACAAACTATATGTTTTGGGGTGGAATATGAAAGAATATATAGAGAGACGAGCTTTAGAACTTGCGACATACATAATAGAAACACGCGCAACAGTCAGGGATACGGCAAAAATTTTTTGTGTATCAAAGTCAACCGTACATAAAGACGTAACAGAACGTCTGCAGCAGATTAATCCGATTCTTGCAAAACAGCTCAGGCTTATACTTAATGAAAACAAGGCAGAGCGTCACATAAGAGGCGGTCTTGCAACAAAGAAAAAATATACTAAAATAAAATGTGAATAATTAAAAAAAGTATAATGTGGTTTTTTTTGAGAAAAATAAGCTATATTATACTTTTTTTGTTATGGAAGTGATGAAATGAACAAACGAAAAGGAAGACAGACTGTATTCTTTGAAGTGCCTCCTATAATCAGAGCTACAGGAACAGTAGCAGGGAAAAAGGAGGGAGAAGGTCCTATTGGCAAATGCTTTGATTTTGTGACTGACGATGCGCTTTTTAATGAGAAAACGTGGGAAAAGGCTGAAAGCAAGTTTGTTAAAACTGCTGTTTCTGCTGCGATTAAAAATGCAAATTTAGAGCCTGAGGACATAGATTATCTGCTAGGAGGCGACCTTATAAATCAATGTACGGGCACAACATATGGAATCAGGGATTTTGCCATTCCTTATTTTGGTCTTTACGGGGCGTGTTCTACAATGGCGCTTTCCCTTTCTCTTGCATCAATCTGCATAGACGGGGGCTTTGCTAAACGATGTGCGGCTGTGACATCAAGTCATTTTTGTTCGGCAGAGAAACAGTTCCGTTTTCCTCTTGAATATGGCGGACAGCGTCCTCCGTCTGCACAGTGGACTGTGACAGGGTCAGCATGCGCTATATTAGAGCAGGGAGGAACTTTGAAGGAAGGCGTAAAAATCGAAGGCATAACAACGGGGAAAATAATTGATAAAGGAATTACAGATGCAAACAGCATGGGAGCGGCAATGGCACCTGCGGCAGCAGATACACTGATTACTCACTTTAAGGAAACGGGCAGAAAACCGTCTGATTATGATATCATCTTAAGCGGAGATTTGGGTAAGGTTGGAAAATCTATAGTAATTGACATGGTGGGTGAGGCAGGATACGACCTTTCTCAGAATTATAATGACTGCGGGCTTATTATTTTTGACGGAGAGTCTCAGGATACTCATTCTGGCGGAAGCGGATGTGCGTGTGCGGGACTTACGTTCTGCGGATATATCTATAAACTTTTAAAAGAGAAAAATATTGAAAACGTACTTTTCATGGCTACAGGAGCACTCCAGAGTACGCTTGCAATTCAGCAGGGAGAAAGCATTCCGGGAATTGCTCATGCGCTTTCGATACATGCTTAAAAATCTTGACAATTCCTTCTCCCTATTATATAATATATTCTATAATAAAGCGGAGGATTTTGTCATGAAGATTTTGTTAAAAGGCGGAAATGTTTATGAAAACGGCTCTTTTTCAAAAAAAGATGTTGCCGTTAATGATGGCATTGTTTCAGAGATTTCATCAAACATTTCAGTCGGTGATTTTGATATAGTTTTCGATGTTTCAGATAAAGCAATTTTACCGGGTTTCGTTGATGTGCATGTTCATCTGCGTGAGCCCGGTTTTTCATATAAAGAGACAATTGAGTCGGGTACGCTGGCTGCCGCAAAGGGCGGATATTGTGCAGTTTGCTCTATGCCAAATTTAAATCCTGCACCTGACAGTGTGGAAAACATTATGGTTCAGAAGAAACTCATTGATGAAGGCGCTAAAGTACGCGTATATCCATATGCTGCGATAACAGTCGGAAGAAAGGGCAGAGGAGAGCTTGCCGATATGGAGAGCTTATCGGGGCATGCTGTTGCCTTTTCTGATGACGGAACAGGCGTGCAGACAGAAAAGCTTATGGAGGAGGCCATGATAAAAGCGGCATCCCTTGATAAAATAATTGCGGCTCATTGCGAGGACGAAAGCCTTCTTTTTGGCGGATATATCCATGACGGCGAGTATGCTAAGGCTCACGGGCATAAGGGAATATCATCTGAAAGCGAATGGGCACAGGTTAGGCGCGATATTTCCCTTGCGAAAAAGACAGGGGTAAAATACCATGTGTGCCATATTTCAACAAAGGAAACGGTGGAGCTTATAAGACAGGCAAAAGCAGATGGGGTTGACATCACATGTGAGACGGCGCCACATTATCTTGTTCTGAGCGATAATGATTTAAAAGAGTCGGGGGCATTTAAGATGAATCCGCCTATTCGTTCAAAAAGTGATAAAGAGGCGCTTATTGAGGGCATAAAAGATGGAACTATAGACATGATTGCAACAGACCATGCGCCTCACTCAAAAGAGGAAAAATCAAAGGGACTGGAAAAAAGCATGATGGGGATTGTCGGCCTGGAGACTGCGTTTGGCGTGCTTTATACACATCTCGTACAAAAGGGAATAATCACTTTTGAGCGTCTTGTAGAGCTTATGAGCATAAATCCTGCAAAGAGATTTGAAATAGATAACGAACTCAAAGCGGGCAAAAAGGCAAACCTTACTGTGATTGATACTAAAGCTCAGTATACAGTAAAGCCCTCTTCATTCCTTTCAAAAGGAAGAAGTACACCGTTTGAGGGAATGCATCTTACGGGTGAGAGCATTCTGACTTTTTCAGACGGAAAAATTGCATGGAGGAAAAAATAATGTATAAAATGAATATCTATAGTGTCGCCTCAAATGAAAAGCTGACAGAAACTACATATAAAATGGTTTTAGAAGGGGATACACAGTATATCACTGCTACGGGGCAATTTGTCAATATTTTAATTGACGGTCTCTTTTTAAGACGTCCTATATCGGTATGTGATTATGACGATAAAACAATAACAATTATCTATAAGGTTGTGGGAAAGGGAACGAACCTTTTGTCAAAAGCAGAAAAAGGTGATGAATTTGACATTTTAACAGGTCTTGGCAACGGATATACGATTTATGATAATGTCAAAGCCCCGCTTTTAGTTGGCGGCGGTGTAGGTGTTCCGCCGCTTTATGGTCTGGCTAAAGAGCTTATAAAAAATGGAGTGACACCAAAGGTTATTTTAGGCTTTAATACTAAAGCAGAGATTTTCTATGAGGAAGAATTTAAGTTACTTGGCTGTGAGGTTTTAATTGCAACTGCTGACGGAAGTGCAGGAATAAAAGGATTTGTGACAGATGCTCTGCTAGTGGCAGGAGATTTTGATTATTTTTATTCGTGCGGACCGCTTCCTATGCTGAAGGCACTTTATAATGCAACGGACAAAGACGGAGAGATGAGTTTTGAGGAACGTATGGGATGCGGATTCGGTGCATGTATGGGGTGTTCATGCGAAACGAAATATGGAGCAAAACGAATCTGTAAAGACGGCCCCGTTTTGAAAAAGGAGGAAATAATATGGTAGATACAAGCACTGTTTTAAGCGGAATTAAACTTGATAATCCTGTTATTCCTGCAAGCGGAACCTTTGGTTTCGGCACAGAATTTAACGATTATTATGATATTAATATTTTAGGTAGTATTTCCATAAAAGGAACAACAAAGGAGAAAAGATTCGGAAATCCTACACCGAGAATTGCAGAATGTACAGCAGGGCTCATAAACAGTGTAGGTCTGCAAAACCCAGGCATAGATGCAGTTATAAACGAAGAGCTTCCTAAACTTTTCAAGGTTTTCAAAAAGCCTGTCATAGCTAATATAAGCGGTTTTTCGATTGATGAATATGTTTATTGCTGTGAAAAAATTGATAAAGTTGATGGCGTTGGAATAATCGAGGTCAATGTAAGCTGTCCAAACGTGCGCCACGGAGGTCTGGCATTCGGGCAGACCCCCGAGAGTGCGGCTCAGGTCACAAAAGCAGTTAAGGAGGTTACAAAAAAACCTGTTTACATAAAATTAAGTCCAAACGTGACCGATATAGTTTCTATAGCTAAGGCATGCGAGGAAGCAGGAGCAGACGGGTTAAGCCTTATTAACACACTTTTAGGTATGCGTATTGATTTAAAGACTAAAAAACCTGTCATAGCAAATGTTATGGGTGGTTTTTCAGGTCCTGCCGTGTTCCCTGTGGCACTTCGTATGGTGTATCAGGTGGCGCATAGTGTTAGTATCCCTGTTATAGGTATTGGCGGAGTAAGCTCGGCATCTGATGTAATTGAAATGATGATGGCAGGTGCTAAGGCTGTTCAGGTAGGCGCGGCTAACCTTGTCAATCCATATGCATGCAAGGAAATCATAGAGGAATTACCGAGATTGATGGAAAAACTGGGACTTAATGATTTAAACTTTAATATATGACGGAAAGGAAAATGTAAAAATGGGTAAAGATGTAATTATTGCTCTTGATTTTAAGAGTGCAGAGGACGTAGTTAATTTTCTCGATAAATTCGGTGATAAGAAACCGTATGTAAAAATCGGTATGGAGCTTTTCTATGCAGAGGGCCCACAGATAGTCAGAGAAATCAAAAGAAGAGGACATAAAATATTTTTAGACTTAAAGCTCCATGATATTCCCAATACTGTTAAAAAAGCCATGGCAAGTCTTATGAGACTTGATGTCGACATGGTTAATCTTCATGCTGCGGGAACAATTGACATGATGAAAGCGGCTATAGAGGGCTTAACAAGACCTGACGGCACAAGACCTGTTCTCTTAGCTGTAACTCAGCTTACATCTACAAGTGAGGAGCGTATGCAAAAAGAGCTTTTAATTAATGCTAAAATATCAGATACAGTTGTTCATTATGCTAAGAATGCGCTTTCTGCAGGACTTGACGGTGTGGTTTGCTCGCCCCTTGAGGCAGAGCTTGTTAAAAAGGCTTGCGGAAAAGAGTTTTACACGGTAACTCCAGGTATAAGATTTGAGTCATCTGATGTAGGAGACCAGGTGAGAATTACAACACCTGCTAAAGCTAAGGAAATAGGCTCAGATTTTATAGTTGTAGGAAGACCGATAACTGCAGCTCCCGACCCCGAAGCAGCATATAAACAGTGCGTAGAAGATTTTTGTGATTGACAGGTGATGAATATGGCTAAAAATAAAATATACGGAGTGCAGACATTGGGAGAAGAAATTGCGAATTCAGTTTCACATGGCGTAGGAGCGCTTTTGGGAATAGCGGGAACTGTAGTTTTAATCGTGTTTGCAGCACTCAAGAGCAATGCACTTGGAATAGTAGCCGCCGCAATTTACGGATTTTCGTTAATTGAGCTTCACACGATGTCAACGCTTTATCATTCGCTCACTAACGAGAAGGCAAAAAAGGTCTTTCAGATTTTAGACCATTGCTCAATTTTTCTGTTGATACTCGGTACATACACACCCATTTCACTTCTTATGATTGGGGGAACTGTTGGAATTTCGCTTTTTGCGTTTAACCTTTTGCTAACGGTTTTAGGTGTTGTGCTAAACTCAATCAATATGAAAAAATGGCATAAACTATCAATGTTTTTCTATCTCTTAATGGGATGGTCGATTGTAGCTGTATGGAAATTCATTCCGCCCGTTAGTCCTATTGGCGTAGCTTTAGTTGCGGCGGGAGGAATATCATATACAGTAGGAATTATATTTTACAGAATGAAAAAATTGAAATTTATGCATTTTATATGGCATTTGTTTGTGCTTGCAGGGAGCATATTGCATTATTTCTTTGTATTGTTCTATATTTATCTATAATAAAAGGGGGTGTAGCAAAATGCACACACCACACAAGGCAAGGAAATTGTATAATAAAGCCATTTAATTAAAACAAAAAGTTTGAAATGAAGGAAAACTTAATGTAGAAATTCGTCGCTTGACGAATTTCTGTTAAAAAAGCCTTGTGTTTTGAACAAACTTCGCCTCTCGCTGTATACACATACAGCTTCGGGTAACCTGACAATACCTATATACAGGTATTGTCAGCTCAGTTTGTCCAATCTGTGCTATTTTTCGTCCACCCCAAAAGGAGCTGTAGCAAAATGATTTCATTTTGCTACAGCTCCTTTATTATAAATTGAAAGGCTTTAAGCTCCTGTCTAAAATTCCCGTTATATAGGCGATTAATGTTCCATAATTTGTCATGGGCACATTATCTCTTTTTGCTTTTTCCATTCGGCTTTTAACCGCCTTATCATTTAGCATACAGCCTCCGCAGTGAACAATGAGTTTATATTCGCTCACATCAAGGGGGAATTCGCCCCCGCTTGTGAATTCAAATTCAATCTGCTTTTTTGTATGCTTTAAAATCATATTCGGAATTTTTACTGTTCCTATGTCTTTGCATTGGCGATGGTGCGTGCATCCTTCTGATATAAGCACCTTATCCCCGTCTGATAATGTTTCCAGTGTTTTCGCGCCTTTTGCAAGTTCCTCTAAATTTCCTTTTTTTCGTGCAAACAGAATAGAAAATGATGTCAAAGGGATATCATAGGGAACAATTTCCGAGACAACCTTAAAGACTTGCGAATCAGTTATACACAGCTTTGGCTTTTTTGAAAGAGAAGAAAGCATGGAAGAAAGCTCATTTTCCTGGGTGACTATAGCGCATGCCCCTGAATCTAAGATGTCTCTTATTGTCTGCTGCTGAGGCAGTATCAACCTTCCTTTGGGGGCAGATTCATCAATGGGCGTTACCAAAACAACGATATCTCCCTTTTCTATCAAATCGCCGACCAGCCTTTTCTCATGAAGAGTTTCAGGCATTAGCAAGGCGAGTTTTTCTTTGAGCTTATCTATGTTTTCCCCCGTTTTACTGCTTACATAAAACGCACCTTCAATATCTCTTTGTGCAATATCGCATTTATTATAAACAACAAGATAAGGAATTTCCTTTTCCTTAAACTTTTCTTCGATAGCTATGTCATTTTCGCTCATTTTAAGTCTTGCATCTACAACCAAAATCGCAATATCAGTTTTATCAAGGACACCGAGCGCTTTTTCAACTCTTTTTTTTCCGAGTTCTCCCGTATCATCAAGTCCAGGTGTATCAATAATTAAAACGGGGCCTAAAGGAAGAAGCTCCATAGCTTTTTCCACAGGGTCGGTTGTTGTTCCCAAAACATCGGAAACAATTGCAATATTCTGTGATGTTATTGCATTTATAAGGCTTGATTTTCCTGCGTTTCTGTTGCCGAATATACCGATATGGATTCTGTTTGAATTAGGTGATGAGTTTAAGCTCATAGAAAGCCTCCTTTAAAACCTGAAATCGCGTTTTCCGTCTGTAATATTTTTTATGTTATTCTCCGCTATTGTGCGCACCTTTTCGTTTGGTATGTTTAAAAGCTCGGATTGTATCATTTTCTCTCCGATTTTTCTTGTGTCGGGCGAGGCATAGTCCTCTAAATATTCTTTTAAAGTCATGAGTGCGTTTGGATGGCAACAGTTTTGTATCTGCCCGTTTTTTAAAAGAGTCATAAATCTGTCTCCCGTTCTGCCTTCGCGGTAGCAAGCAGTACAGAATGATGGGATATAACCGCATTCTATGAGCCAACGGACAACCTCATCTAAAGTTCTTGTATCACTGACATCAAACTGTGATGAATTTTCTTCTTCAAGCTCAGGCTTGTCATATCCGCCCACACTTGTTTTTGAACCTCCGCTTATCTGTGAGACACCAAGGTGGAGTGCACGCTCCCTACATTCTTTTGATTCTCTTGTCGAGATAATCATGCCTGTATAGGGAACAGCAATTCTTATGCATGCGATAATTTTTGCAAAGATATCATCATTTATTCCGTTGTCAAAGGAATCGGCATCTATTCCGCTTGCAGAACGTATTCTCGGAACACTGATTGTATGCGGGCCGACACCATGCACAGCCTCCAGGTGCTCTGCGTGCATTAAAAGTCCTGCAAATTCATAGCGGTAAAGCTCTAAACCGAATAAAACGCCAAGCCCCACATCGTCAATTCCGCCCTGCATCGCCCTGTCCATAGCCTCTGTGTGATATGCGTAGTTGTGCTTTGGACCTGTCGGATGGAGTTTTTCATAGCTTTCCTTGTGGTATGTTTCCTGAAAAAGAATATATGTTCCTATTCCCGCATCTTTAAGTTTTCGGTAGTTTTCGACAGTGGTTGCCGCAATGTTTACGTTAACTCTGCGGATAGCTCCGTTTTTGTGCTTGATAGAGTAGATTGTGTTTATACATTCTAAAATATATTCTATAGGGTTATTTACGGGGTCCTCGCCTGATTCGATAGCAAGACGCTTGTGCCCCATATCCTGAAGGGCTATGACCTCTCGTTTCACTTCCTCCTGCGTCAGTTTTTTTCTTGTAATATTTTTATTTTTGTAGTGATACGGACAGTAAACACAGCCGTTTACACAGTAGTTTGAAAGATATAAGGGAGCAAACATAACTATACGGTTTCCGTAAAAATCCTTTTTTATTTGCTCAGCCAAGGCATAAATTTCGTTTAGTCTTTCTTCGTTTTCGCATGCTAAAAGGACTGAAGCCTCTCTGTGTGAAAGACCTTTTCTTTCCTTTGCCTTTTTGATAATGCTGTCAATAAGCTCAAAGTTGTTCTTGTTTGCATCTGCATATGCCAAAGTATCTAAGATTTCTTCGTGGCTTATAAATTCTTCTGCTTTTAATGATTTTTTGTCATACATATTTTTAACCTTCCTTTTTGTAGTCGCCGCGGCTTGAAACTATTTCATATCCTGCCGCTTTTACTTGTTCCATAAGTTTTGAAAGCCCTTCTTTCGCCTCTTCATTTAAAAAAGCCTTTCCGTCATATAACGAGTAGAGCTTTCTTAAATTCACAGGTGATAGATTGGGCATAATTACATTTGCACCTGCCATGATGCCCTTGATGCGCCCTGAGGAAGAAAGTGTACTTAAAGCTGTTGTTGCAGGTATCAGCGCATTTGGAAGAGTAAGTCTTGTAAGAGCTATCATGAAAAGTGTCAACTCTAAGTCTCCCTGCCTATAGTCCTTAAACGGAGTATCTTTGTGCGGCAGGAACGGACCTATTCCAACCATGTGCGGTTTTAGCTTCATTAAAAAACACATATCGTCAGCTAAATTTTCGGCTGTCTGAAACGGTGAGCCTACCATAAAGCCTGTCCCCACCTGATAGCCAATCTCCCTTAAATCAAAAAGGCATTTTTTTCTTTCGTCAAGCGATAAATACACAGGGTGAAGTCTTTTATAATGGCAATTATCTGCAGTTTCGTGCCTGAGCAGATACCTGTCTGCACCTGCTCTGTAGAGCCTTTCATAAGACGAACGTGATTTTTCTCCAAGTGATAAAGTAACGGCACAGTCAGGATATCTCTCTTTTATTGAACGTATGATACTCTCCATAACATCGTCTGAAAAGAAACTGTCCTCGCCCCCCTGCAGAACAAAGGTGCGAAAGCCTAAGCTATAACCTTCCATGCAGCATTTTAAGATATCTTCCTCAGAAAGTCTGTATCTGGTTAAGGAGGTGTTCGAATTCCTTATACCGCAGTAGAAACAGTCATTTTTGCAGTAGTTTGAAATTTCGATTAAGCCTCTGATATAGACATCTGTTCCGTAAACACTTTTTCTTACTTCATCTGCCTCTTTAAAAATATGCTCACAAATTTCAGGAGTTCTGTTTTTTATTAAAAAAACAAATTCATCTTTAGAGAGACTGTTGTTTTTTTTAAGTTTATCTATTAAATCTTTCATGATTTTTCCTCTTTGGGCGTTTTTGAATATATTGTTTTTGTGTAAGCTCCCTCTATCATTCCGAGCTTTCCCGAAAGAGCGCTTATAATATTTGACGGAGCATCAAGAGCAATGCTTATTATGGAAATTTCGCGCTTGCGGTAGGGAATACCCATGCGTCCTATGATATAATCACCATATTCATGCAAAATGGAGTTTATCTTTTGCGCCGCCTCGTATTTTTCAATTATTATTCCAATTAATGCAACACGTTTATCCATGGTCTTTCCTTTCATTAAATAACAAAAAAGTGCGCCAAAAGGCGCACTTTAAAAAGCTCAGAAAACTATTTTTTATACGCCTTTCCACTCAGAACGAATCTTCGTGCGTCAGTACGTTATCTATTCTTTGTTAATATTTTAACATAGCAAATTTTATCTGTCAAGCATTTAGGACTGATTATTTTACAGGGATTAAAAGTTTTTGTCCTGGGATTATGAGGTCGCTTTCGAGCTTGTTAGCATCCTTAATAGATTTTACTGTTGTGTTATAGTGTTTAGCTATATTCCAGAGTGTGTCGCCCTTTTGCACAAAGTATATCACAAGCTGGGAAAGAGATGTATTTTCAGGCAGTTCCTCCATATTACACTCAAGAATAAGGTCGACGGTAAAATTCTCTGTAAGGCGCAGGAAAAATTCTACGTTGGTACGTATTTCAATTTCAGATTCGCTGTAGATATTAAAATTTGTACCGAGAAGTGATATATCATATTCACATAAAAGCTCGCCTTCGTTTGCGTCTATATCAAAATCGTGGCGGAATGAAAACTCACATGTCTCCGAGTGGAGCGCCCCGTTTGTGTCTGAATAGAGAACTGTCGCTGTAACATCTCCGATTAAGCTGAGTTTGCCCTCTGAGAGTGAATATTCACGTATAACAGGATTTGATACAACACTGTAGACACGAGAAAGGGCAGATGAGTTTTTCGGGAGAGAGAAGGTGTTTTTAAGAGAGGCTCTGCTCTGACCTTCTGTTATTCCTCTCTTTAATATTTTCTTTTCGCGCTTTAATTCACATTTTTTTCCTGGGAAATATAAATCGTCTATGAATTCCACATCATAAATTTTAGATGCAGTTATATTTGCGCAGATTGTAAGAGAAATTAAAAGCTCTCTCATATCCCCGTTTTCATCATTCTGGCAAATAGCTGAAAAGTCCTTTACGTCATATGTCACATTACAGATGCAGTCATCGGAAAGCCCTTCAACATACAGAGTTTCGGCAAAAGGCAATTCATGCTCCATTGTTTCGTGAATAAATGAATCTGTAAATCCTGAATATAATGTAGAGATAGAGACTGTACCCTTTATATATAGCTGTTCTTCTGAAACCTTACATTCGCCTTTTACTACTGTTATATTTGTTTTCAAAAGCTCCTCAATATCGCATTTTGCTGCAGGTACTGATATTGTTTCAGAAAAGATAAATTCCTTCTGCACATCAACAGGAGTCGTATGTATAGTAACGGCCTGCTTTTTAGTTTCAGCATCTAATTCCTCACTTGGCAGCGAAATAAATGAAAGCTCAGAGGGAATATATGCTTTTAAGGAGAGCTTCAATGTAATTTTAAGATTAACTTTGCGGGAGTTTAAAAGAGTGCAGTTTATTGCAACAATTTCTGCTTTAACGCTAAGACTGGGATTTTCTCCTGTGAAGGAAAAGGTATCAGAAAAGTTTAGTTTAGTACAAAGACTCTTGATTTTAGGAGCGCCTTCTTCGGAGATATCAGGACTGTAAAGCACATTAACGGACAAATCTCCCGAAACAGTAATTTTGCCATTTTCATATATTTTTTCACAAATGGCAGGCTGAGCATCGGTCATGAGAATTTTCTTTATGTCGGGATTAACGTCGGGGACGATGACATCGCCTTCAACAAGCAGGATTGAGCTTTCGTTTTTTTTGAGCTCGCTTAAATTTATGGATTCTCTTTCAAAATTAACTGTCATAGTTAAACCTCCGTGAAAATATTGTTTGTAGAATAATATTCACCGGAAGCTGAAAATATTCCGCCTGAACAAAAAAGATGATGTAAAAATCATTTTTACATCATCTGTCTTATTATTGTTTTTTCCATGTATGAGGCACAAATATTAAAAGCATTGGAAATATTTCAAGTCTTCCTGCAAGCATATTAAACATGAACACATATTTTGAAAGAGCGGAAAACGCTGAGAAATTTCCTGTAGGACCGACTGTATCAAGTCCGGGACCGACGTTATTGATTGTTGTGATAACAGCTGTCAGATTTGTTGTAAAGCTGAAATTATCAAGACTTACAATCAGGAAGGAAAGCATTAAAATACTCATATATGAAATCAGGAATATGTTAACTGAACGTATAACGTCATGCTCAATGCTTTTTCCGTCAAGTTTAATTATTTTGATGCTTGAAGGATGGAGAAGATGGAAAAGCTCCTTTCTTACCGTTTTAGCCATTATTATAAATCTTGAAACCTTCATGCCGCCGCCTGTCGAGCCTGCACATGCTCCTACGAACATAAGGATAATAAGTAAAGACTTGGAAAACTGGGGCCACAGATTAAAATCAACTGTGGAAAAGCCTGTTGTTGTCATGATTGAGGCTACTGAAAAAGCACTGTGGCGCAGGGCATCGGCACTTGATGAAAACCTTGAGTTTATGTTCAAAAAAATTAAAAGCGAGGCAACTATAAATATGCCGACATAGTAACGCAGCTCGGTAATCTTAAAGCCTTGAAGAGGTTTTTTTATAAGGAACATATAATAAAAATTGAAGTTAACGCCATATAAGAGCATGAATATTGTAATAACCCATTGTATATATGGGCTAAACGATGCGACACTGTCGTTATATATTCCAAATCCGCCTGTTCCTGCAGTTGCAAAAACTGTTACTAAGGCTTCGTATACTGTCATACCTCCGAGTAATAAAAAAATCATATTGGCTATTGACAGAGCAATATAAATTCCATACAGGATAAGTGCTGTTGAGCGGACCTTAGGAACGAGCTTTCCGACAGATGGCCCAGGGCTTTCTGAGCGCATGAGATGAAAGCTGTGACCGCCTGAGAGAGGCATTAAGGCCAGTAGGAAAACCAAAACTCCCATGCCGCCAATCCAATGAGTAAAGCTCCTCCAGAAAAGTGAAGTTTTAGATAGCGCCTCAACATCTGTCAAAATTGTTGCACCTGTTGTAGTAAAGCCTGAAACAGTCTCAAAAAGTGCATCTGTAAAACTTTTGATTTCCCCTGAAACAACAAAGGGGAGTGCACCCATGATGCTGATAAAAATCCATGAAAGCGCTACAGCAATAAAGCCTTCTTTAGCATAAAAGACTTTTGTTTTCGGTTTTATTTTTTTTAGTGAAAGCCCGACTAAAAGACATAAAATTGAGACTATTAAATAGTCAATTCCGACATTTTCGGCATAGACTAAAGAAACAATACAGGGAAGTGCTATGAAAAATGATTCAAAGAGAAACACTGTTCCAAGTATTGAAAAAATCATTGGAAAATTCATTTGAAGTTCATCTCCGCATGTTTAATTATTTAAGAATTTTACCAAGGTCTGTAAGACCTGTTAGGGTAGTTGTTACAATAACTGTGTCACCAGGTAAGATGACGTCACTACCTTTTGGAATTATAATTTTTCCGTTTCTGTTTATACAGCTGATAAGAATATTTTTCCTTATGTTTAAGTCCTGAAGAGGAATGCCGATAACGGGGGAAGAATCAGTAACCCTGAATTCAAGTGCCTCGACTTTGTTTCCGACTATCTTATAAAGTGTTTCTACATTACTTCCCACAGAGTTTTGCATTGCTCTTACATACTGGAGAATTCTGTCAGATGTTATGAATTTGGGATAAACAATACTTCCAAGATCGAGCTTATTTATGATAACATCAAAATTCTGCCTTTTGATTTTTGTAATAACCTTTGCATTTGACTGATTTTTAACGTAGAGAGAAAGCATAATGTTTTCCTCATCTAAGTTAGTAAGCGAAACAAAGGACTCGCAGGACTCAAGGCCTTCAGATAAAAGTGTGTTCTGGTCTGTGCCGTCACCCCAGATTATCATTGCCTCGGGAAGAAGCTCAGAGAGTTCTTCGCATCTTTTCTTGTTCTGTTCTATTATCTTAACATGAATTCCCATGTGAAGAAGCTGGTGCGCAAGATAATAAGAAATTTTGCCGCCGCCTACTATAATAGTATTTTTGACGGGCTCAGCCAGAATTCCTGCCTTTTTGAAAAATTCTGCCGCAACCTTAGGGGGAGCAACCATTGAAACAATATCATGCTCGTAAAGCATTGTAGTACCAACAGGTATTATAACATCGTCGCCCCGCTGTATACAGCATATCAGCACATCGCACTTAAAACGGGCACGCAGGTCAGATAACCTTAGATTATTGAGCTTGGAATTCCTTGTAATTTCAAACTCAAGAATTTCTACCCTGCCTTTTGCAAAAGTATCTATTTTAATAGCACTCGGAAATCTTAATATACGGGCGATTTCTGTTGCTGTTGCAAGCTCAGGGTTTATTATCATGGCAAGGCCTAATTCTTCTTTAAAAAAGCTCAGCTCTTTGTTGTAGATAGGGTTTCGCACCCTTGCAATAGTCTTACTGTTACCTGCTTTTTTTGCAGTCAGGCAACACAGAAGATTAAGCTCATCAGATGCCGTTACGGCAATGAGCAAATCAGCAGTTTCTATGCCTGCCTCAATAAGAACATTATAACTTGCGCCATGGCCGACAACCGTCATAACGTCAAGAGTGTTCGTGGTTTCATTTAATATATCGGGATTAGTATCAACGAGTGTTAAATCATGTCCTTCAGAGGAAAGCTGTTCTGCCAGGGAAGAACCAACTTTTCCGCATCCAACAATAATAATTTTCATTTCTATAAATCATTTCCTTTACAGGTATTTTGTTACTCTATTTTACTCTAAACCCATCATAAAGTCAATATGTTTTTTTCTGGGTAAAAATTTATCTGGTATTATTTTATATAGTTTTTTATTTTTGAGATAATATTAGTATAGTTTGTTAAAAAATTATGTTAAATAGAATATAAATATTGACTTTTTTTCTAAAATTTTTTATAATAATTAGAAAATGTAAAAGGAGGCTCATCATATGAAAAAGGTTTCTTCGGCTGTGAAGAAGGAAACGCTTTACATCGCCGTATGGGTGACATTTCTAAGTGCTTTGTTGCAGTCGTGCTTTCTTATAACGGCAAGCTGGGACATATCGGTGCTTTTGGGAAACATTTTATCAGGCGGAGTCTCCGTGCTTAATTTCTTTCTTATGGGACTGACTGTGCAAAAGGCAGTTGAAAAGGACGAAAAGGATGCAAAAAACACTATAAAAACCTCTCAATCTCTGAGAATGTTAATGATTTTTGTATTTGCGGCAGTCTGTGTGGCTTTACCTTGGTTTAACACGTGGTCAATTTTAATTCCGCTTCTTTTTCCGCGAGTTGCAATTATGTTCAGACCGCTTTTTGACAAGAAAGAAAATCGAAAAGACAGCGGGGTGTGAGAAAATGAAGAAAAAGAACTTTCGCTTTGCCGTAATAGATGTAATTTATATCATGATGATGACGCTGCCTGTGCTTTTTGGGATTATCTTAAAAATTCTTACAAATCCCCAAAGCGAAGGAGTAAGCATAACGGGGGCAAAAATCTATTTTGAAATTCCGATGCCTCTGCAGAATCTGTTTATTACCGAGGCACAGATAAATTCGTGGCTTGTTATAATATCTGTGCTTGGCTTATGTCTTTATATGACTCACGGATTAAGTGTAAAAGCAAAAACCAAACGTCAGGTTCTGGCAGAATGGATTGTTGAGAAAACAGAGTCGCTGGTTAATGAATCAATGGGCGATTATTTTAAAGGGTATGCTCCGTTTATCGCCGCTATACTTGCGCTTTCTGCTTTTTCAAGTCTTTTGAGTCTTTTCGGACTCTTTCCGCCGACGTCGGATATAAATATAGTCGCAGGGTGGTCAATTCTCGTCTTTATTCTTATAACATATTATAAGTTAAAAGGCGGCATTTTAAACTATTTAAAAGGATTTACAGAGCCGATATTTGTAATGGCTCCTTTAAATGTTTTAGGAGAAATCGCAACACCTGTATCAATGGCATTCCGTCACTATGGAAATGTGTTGTCAGGTTCAGTAATTGCAGTGCTCGTTGCGTTTGCGCTTTCAGGGCTTTCGTCGCTTCTTTTGGGCTGGCTCCCCGGAGCAATCGGAGAAATACCATTTTTCCGTATAGGTATTCCCGCAATATTATCAGTGTATTTTGATATTTTCAGCGGATGTATGCAAGCATATATTTTTGCAATGCTTACAATGCTGAATGTCTCAGGAGCATTTCCTGTGGAAGAATTTGAAAAAAGAAGACAGAAAAAATTATTAAAGAAAAAAATATAAATTAGAAAAATTCAGGAGGTTTTATTATGGAAATTGCAATCAGTATTATTTTAGGGTGTTGTGCTTTGGGTGCAGGTATCTGCATGGGAATAGGAGCTGTCGGACCTGGTATCGGTGAAGGTAATGCGGTATCTAAGGCATGTGAGGCAATAGGACGTCAGCCTGAAAGCAAGGGGTCTGTAACATCAACTATGATAATGGGCTGTGCCATAGCAGAAACAACAGGTATTTATTCGCTTGTAGTTGCAATTCTTCTTATTTTCGTTGCACCTGGCATGTTTGTTGAATTGTTAAAGAGTGCATTATAATCTTTAAAAGTAGCAAGGAGATTGCAGATGATACAGTCATTAGATATTATTTCTGTAAATTTATGGGATACATTAATTTCTCTTGCTAACCTTATAATTCTTTTTCTTTTAGTTAAAAAATTTCTTTTTGGTCCTGTTAAAAATTTTATGAATAAGAGGCAGGAGGAAATTGAAAAAGAGTATAATGAGGCAGACAAGATGAAACAGGAAGCCATGAATGCTAAAGAAAAATATGAAGAGCAGCTTGAAAATGCTAAAGACAAAGCTGATGAGATTTTGTCTTTAGCATCTGACAATGCAAAACTGCGCGAGCAAAAAATTATTTCGCAGGCTAAAGAACAGGCAGAAGGAATAATTAAAAATGCTAAGGCAGAGGCTCTCTTAGAGCGTAAAAAGGCAGAAGAGGGAATAAAGCATGAAATAGTAAATGTTTCAACACTTATTGCAGAAAAAATGCTTGAGAGGGAAATTAACATAGACGACCATCATGCCTTGATTGATTCTTTTATAGAGAAAATAGGTGAGACAGATGACGGAAATGAGTAGAGAATATGCTTTCGCCCTTTTTATGCTCGCTAAAGAAAACGGTGCTGAGGAAGAATATATGGAGGCTCTTTCAGATGTTTGCAGAATTTTATCGCAAACACCTGAGTATATTGATTTTCTTTCGTCTCCCGCTGTAGCGCTGGGCGAGAGAATTAAAATGCTTGAACAAGCTTTTTCAGCTTTTGTGCCCGAACATATTGTTTCTTTTATGAGCCTTCTTTTAGAGAAGGGAAGAATCCGTGAATTTTACGGATGTGTAAATGAATACAAGGCTTTGCTTGAGTTTTCAAAAAATGTTACTGTTGCAAAAATTAAAAGCGCTGTTTTGCTTACGGAGACTGAAAAAGAAAGACTTAAAGAAAAGCTCTCAAAAATGTGCGGGAAAAGTGTTATGACTGAGTGCATAGTTGACGAGACTTTAAAAGGCGGCCTTTTAATAGAGCTTGACGGAAAAACAATTGATTTCAGCCTGAAAAACCGTTTGCATGAAGTAAAGGATGTGATAAGCAAATGAGCAATAAACCTGAGGAAATCTCAAATATTATAAAACAGCAGATAAAAAATTATAAATCTAAAATAGAAATGCGCGAAACAGGAACAGTAATTCTGGTCGGCGACGGGATTGCAAGAGTATATGGCCTTCGCGAGTGTATGGCATCAGAGCTTTTAGAGTTTGAGGACTCAAGCTATGGTCTTGCGCAGAACTTAGAGGACGAAACCGTTTCTGTTGCGCTTTTGTCGGATACAACAAACATAAAGGAAGGCTCTGTCGTCAAAAGAACAGGAAGAGTCCTGTCAGTTCCCGTGGGAGAGGCGCTTTTAGGCCGTGTTGTTGACGCGTTGGGAAATCCGATTGACGATAAAGGACCTGTAATTACGACCCAAATCCGTCCAATTGAGGCAGAAGCACCAGGCATTATCGAAAGAAAGAGTGTATCTGTACCGCTTCAAACGGGTATTAAAGCTATTGATAGCATGATTCCCATAGGAAGAGGACAGAGGGAGCTTATAATCGGAGACAGACAGACAGGTAAAACAGAAATAGCAATAGACACAATTATTAATCAGAAAAACACAGGTGTAATCTGTATTTACGTTGCAATAGGGCAGAAGGCAACATCAGTTGTTCAGCTTGCAAACGAGCTTATAAGAAACGGAGCTATGGATTATACGATAATAGTTTCTGCATCGGCATCTGAGTCGGCACCGCTGCAGTATGTTGCACCGTATTCAGGCTGTGCAATGGCTGAATATTTCCGCGAGCAGGGAAAAGACGTATTGATTGTCTATGATGACCTTTCTAAGCATGCAGTTGCCTACAGGGCACTTTCGCTCCTTATAAGAAGACCGCCAGGACGTGAGGCATACCCGGGAGATGTATTCTATCTCCATTCAAGACTTTTAGAGCGCGCCGCATGTGTTAGTGAAGAATACGGCGGAGGCTCAATAACAGCTCTCCCCATCATAGAAACTCAGGCGGGCGACGTTTCAGCATACATTCCAACAAATGTAATTTCAATAACTGACGGACAGATATTCTTAGAGACCGAGCTTTTCCATGCAGGTATTATGCCTGCTATAAATCCCGGTATTTCTGTAAGCCGCGTGGGAGGCTCAGCTCAGAAAAAGGCAATGAAAAAGGTATCAGGCGAGCTTAAGCTTTTATATTCACAGTACAGAGAATTAAAAGCATTTGCCCAGTTCGGAAGTGATTTAGATGCTGATACAAAGTCGCGCTTAGCACTTGGCGAGCGTATTGTTGAGGTACTCAAGCAGAAGAGAAATGCGCCGATTCGTGTCGGATGCCAGGTTGCTATAGTCTATGCAGTAATCAATGGATATTTAGACGGAGTCGAAGTTTCTAAGGTTTCAGAATATGAAGAACGTCTGTTTGAAAAACTGGAAAATGAATATGAGGGGCTTTTAGTTCGTTTTGAAGAGGGTTATTATGAAGACAGCGATGTCGAAATGCTTAAAAAAGCCCTGAGCGAAATGCAGAGGTGATGTAGTTGAGCGCAGATATTAAAACATTGCGAAACCGCATTAAAAGTGTTGATTCAACCCTGCACCTGACTAAAGCCATGGGACTTGTTGCATCGTCTAAAATCAGACGCGCTCAGGAGAACATGAAAAAGAGCAGAGAATATAAAGACGCATTTGAAAGTGTTGTAGCATCCCTTGCATCATCGCGCGAGTGCGAAAATAGTCCGTATCTTAAAACAGTGCAGGATAAAAGCACTAAAATTATTGTAATAGCAGGGGACAGAGGCTTGGCAGGCGGATATAATGCCAATGTTTTCAGGCTTGCAAAAGAATATGAAGATGCTGAGTTTATCCCGATAGGAAAAAGAGCCTGCGAACGATTTTCAGGTGAGCTTTATTTTGCGGAAACCTTTTCTAAGGCTGATGCTTTAAATCTTTCCAAAAGGCTTTGTAATGAATTTGAAAACGGGGAATACTCAAAACTTGGCATAATAAGTACAAAATATGTATCCATGATGACTCAGGAGGCGCAAATCAAGTGGATTCTGCCTCTTGTAAAGGACGAAAACAAAAAGGATACAAGTATTTTGTTTGAACCTGATGAAATCACGATTTTAAATACTGTTATGAGCGAATATGTTGCAGGATTCATTATGGCAGAGGTTAAGGAAAGTTTTGCAAGTGAGGTCGCGGCGAGGAGATGTGCCATGGATTCTGCAGGCAAGAACGCACAGCAAATGATTGATGACCTTGAGCTTTCATATAACAGGGCAAGACAAGGGGCAATCACTCAGGAGCTTACAGAAATTGTTGCGGGCAGCAACACATAGGAGGAATTGATATGTCAGATAATGCAACCGGCAGAGTAGCTCAGGTCATGGGACCTGTTGTTGACGTTCGTTTTGACGAAGGCTCACTTCCGGCTATATATAATGCTTTAACAATACCGATTGGTGAAAAAACTCTCACAGTTGAGGTTGCTCAGCATATTGGCGATAATACAGCAAGGTGTATTGCGATGGCATCTACAGACGGCTTAAGGAGAGATACTCCCGTCTGTGATACAGGCAAAGCAATAAATGTTCCTGTTGGAAGAGAAACACTGGGCAGAATTTTCAATGTGCTTGGAAATCCTGTAGATAATCTTCCTGCTCCTGACACAAAGGAAAAATGGAATATTCACAGACCTGCTCCTGATTACAGCGAGCTTTCAACATCTACCGAAATTTTTGAGACGGGCATCAAGGTAATTGACCTTATCTGCCCATATTCAAAGGGCGGTAAAATCGGTCTTTTCGGCGGTGCAGGTGTAGGAAAAACCGTTTTAATCATGGAACTTATAAATAATATAGCAAAAGAACACGGAGGACTTTCTGTATTTACAGGTGTAGGCGAGCGTACACGTGAGGGCAATGATTTGTATAACGAAATGAAGGAGTCGGGCGTTTTAAGCAATACTACGCTTGTGTACGGTCAGATGAATGAGCCGCCCGGAGCAAGAATGAGAGTAGGTCTTTCAGGACTTACAATGGCTGAATATTTCCGTGACGAAGAAAATCAGGACGTACTGCTTTTCATAGATAACATATTCCGTTTCACTCAGGCAGGCTCAGAGGTTTCTGCGCTTTTGGGAAGAGTTCCCTCTGCTGTTGGTTATCAGCCGACACTTGCTACAGAGATGGGTATGCTTCAGGAAAGAATAACGTCTACAAAAAAAGGCTCCATAACATCAATTCAGGCAGTTTATGTGCCTGCCGATGACTTAACTGACCCCGCTCCTGCAACAACTTTTGCACATCTTGACGCAACGACCGTTCTTTCAAGAAATATTGCATCTCAGGGAATTTATCCTGCAGTTGACCCGCTTGAATCAACAAGCAGAATTCTCTCTCCTGAAGTTTTGGGAGAAGAGCATTACAGTGTTGCAAGAGAGGTTCAGAGAATACTTCAAAGGTATCAGGAACTTATGGACATTATTGCAATTATGGGTATGGATGAGCTCTCAGATGATGATAAACTGCTGGTGCAGAGAGCAAGAAAGATTCAAAGGTTCTTATCACAACCATTCCACGTTTCTGAAAAGTTTACAGGTATCAGCGGAACGTATGTGCCGCTTTCAGAGACCATAAGAGGCTTTAAGGAAATCATAGAGGGCAGACACGACGACCTGCCTGAATCTGCATTCCTCTTTGTAGGAACAATTGATGAGGCAGTCGCTAAAGCAAAGAAGGTATGAAAATGAGAACATTCAAATTGAGAATTTCAACACCTGACGGCGATTTATTCTCAGGCGAAGCTGTTAAAATTACGCTCAGGGGTGCTGAAGGAGATTTAGCAGTCTTAAAAGACCATATTCCGTTTGTTACATCAGTTATGCCGGGAAAATGTGTTGTGACACTTCAAAGCGGCGAAGAAAAGGCAGGTAAAACCGATGGAGGTCTTCTTACAGTTTCAAAAGATATAGTAACTCTTCTTTCGGGAAGTTTTACGTGGCAATAGTTTTTAGATTGCGTTTTTAATCTAATCATTCATTCAATGATTAGAATAGATAAGATTTATTATATTAGTATTATTATATTAAGTATTATTATATTAGTATTATTTAGGTCTGATTTTGAAACCTCTAGAGGTTCGTTTTTTGAACCTCTAGAGGTTCATTTTTTAAACCTCTAGAAGTTTTGTTTTAAGCTTTTCTTTGTTTTTTTGCCAAATTTTCAAAAAATAAAAAAATTGCTTGTTAATTATTAATTTTTTTGGTTGACTAATTAACGTGTTTGTTATATAATATTTAAATAGATTATTTTTAATTATCAGATTGCGGAGGTATTGACTATGAGCAGAGTTTACAATTTTTCAGCAGGCCCTTCCGTTCTTCCTGAGGAAGTGCTTAAAAAAGCAGCAGAGCAGATGACAGAATATGAAAATAGCGGGATGTCCGTTATGGAAATGAGTCACCGTTCAGCAGATTATGAGGCAATAATAGGGAAGGCTGAGTCACTGCTTCGTGAACTTATGCATATTCCCGATAACTATAAAGTGCTTTTCCTTCAGGGAGGAGCATCAACTCAGTTTGCAATGATTCCTTTGAACCTCTTGAAGAAATCTAAAAAAGCTGATTATGTTATAACAGGTCAGTGGGCTAAAAAGGCAGCTCAGGAAGCAGAAAAATATGGTGAGGTCAAAAAGGTCGCTTCATCAGCAGATAAGACTTTCTCATATATTCCAGAGCTTGACAAGAGCGAATTTACACCCGATGCTGACTACTTCCATATCACATTTAACAACACAATCTACGGAACACGTTATACTTCTCTTCCTGACACAGGAAATGTTCCGCTTGTTGCAGATATCTCATCAAATATTTTATCGGAGCCTATTGATGTAACAAAATTCGGACTTTTATATGCAGGAGCACAGAAAAACATGGGTCCTGCAGGTCTTACCGTTGTTATTATCCGTGAGGATTTAATCGGCGATGTTGAGCCTTTTGTTCCCACAATGCTCACATACAAGATTCATGCTGAGAATGGTTCTATGTATAACACACCGCCTACATATGCGATTTACATTTGCATGCTCGTTTTAGAGTGGCTTAAAGAAAACGGCGGAATTGAGGCAATGTATGAGACAAACTTAAAGAAGGCTGAAACTATTTACAGCTATCTTGACTCATCTCAGATGTTTAAAGGAACTGTTGAGCCTAAAGACCGTTCGCTCATGAACGTTCCGTTTATTACAGATTCAGAAGAATTAAATGCTAAGTTTATAAAAGAGGCTAAAGCTAAAGGTTTTGTTAATTTAAAAGGACACCGTACAGTCGGCGGTATGAGAGCAAGCATATATAATGCTATGAGCTTAGAGGGTGTCGAGGCTTTAGTTGATTTCATGAAGGAATTTGAAAAAAATAATAAATAAAAGGCGGTAAGTCATATGTTTGACATTTTAACACTTAATAAAATAGCAAGCTGCGGACTTGAAAAATTAGACCCAGCTAAATATAACATCAGTGATTCTGCTAAGGACCCCGATGGTATAATTCTCAGAAGTTTTTCAATGCACGATATGGAGGTTGGGGAAAACCTTAAAGCTGTTGCAAGAGCAGGCGCAGGCGTAAATAATATTCCTGTTGACAGCTATACAGAAAAGGGTATTGTTGTTTTTAACACTCCGGGAGCAAACGCAAATGCTGTTAAAGAGCTTGTTATTGCGGGTTTGCTTTTGTCATCCCGTAACATTGTAGGCGGAATAGAGTGGGCAAAAACCTTAAGCGGAAAAGGTTCAGAAGTTGGAAAGCTTGTCGAAAAAGGAAAGAGCCAGTTTGTAGGTCCTGAAATTAAAGGTAAAACTTTAGGTGTTATAGGCCTTGGTGCTATCGGTGTTATGGTAGCAAACAGCGCAAGCGCTCTTGGTATGGATGTTATCGGCTATGACCCGTATCTCACAATTGACGCAGCGCTCCATCTGGCTACGACAGTCAAAAAAGCAGACAGTGCAGCTGAGGTTTATGCTCAGGCTGATTATATTACTCTCCATGTTCCGCTTAATGATTCAACTAAAGAAACAATTAACTCTGATACAATCGCACAGATGAAGGACGGAGTAAGAATTTTAAACTTCTCAAGAGGCGAGCTCGTAAACGAGGCACATTTAGCTACAGCACTAGATGAAGGAAAGGTTGCTTGCTATGTTATCGATTTCCCGTCAGATGCAGTGCTTTCAATGAAGAATGTTGTTGCAACTCCTCATCTGGGCGCTTCTACTCCTGAATCAGAGGATAACTGTGCAATAATGGCAGCTAAAGAATTAAGGGAATTCTTAGAAAACGGTAACATCAGGAATTCTGTTAACTTCCCTAACTGCGAAATGGCAAGAGAGGGCAGTTCAAGAATTACAATTATGCATAAAAACACTCAGGGAATGCTTAGCTCATTCTCATCTGCAGTAGCGGATGAAAATATTAATATCCTAAACATGATTAATAAGAGCAAGAAGGATAATGCTTATACAATCATGGATTTAGACGGCGACGTTTCTGCGGCGCTCAAAGAAAAAATTGAGGCTATTGACGGTGTATTAAGAGTAAGAATTATAAATTAAGTTTTAGAATGGCAAAACGGCTGGATTTTCAGCCGTTTTTTATTTATAGGGTGGTTTCAAAAAATAAAAGTAATGTATTTATAATATATGTTTATGATTTTTTATAATTGATTTTAATTTGGGGAAGATTGTGTTAGAATATAAAAAATAAGAGGTAAGGCAAGTAAAAATGTCAGAACTTGTAAACTGACATTTTGGAAACAAGAAAAATAACAATATCTTGTGCTTTGTTGAGTTTGCTCACTATATATTGACATATATGTCTTATTATGGTACAATAACATCAAACTGCAAAATTTGAGGGAAATTATCATTATAAGAAGTATATTAATGCATCAAACATCAGAAAATATAGAAGAAATATTAAGTATTTAAGCAAGGAAGCGGGAAATCTCTTCCCCAAAAATGCTTATTGGGAATTAGGTGTTATCGGTATGTATGATGTATTAGTTATAGGAGGAGGAACGGCAGGACTTACAGCGGCAATCTACGTTCTTAGGGCAGGCAAAAGCGTCATGGTTTTAGAGAATGAGACATTTGGCGGACAAATAACATCTTCTCCGAAGATTGAAAATTTCCCTGGTTTTAAAAGCATATCAGGAACAGATTTTGCAGACTCGCTTAAAGAACAGGCACTGAGCCTCGGGGCAGGCACAGATTTTTGCCGTGCTGATAAAATTATAGATAACGGCTCATATAAAAAGGTTATAACAGAATATGGCGAGTATGACGCAAAAAGTGTTATAATTGCAACAGGCTCTAAGCACAGACATCTTGGTGTAAAAGGAGAGGAAGAGCTTTCAGGCATGGGCGTTTCATACTGTGCAGTATGTGACGGGGCTTTCTTTAAGGAAAAGGTGTGCTGCGTTATAGGCGGAGGAAATGCCGCTCTTCAGTCCGTTATGCATCTTTCGTCTTATTGCAGCAAGGTTTATCTTGTTCACAGGAGAGATGCCTTCCGAGGTGAAGAACGTCTTAAAGATTTGCTTTCAAAAAAGGAAAATGTAGAGTTTGTTTTAAATTCTGTGGTTGAAGAAATAAAAGGCACTCAAGAGGTTGAAAGCATCATTATAAAAGATGTCAAAACTGATGAAATAAAAGAGATTAAAACTGACGGTGTATTTATTGCAATAGGACAGGTGCCTGATAATTCGGCATTTAGTGATATTGTTGCGCTGGACGGGGAAGGCTATATTATAGCGGGTGAAGATTGCAAAACCTCATGCGAGGGTATTTTTGCAGCAGGTGACTGCAGAACAAAATCAATCAGACAGCTCACAACGGCATCAGCAGACGGTTCTGTTGCAGGCCTTGCGGCATGCACAGAATAATTAGGACTATATTTCGGTCAGTTTTCAATTAAGATTCTAAAGGAGAATAATATGCCATATTTTTATTTTGATTATACGTATTTAATTTATGTTGTTCCTGCAATTATTTTATCATTTGCGGCACAGATAGCCGTTAAAAATGCTTTTTCAAAATATGACAAGGTTTATTGCCTTAAATCGTTTACGGCTCATGAAATTACAAGAAGAATACTTGATGCAAACGGACTGACACATATCAGAGTTGAAAATGTTTCAGGTAGCCTCACTGACCATTATGACCCTAGGGCAGGTGTGATAAGGCTTTCTGACACAGTTCGTTCATCAACGTCTGTTGCGGCAGTCGGTGTTGCGGCGCATGAGGCAGGGCATGCTATTCAGTATAAGAGAGGGTATGTTCCGATTAAGCTCAGAAATATGTTTTTGCCTATAGCAAATTTCGGTTCAAGGCTATCTATGCCTCTCATTTTGCTGGGAATTTTACTTTCAATGGAGCCTATGGTGTTTTTTGGAATAATCTTGTTTTCAGCCATTGTGCTTTTTCAGATTATAACTCTCCCCGTTGAATTTAATGCAAGCAGAAGAGCAAAAGAAACTCTTCTTGAGATGGGGATTTTAACAGAGCAGGAAACCAAAGGCGCATCTAAGGTGTTATCTGCTGCTGCAATGACGTATGTCGCTGCGGCACTTGTGTCTTTGATGCAGCTTGTCAGACTTGTTAGTATTTTCTCTAAAAAGAGAAATTAAATATTTATTTGAAAGGGTTGGATAATTCATGAAGGCTATTGTTTTAGGTGCAGGTAAAGGAAAAAGATTGCAGTCTGAAAAATTTCAGCTTCCCAAAGTTTTAAGACAGGCAAACGGGAGAGGTTTAATAGAGTATGCTTTAGACAGCATTGATTTTATTGAAAAAAAGGATACTGTGGTAGTAGTAGGCTATAAAAAAGAGGCAGTTATAGAAGCTCTTTCAGGAGAATATTTATTCTCAGAGCAGGCAGAGCAGCTCGGAACAGGCCATGCAGTTAACTGCGCTAAAGAGCATTTTGAGGGTTATGACGGTGACGTGCTTGTAATCTACGGAGATATGCCTCTGTTTACGCAGAAGACTTTTAAGAAAATCATCAAACATCACGAGGATACAAATGCTGATTGTACGGTTATGACTGCTTTTGTTGATAATCCGCCTGCATACGGCAGAATTATAAGAGACGAAAACGGAAATTTAGCTGATGTTGTGGAAACTAAAGACTGCAATGAAGAGCAGCTCAAGATAACAGAATTAAATATTGGTGTTTACGTATTCAATTCAAAACTCTTGTTTGAAAATTTAGCAGAACTCAAAAACAACAATGCTCAGGGTGAATACTATCTTACTGATGTGCCTAAAATCCTTATTAAAAAGGGAAAGAAGGTTGCAATCTGCTCAGTTGATGACAATACAGAAATATTTGGTGTTAACACTGAGGAGGATTTAGAATTCTGCGAAAAAGAACTTCGAAAAAGAAATGCTTAAGTTTTCAGCATGAAATATTATTTTTCTGTGACAAATTACTAAATACGTTGAAAAAAATCCATACATAATATATAATATTAATATATTGGATTTTTTAAATCCCAGATTAATTTTTTACGGAAACAAAGGAGGAAGATTTGATATGAAAAAGAGATGTATTTCTTTACTTGTTGCGCTAGTGATGATTGCTGCAACCAGTATGACGGCTTTTGCGGCAGGTTTTTCAGATGTTGATGCAAGTTTTTCATGGGCAAAGGAAGCTATTGACACTCTCTCGGAAGAAGGGGTTATAAACGGTTATCCTGACGGGACATTTGCTCCCTCAAAAAATATAACTAAAGAAGAGGCTGTTGCCCTTTTTGCAAAGTCTTTAGGTGCAAATGACAGAGAGAATGCAGAGATTTTAAACTTTGCAAAGGATACATATTCTCAGCTTCTCGAAAATTATACATCATATGCTAAAGATAATGCGGCTTTTCTTATCCATAAAGGAATTTTGACAACAGGCGAGATTTCATCATTTTTAGCAACTGCAAATAAAGGACAGGAGCTTAAAAGATATCAGGCAGCCGTTTTAATAGCTAAAGCATTAGGTGCTGATTACTGGCTTTCAGATAATCCTGATTATGAGCTTAATTTTAAAGATAAAAACGATATTCCGTCTGATGCTATGCCTTATGTTTATTATGCAGCAGATAAGGGAATTATTACAGGTATGACAGAGGATACATTTGGTCCTTTGGGAAATGTAACACGTGCTCAGGTTGCCGTTATGATTTACAGAATATTAGATTCTATGGATTTTGAATACATAAGCGGCACTGTTACAAAGATTGATATAAACACTATTTCAATCAAAAACAGTGATGGGGATGCAAGAAGCTATAAAGTTCCCGCGGATGTTTACATAACAGTAAACGGCGAAGAGGCGAAGCTTGATGATTTAAAAGAGGGAATGAGCATTGTAATCACAGGCTCAAACGGTCTTTTATATTCAATTGATGCTATAAAAATAATTCCTGATGAGACAATATATGGAGCATATAAAGGCAAACAGACTGATTCAAAGAGCACAACAGTTAAGATTGCAGATATTGAGTCAGGCGATGTAACAACATATACACTTTCTGCTGATGCGGCAATAAAATATGAAGGTAAATCTGCGACACTTTCATCTTTTAAAAGCGGTGACTATGTGACTTTAGAGCTCAAAAAAGGAAAGATTGCAGTTTTGAGCGGAGAGCCTAAGACAGTTACTATAGAGGGGCTCATCTTAGAGGGAATAGAGTTTTCTCCTGATGTTACACTTAAGCTGAGAAATAATGATGATGAACTTTTAACGTATGTTGTAAAGAGCAATGCAAAACTCAAACGAAACAGTACTACTGTAGATTTCTCGGAGCTTGCAATCGGAGACGAGGTTGATTTAGAGCTTGAGTATGGTGTTGTTTCTTCTGTAAGGGCATTTGGAATAGATAAAAATGTATCAGGTACAATAGAAGAGATTACAATTTCAAAGAAAACTTCTTATATAACAGTTAACACAGGAAAGGATGTTGCTCAGTATGCAATAGCACGTGATGTTGAAGTAACTGTTGACGGAGAAGCAGCAACACTTTATGATTTGAGACTTGGTGATTATGTTGAATTCTCAGCATCTTCAAGTACAATAACAAAGATTACAGTTTCGTCAGCTATCACAAACACAGAGGTTACAGGTGTTGTAAAACTTGTTAATACTACATACGGTATGATTGTTTTAGAAACAACAAATGCTGCAGGAGATGTCAGCGAAGCACAGATTTTTGTTAAGAGTACAGCTAAAATTTTAGATGCAAGCGACGGCAGAGTCAAGAGCGTCAAAGATATTAAGACGGGGCAGAAGATTATGGCTGCAGGTGCTATTAACACAGGCATATTTGAGGCTTCATCAATTATGATTTTAGTTCAGCAGTAAGGTTGATACTTAATTCAGAATTAATTATAGAGAAAATATAAAAGAATAAGAGAGTAAACACAGTTTACTCTCTTATTCTTTTATATACCATTCACAAATATTTAAAAATACATTACTTTCGGCAGGATTTATATTTCCTCTAATTTTTTTATCACACAACAAAATTCCGTTATCATAATATATTCCCGCAATCGGGATATTTTCTGAAAGAAGTGCAGATAAATTTCTGTATGAATCTGAAATAACTGAAGGATTGGAAACAACCTTGAGCTGATTAAGTTTTGAATCAATTCCTTCATTTGATATCCCAAACATATTCACATCAGTCTGCAACATGAACGAAAGGTCGTTGTTTTGCGAAATATTCATGCTGCCGACAAAAAGGTCATAATTTCTTGATGCAATACGCGAGGTATATGTGTTAAAGTCAACTATGGTGATTGTAACAGCAAATCCGGCTTTTTCAAGTGCTGATTTTATTGTTTCCGCAATTTTTATGCGTTGATTGTTTTCAGAATTAACTAAAATATCGACTTTAAGGCGGTGCACTTCGCCATAAATGTGCTTTTCCATAGAGCCGTCAGAATCTGTGTCTGCAAAGCCGTCCTGAGATAAGAGAAGATTTGCTCGAGCTGTATCAAAGGGAATCGGCACAATATCTTTATTATAATAGCAAAAGCGCGGATTTATCGGAATGTCCGTTGGTGTAGCAATTCGTGTTTTAGTGTTGTTGACAATCGTATTTTTGTCGATGCACATGCTGATTGCCTGCCTCACCAAAGGAGAAATCAGTATAGGCTTTTGGTTATTGATACCCAGAAAGGTCAATTTGTTTTTAGGGTATGTTATAGATTTTATTAAATCCCTTTTGGGAGAGTATTCGTCGGGGTTTGCAACAGACTCGCAGATAACGTCCGCATGGAGATTTTCGAACATTGATATTGCGGAATCTCTGTCGCCTGCAAATGTTATTCTGATTTCAGGAATATGAGGATACTTCCCTGAAAAGTGGTTGTATGTCGCCTTTAAAATCAGTTCCTTCGTTTCTTTATATTGGATGGCCCTATAGATTCCTGTTCCGTTAGGAATATAGTCTATTTTCGTTATATCGTTACCCGTATGGGCATCTGCTGCAGGAAGAATGGGGAAATCCAAAAGAGCAGGGAAGTTGATTACGGGAGTTTTTAATGTGACGTGCCACGTCATAGATGATGCATGACTTGATTCAACATTATCAAACCTTGTGCGATAAGGACTTTGAGCTTCTTCAATCAGCTTGAATGAGGCGTCAACATCTTCTGCAGTCAGAGGAGCTCCGTCATGGAAGGCGATGCCATCTTTAATTTTAAAGCTATAGCTTAAACCGTCTTCTGAGATTGTGTAGCTCTCACAAAGATTATTTGTAACGGAAAAATCCTGATTGACATTAAAAAGACCGTCAAACATAAGCCGTAAAACGTCAAGGTTACTTTCGTTTTTCGTAGACAGCGGATTTAAAGAATCTACCTCAAAAATACAGAGATTCAGTATTCCGCCATTTACGGGTGTTTCATTTTTTTCTGTATTCGAGGTGCCATAACCTTCGTCCGTCTCACCGTTTTTATCCCTGTAAGCACAGGAGGACATAGAAAAGGCAAGCATCAATGCAAGAAAAACTGCTATTAATCGTTTTGCCATTTCTATATCCTCCTGAATAGTTTTTAAATTGAAATTACGGATTGCATTTTTCGCAGGCGGTCATGCCTATAGCCTTAACAATCTCCCATGGAATCACCTCGGGAGAGGCATCCTTAATTAATTCGCAGTCCTTCGTATGATACGAAACATCGCTTGCGTCTCTCATTTCTGTCGCCCAGTAAACTTCCTTCGCTTCTTCATTACTTGTTTCAGTTTCTTTTTCTGAGATT
This sequence comes from Oscillospiraceae bacterium, assembly GCA_015068935.1. Classification (GTDB taxonomy): domain Bacteria; phylum Bacillota; class Clostridia; order UBA1381; family UBA9506; genus SIG437. The sequence goes on from SVJO01000003.1 coordinate 33,609, forward strand.
TCTTCCTGAGCTTGCTTTGTTTCTTCAGTTTTAGCACCGTCTGTTTTTTCAGCGCATGCACAAAGGCTTAAAAGTGTAACTGAAATCAAGAGTATGGTTAATAATTTTTTCATATTATCACCTTATCTGTTTAGGTATTTTAAAGTTTCATTGATAGCATCCTCATATGAAAGCTCTAAAACTTCGCTGTCTTTCCTGAGTTTATATTCAACAATATTTTCTCCTGCTTTTTTTCCGACTGTAATTCTGACAGGAATACCGATTAAATCCATATCCTTAAACTTAACGCCGACACGTTCGTTTCTGTCATCTAAAATAACCTCAATTCCGCGAGCCTTTAAATCTTCATATATTTTCTCGGCTAAAGCCATTTGCTCCTCGTTTGATGCCTGAACGGGAACTACACAAACGTGATACGGAGCAACAGAAAGAGGCCAGATGATACCGTTTTCGTCTGAGTGCTGTTCTATGATTGCAGATATGCTTCTTGTAACACCGATTCCGTAGCATCCCATGATGATTGTTGTCTGTTTGCCGTTTTCATCTAAACATGTGCAGTCTAAAGCCTCTGTGTATTTTGTGCCGAGCTTGAAGATGTGGCCAACCTCTATGCCTGATGTTGTTTTAACAGGCTTTCCGCAAACAGGACATGGGTCGCCGTCTGTAATTGTACGGATATCCAAAACTGCCTCGCATGTGAAATCTTTAATGTTAACATTATCAAAATGATAGCCTGTCTCGTTTGCGCCAACAATGAAGTTTGACATAGCATAAACCTCGTTGTCACATATAACAGGAATATCAAGTCCCACAGGACCTGCAAATCCAACTTCGGCTTTAGTGAATTCGCGTACCTTGTCAGCGCATGCAAGCTCTAATTCTTCTTCTGTGCAGCCGAGGTAGTTTAAAAGTTTTGTCTCATTAACTTCTCTGTCGCCGCGCACTAAAACTGCAACATACTTATCTCCGCCGCGATAGATTAATGTTTTAACAAAATGCTTTGCATCTGTTCCCATGAAGGATACAAGTTCATCAATGGTTTTAGCATCAGGAGTTTCAATTTTTATCATTTCCTTAGGCTCTTCCTTTTCGCAGGGAAGAACTATGCATGCAGCTTTTTCATCATTTGCTGCATATCCGCATGTCTCGCAGAAGGCAATAATATCTTCGCCTGTGTCAGACTTAACCATAAATTCCTGCGAGCCGCTTCCGCCCATAGCACCTGAGTCAGCATCAACAACGATATAATCAAGGTCCATACGTGAAAATGCCTTGCAGTATGCACGATACATTTTTTCATATGAAATGTCAAGTCCCTCAGATGTAAGGTCAAAGCTGTATGCGTCCTTCATAACAAATTCTCTTGAACGCATAACACCAAAACGCGGACGGCTCTCGTCGCGATATTTTGTTTGAATCTGATAGAGTGTCAAGGGGAGCTGTTTGTATGATTTAACCTCTGACTTAACTGTATTTGTAAAAATCTCCTCGTGAGTAGGTCCTAAGCAGAAGTCTCTGCCTCCTCTGTCTTTTAATCGGAACATATTGGGACCGAAAACGTCCCATCTTCCCGAAGCCTGATAATATTCAGCAGGGAGAAGGGCAGACATTAAAAGCTCCTGAGCGCCTTCATTATCCATCTCCTCACGGATTATCTGTTCAACTTTTTTAAGCACCTTAAGACCGAGAGGGAGAAAAGAATAAACGCCTGATGCGAGTTTTCTTATTAATCCTGCACGGAGCATAAGTCTGTGGCTGGTAGTTTCTGCCTCTGCCGGCACTTCTCTTAATGTTGTAAATAACATTTGTGATGTTTTCATTATAGTATTTCCTGCCTTTATTTAAATTTTTCCAAAATTATAGCCTAATACTAATATAATAATATTTATTGGTCTTTCTGTCAACTATTTTTGACTAAAAAGTAATAAAAAGTTGACGTTTATCAAAATGTATGTTACAATAAAACAGAATATAAAATAAAATAGCGTTTCTTTACACATTTGGAGGTGAAACGTTTGAAATTAATAAAAAATGCAAACATAATAACGATGGAAAAAGACGATTTTGAAAATGGTTATGCCATCATTTCAGAAGGTAAATTTCTGGAGGTCGGAAATATGCAAGACCTGAAGATAAAGGAAAGCGAATTTTCTTCTGTTTATGATGCAAAAGGAGATATGCTTCTTCCTGGCTTTATTGATGCGCATTGTCATATAGGACTGTTTGAAGAGGGTGTGGGAGATATCGGTATGGACGGAAACGAAGATACTTCGCCTGTAACTCCTCAGCTCCGTGCGATTGATGCAATAAATCCGTTTGATTCTGCTTTTTTGGATGCAACTAAAGGCGGTGTAACAACAGTTGTGACAGGTCCTGGCAGCGCAAACGTTATAGGCGGACAGTTTGCCGCAATTAAAACATACGGCAGATGTATAGATGACATGATAATAAAACAACCTGTTGCAATGAAGGCGGCGCTTGGCGAAAATCCCACAAGTGTATATAGTGCAAGAAAAGAAGCGCCCGTGACACGTATGGCAACAGCCGCAATACTCAGAGAGGCTCTTTTTACAGCGTCTGAGTATAACGAAAAAATCAAGGTATATAAGGAAAATCCCGACGAAAATGAAAAGCCTGATTTTGATTTTAAGGCGGAGTCGCTCCTTCCTGTTTTAAATGGTGAAATTCCAATGAAGGTCCATGCTCACAGAGCAGATGATATATGTACTGCAATAAGAATAGCAGAAGAATTTAATATTCGTATAACACTAGAGCATTGTACGGAGGGACATTTGATTTACGATATAATCAAGAGAAAAAATATTCCCGTTATGCTTGGGCCGACGCTTTCATCAAAATCAAAGCTCGAGCTTAAAAATCTGTCCTTTGACATATATAAATGCTTTGAAAAGGAAGGTATAGATTTTGCTATTATAACAGACCATCCCGAAATCACGATAGATAATCTTTATCTTTGTGCATCTTTAGCTGTCCGCAGCGGTCTGTCAAAGGAGACAGCGATGCGTGCAATAACAATAAATGCGGCGCTTGCAACAGATATAAGTGAAAGGGTAGGAAGTATTAAAAAGGGTAAAGATGCTGATTTTGTAATTGTTTCAGGTGAGCTTTTTTCACTTGACTCTAAGATAAAAAAAGTTTTTATAGAAGGAAAAGAAATTTAAGGAAAAGGTTGTGTAATTTTGGAAAATTTAGAACTCTACAGAGATACTCTTGATAAATGGTGCGATATGATTCGTAATAATTCAGGTATATCGCCTGAAAAATATGGTAATGATAAGGTCAAAAGAGGGCTCAGAAACAGCGATGGAACGGGAGTTTTAGCTGGTCTTACAAATATCGGAAATGTTCATGGTTACGTTATTTCAGAGGACGAAAAAACTCCTGATGAAGGTTCTCTGAGTTATAGGGGAATAGATGTAAGGGATATAGTAAATGCCTGCAGAAAAGAAGGCAGATTTGGTTACGAGGAAGTTTGTTATCTGATAATGTTCGGCAAACTCCCGACAAAACAGGAACTTATTGATTTTAACGAGCTTGTTTCAACACAACGTCCTGTGCCATATAATTTCCGCGAAGATGTTATTATGAAAGCACCGAGCCCTGATATTATGAACAAACTTTCAAGAAGTGTGCTTACGATGTATTCTTATGATACAAACCCAGACTCAACTGATCTGTTAAATATGATAAGACAGTCAATAACACTTGTTTCGCGTGTTCCTACACTTGTGGCATATGCATATCAGGCAAAACGACACTATTACGACGGAAAAAGTCTTTATATACATAATCCGCAGAAGGAGCTTTCAACGGCTGAAAACTTTCTTTACATGATAAGAAGCGATAATAAATTTACAAGGCTTGAAGCTGAAATACTCGATTTAGCTTTCATTCTCCATGCTGAACACGGCGGAGGCAACAACTCAGCATTTACAACCCGTGTTGTTTCCTCTTCAGGAACGGACACCTATGCTGCAATAGGTGCTGCAATAGGTTCTCTTAAAGGACCAAAGCATGGCGGTGCGAATATACGCGTAATGGGCATGATTGATGATTTTAAAGCTCATCTTACCGATATAACAGACAGAGACCAGATAGCAGAGCATATAAGAAGGATTATAAAAAAAGAATCATACGACATGTCTGGACTTGTTTATGGCATGGGACATGCTATTTATACTCTTTCTGACCCGCGTGCAGTTTTACTGAAAGAAAAAGCGAGAGAACTTGCATGTGAGACTGGAAATATGGATGAATTTAAGCTGTATGAGACAATAGAGGAACTGACTCCTGAGATTTTTGCTGAGTTAAAAGGCAATAAGACAATGTGTGCAAATGTTGACATGTATTCAGGTTTTGTCTATAAAATGCTCCATATTCCTGTTGAGCTTTATACACCGCTTTTTGCTGTATCGCGTATGGCAGGCTGGTGCGCTCACAGAATTGAGGAAACGATGTATGGCGGAAAGATTATAAGGCCTGCATATAAGAGTGTAAGTAAAAAAGCTGAGTATATAAATATTGAGGACAGGGTATGATTAAAATTTAATATAAATAAGTACGGAGGGGAAAAAATGAAAACAAGTATTAAAAAAGCAGCAAGCATAATTCTTTGTGTTGTCATGTTGTGCGGATATGTGTGCATGACAAGTGCCGCAGAAAATGTTAAAATTACTTTTTTCGGAGAAACTATTGATTTTCCTGAAGGCTACGGGGAAGCGTTTATTGATGCGTCAACAGGCAGAACACTTGTTCCTGCACGTGGAGTGTTTGAGGCGCTGGAAGCAGAGGTTTCATGGGACGCAAGTACAAGAACAGTTTATATCTATAAGGATGAGGACAAATTTGAGATTGTAATTGATTCTCATACTGCAATTAAAAATGATGAAAAAATTACACTTGACCAGCCCGCTGTAATTGTAGGCGACAGAACATATGTCCCACTCCGCTTCGTTGCAGAAGGACTTGACTTAAATGTAGAATTTAATGAAAAGACAACGACAGTTATAATAGAGGAAAAGGCTCCGACTGCGACGGTGTTTGAAGCAGGAAAATATGAAACAGCTAAAGACCTTGCTCATACTGAGTATCTTCTTGTAGCAAGCGGAAATGCTCAGGTTACGCTTTTAAGGGATAAGGATTCTGCTGATAAATCTAACGTAATTACCTCAGTTTCATTTAAAGACAGTATATATTTAAATGTTGTCGGAAGCACCTATGTTGAAATAAAAAACTGTAAGATGTATGCTCTTGTCAGTCTCCCCTCAAGAATACAAAACGGAGAATATAAAAACGGAATGTTCAAAGTAGGTGCAGATATAGAGGCAGGAGATTATACTGCAAACAAAGTCAGTGCATCAGGTGAGGCGCTTTATAAAATTTATACAAAACCCTATTCAACAGAGGGAACAATAAATGCACAAATTAGTAAAACTGTTACAAAAGAGACAACAATTTCTCTTGTAGATGGACAGTACATTTTGCTCAATAATGTAAAAATAACTAAACAGAAGTCTCAATCAGGCGGAAACTCAGGTGGAAGTTCGGGCGGAAGTTCAGGGTCAGACAAGCCTAAGCCCACATCGCCTCCTTCGGTTGAACCAACTATAGAGCCAAGTACAGAACCTAGTACAACGCCAAGCGAAGAACCAACTTTAGAGCCGACTATAGAACCGAGCGACGAGCCGACTATAGAACCAAGCGACGAGCCGATTATAGAACCACCTATAGAGCCAACTATAGAGCCAACTATAGAGCCAACTATAGAACCTACTATAGAGCCGACTACAGAACCGAGCGACGAGCCGACTACAGAGCCTGTTTTTTCACAAAACACATACTATGAAGGCACTCAGAACTTAGTGCTTGACTTTGGTAATTTCTACGGTGTTCCCGAAGTTAAAGAAGCAGCTTTAGGACGTAGTGGAAATGGCAATCAAACAAGAACATATTTTTATGCTGCCGATGAATTTGTTGATGAAAAGGGAAATCTGATTAAAAAGAATATCTTTACTTACAGAATTGAACTTGTAAGCGCACGATATGGTTTTATGACGGACGGAAATGAGTTTGAGCACGTGCATACGGGAATTAAAGTAAGCTTTAAATCAGATAAGTCATATTTGAGGGTTATAATAGAATTCGGTAAGCCTGATAAGGATATGCAGGAAGAGTTTGAATAAGGAGACAGATAATAGCGGTGAGTTTGCAAAAATGATGAATAAATTTAAAGTGGTTTCTGATTATGTTCCCACAGGTGACCAGCCGAATGCAATTGATGCACTCTCAGAAGGAATTTTAAACGGAGAGAAGGAACAGACACTTCTCGGTGTTACAGGCTCGGGAAAAACTTATACAATTGCCAAAACGATTGAACGTGTGCAAAAGCCGACTCTTGTTTTAGCGCATAACAAAATATTAGCGGCTCAGCTGTGTACAGAATTTAAAGAATTTTTTCCTGAAAATGCTGTTGAATTTTTTGTCAGCTACTATGACTATTATCAGCCTGAGGCTTACATTCCTCATACTGACACATATATTGAAAAAGATGCGTCAGTCAATGATGAGATAGATAAGCTCAGGCACAGTGCAACAGCGGCCCTTTTTGAAAGACGAGATGTTATTATCGTTTCCAGTGTTTCGTGCATTTACGGACTCGGTGACCCGATAGACTACAACGAAATGGTTGTTTCGCTAAGGCCGGGAATGATAAAAAAACGTGATGACATTTTAAGAAAACTTGTAGATATTCAGTATGAAAGAAATGATATAAACTTTACAAGGGGAAAATTCAGGGTGCGCGGCGATTCTTTGGAGGTTTTTCCTGCGGGAAGCTCTGACAGAGCTGTCAGGATTGAATTTTTCGGCGATGAAGTTGACAGAATCAGCGAAATCGATACTGTTACGGGCGAGATTTTGGGAACGAGAAAGCATATTGCTATTTATCCTGCGTCTCACTATGTTACAACAGCAGAAAAGAGAGAGAGGGCTATATATCAGATAGAAGAAGAGCTCAAAGAAAGAGTTAAGTATTTTAAGGATAATGATAAGCTCTTAGAGGCTCAGCGGATAGAGCAGAGAACAAACTACGATATTGAAATGCTCAAAGAGATAGGTTTTTGTCAGGGAATAGAAAACTATTCAAGACATATAAGCGGAAGGGCGCCGGGGTCTGCACCTTTTACACTTTTAGATTATTTTCCAAACGATTTTCTTTTGGTGGTCGATGAATCCCATGTGACAATTCCGCAAGTCAGAGCAATGTATAACGGCGACAGGTCGAGAAAAGAAGCACTCGTCGATTACGGCTTCCGCCTCGAATCTGCTTTTGATAACAGACCTTTAAAATTTGATGAATTTAATGAAAGATTAAATCAGGTGGTGTATGTAAGCGCAACACCTGCTCCCTATGAGCGTGAGCGCTCAAGTAAAGTAGTTGAACAGGTTATAAGACCTACAGGTTTAGTAGACCCGCATATTTCAGTCCGCCCGATTAAAGGACAGATAGATGATTTAGTCAGTGAAATCAATATCCGCGCGAAAAAAGGAGAGCGCGTTTTGGTAACAACACTTACTAAAAAGATGGCAGAGGACCTGACAGATTATCTTAGGGAAATGGACATAAAAGTAAAATATCTTCATTCTGAGGTCAAGACATTTGAGAGAATGGAAATAGTGAGAGATTTGCGTGCAGGTCTTTTTGATGTACTGGTAGGTATTAACCTTCTCCGTGAGGGACTTGATATTCCTGAGGTGTCTTTAGTTGCAATACTGGATAGTGATAAAGAAGGATTCCTCCGTTCATATACGTCTTTAATCCAGACTATAGGAAGAGCGGCAAGAAATGCATCTGGAAGTGTTATCATGTATGCAGATAGCATCACAGAATCTATGAAAAATGCCATAGATGAAACAAACAGAAGAAGAGCATTACAGACTGAATATAATAAAAAGCATGGTATAACACCAAAGACTATTTCAAAAAGCATCAGAGAGGTGCTTTCTGCAACAGACGAAATGCCTGATTCCAGTGCAGCAGACATTAAAATCAGCAAAACGATGGATATCAATATGCAGATTGAAGTTCTATCTGAGAAGATGCGGCTTGCAGCAAGCGAATTAAGGTTTGAAGATGCAGCAAGGCTCAGAGATAAAATCAAGGCCCTTAATGAAAAAAATAAAAAGTGATTTTTTGGGATGTATATTTTTGCATCCCATTTTTTGTAAATTTCTGTTGAAATATTACCATTATTTATGATAGAATAAGAAAAAATGATATAAAGGAGAGAAATAGATGAAAACAGTAGAAGATATTCTGCAAATGATTAGAGAACATGATATAAAAATGATTGATTTTAAGATGGTTGACATTTCAGGTCAGTTTCGTCATGTTACAATCCCTGCAAAGAATTTTTCAGAAAAGACGATGAAAAACGGTATTGGCTTTGATGCATCAAACTACGGCTATGCAGTAGTAGAAAAAAGCGATATGGTGTTTATTCCTGACCCTGACACAGCCATAATTGACCCGTTTTGCGATATTCCTACGTTATCAATGACGGGAAATGCAATGATAATAGACAATCCTGAAAACAGACCGCTGTCACAGTACCCGAGAAATATTGTTCTTGCTGCTGAAAAATATTTAAAAGACAGCAATATAGCTGATACAATGCTTATTTTACCTGAATTTGAGTTTTATCTGTTTGATGAGGCAACATGGAACGTGCGGGCAGACTCTGTAGGCTTTAATATTGATGCAATTCAGGCGCATTGGAACAGCGACAAAGAAGGACTTGGAAACATTGTACCTAAACAGAAAAACTACCATGTGGCAAAACCGTTTGACGTCTCATATGAGGCAAGAAGCGAAATGTGTATGCTCATAGATGAGGCAGGCATCGCACTTAATTACCATCATCCTGAGGTCGGTGCTGCAGGACAGTTTGAAATAGAGCCTGAGCTTGGCCAGATGTCAAAAATGGCAGATGCAACAATGATGATAAAATATATTATTCATAACACCGCAAGAAAATACGGTTTAAGTGCAACCTTTATGCCAAAGCCTGTAATGGGAGAGGCTGGAAACGGTATGCATGTACACATGCTCCTTTTAAAAGACGGCAAGCCCGTATTCTCTGATGACAACGGATATTCAAACTTAAGTCGCGAGGCTCATTACTTTATGGGAGGACTCTTAAAGCATATAGCATCACTTTGTGCTATTACCAATCCCAGTACAAACTCATTCAAGCGCTTAGTTCCAGGGTTTGAGGCTCCTGTTACAGTTGGCTATGCAACATCTAACAGAAGTGCCGTTATACGTATTCCCGCATATGCAAAAGAGCCTAAGTTAAGACGTTTTGAACTTAGAAATCCTGATGCAACATGTAATCCGTATTTCTGCTATGCAGCAATTTTAATGGCGGGTATTGACGGCATTAAAAATAAAATTGACCCTCATGAAAACGGCTGGGGACCTTATGATATGAATTTGTTCCATCTTCCTGAAGAAGAAAAAGCTAAGCTCAAACATCTTCCGACATCGCTTTCTGAGGCGCTCGATGCCTTAGAAGCTGACCATGATTATCTCACGGCAGGAGGAGTATTCCCGATTGAGCTCATAGAAAGCTTTATTGCAAATAAACGCGGGGAGGTTCGCGAAATTTCAGCAATTCCGCACCCTGCAGAATTTGATAAATACTATAATTTATAAAATTTTTAAACCGACCCTTAAAGGTCGGTTTATTTTTTTGTTATTTTAAAATAACTACAGATTTAGAAAATATGTCAATCCCATGGCTAAACAAACTGTTTTCACCATGGGAAAAAATGATTTCCTTGTTTTCTGCCTTAATATATTGTTTTTTGTCTCCTGAGTTTATTGCACAGAGCAGATTCCCTATGGTAAATGCAAAAAGACCGTCTGCGAGAGTGTATACTTTAAATTCTGAAACGAAATCTTCTTTATAAGTATTCCTGATTGAGCCAAGCCTTTTATAATAATCAAAAATTTCCACATCTTCTTTTCCGTATGGATATGCCATTCTGCAGTATGGGTCGCCAAAGCCCCAAAGACCGACTTCATCTCCGTAATATATACACGGAATTCCTGGGAGCGTAAACTGCAAAAATGCAGCTAAAAGAAGTAGTTTTTTTCCTTTTCTGTATTCATTTTCGCTCATGACATATCTTCCCTTATCTTCGTCGCGGATGTCTGATTCAACACCAAAATGTGTTATTGTGCGCATTGTGTCATGCGTTGAGATGATATTCATAAGACAATGTATAACATGGGGAGGGTAATTTTCCATGAGATTTAAAAGTCTTTCGCAAAAGAGCTTTTCGTCAGCATATTTTACAAAATCTAAAATAGCCGTTCTCCATGGATAATTCATGACACTGTCCATTTGTCCTCCGAGAAGATAGCGTCTTCTTTTGCCGTATGCAAATTTAGTTGTGGCATCCTCCCAGACTTCGCCTATTACAAGCGCATTTTCATCTTTTGATTTTATACTGCTGTAGAGACTGTCTAAAAACTCATCGGGAAGCTCATCGGCAACATCAAGTCTCCATCCGCTTGCACCAAGACCTTGCCAGAAATCTGTTACACCGCCTCTTCCTGTGATATATTTTAAATATTCAGGGTTAGTTTCATTTACGTTGGGAAGATTTTCAAAACCCCACCAGCTTTCATATTTATTTGGATAGTCATGGAAGTTGTACCAGTCGTAATAAGGAGAATCTAAAGAATTAAAAGCTCCGACACTTTCGTAATTTGAGTATTTATTAAAATAGATGCTGTCCGCTCCTGTATGGCTGAAAACGCCGTCTAAAATAATTCTGATTCCTTTTTCTTTGCAAATACGGCATAGCTTTTCAAATTGCTCGTTTGTGCCGAAATATGGGTCAACATTTAAGTAGTTTCCTGTGCTGTATCTGTGATATTCAGGACTTTCAAATATAGGATTTAAGTATATTATGCTAACACCCAGAGATTTGATATATTCAAGTTTTTCTATAATTCCTTCAATGTTTCCGCAAAAATAATCATTAGCCCTGTAATGTGGCGTATCATAAATAAATTCGGGAACATCATACCAGTTTGTGTGAATTTTTCTTTCATTTTTTGCTGTAAGGGGAGAAAAGTTGTCACTTCTTGCAAATCTGTCAGGGAAAATCTGGTACATAACAGAGCCCTTTGCCCAGTCAGGCGTTTTAAAATCTTTGTCGTAAACTGTTATCTGCCACTCATCAAGGCTATCTCCGACTGCGGCAATTTCGTCTTTTAAGCCTATAAAATATGTCCCTTCTTGCGTTTTGACTTCAAACCTGTAAAAATAAAGGTCAGGGGTATTAAATGAAATTTCTAATGCGTAAATGGAAAAACCTTTACATTCTCCTTCTTTAATCATAGAAATATTATTTGATATTTTTTCGCTGTCGTTTTTGTAAATTAATTTTACATCTTGAATGGGAGTATCACTAAAAACATGTATGGAAAAGCATACCTTTTCACCGTTTTTGACTGCGCCAAAGGGATTTTTAAAGGTTTTGGATTTTGAATCATATAAAATATTAATCATTTCGTCTTCTCCCAAAAAAATTCTATTGCAGATAGCTTATGTAAACAGGCTGTAAAAAAATACCGAAAACTATAATTTTTTTAATGATGATAATAAATTACCTCAAATTAACATAAAATATTTAAGAATTAAGACAAAACTGTCTTTTAAAATTATGGCAGAGATAAAGGATGATGGACATATGAAAGTATTATTTGCAGCAGCGGAGGCTTCGCCATTTATAAAGGTCGGAGGTCTTGGTGACGTTTTGGGAGGACTTCCCAAAGAGCTTTGTTTAAAAGGGGTAGATGCAAGAGTTGTTATTCCGCTTTATTCTTCCATAAATGATGATTTAAAAAGGACAATGAGATACATTGCCAATATAACCGTAGAAAACAGCTGGAGAAAAAGCTACTGCGGAATTTTTGAGGCAGAGCATGAAGGTGTTAAATATTATTTTATTGACAATGAGCAGTATTTCATGCGCGGCAATGTCTATGGAGAGCCTGATGACGGGGAAAGATTTGCATTTTTCTCAAGAGCAGTTTTAGAAATTCTTCCTGTGATTGATTTTTTTCCTGACATCATAAATGCTAATGACTGGCATACTGGATTGGTGTGTGTTTATCTTAATGCTCATTACAGATTAAGAGAAGGATTCGAAAAAATCAAAACAGTTCTTTCTATTCATAATATTGAGTTTCAGGGTAAATTCAATCCTTATGTTTTAGGAGAGCTTTTTGGCCTTGACACAGAACATAAACAGATTTTAATGTATGACGGCGACCTTAATATTTTAAAAGGCGGGATAGAATCTTCGGATATTGTATCGACAGTGAGCAGAAAATATGCTGAGGAAATATTAGGAAAGGAGCACTCATTTGGGCTTCATAATATTTTGAAAGCAAGACGTGACAAAATAAGAGGAATTATAAACGGGATTGATACAACTGTATTTAACCCTGAAACAGACGGATTTATCAAAACCAACTATGGTATTTCCACACTCAGAAACAAGAGATTTAATAAAACTTTTCTTCAAAGGAGTATGGCTTTAGAAGAAAAATCGTCTGTTCCGCTTATAGGGATGGTAACAAGACTTACAAAGCAAAAAGGACTTGACCTTTTCTATGAGGTTATGGATGAAATTTCAGAGCTTAATATTCAGCTTGTTGTTTTGGGAACAGGCGCATTTGAATATGAAGAGATGATGCACGATTGGGAGCGGAGAAGATACGATAAGGTAAGGGGTGTTGTGCGTTTTGCACCCGATGTTGCATCTATGATTTATGCAGGGGCAGACCTTTTCTTAATGCCGTCTAAGTTTGAGCCGTGTGGTTTAGCGCAGATGATTGCGATGCGCTACGGAACAATTCCTATTGTTCATACAGTAGGCGGACTTTGTGATACCGTTACGCCATATAATCCCGAAACTAAGGAGGGAGATGGCATAACCTTCCAGAGCTATAATTCCTATGATATGTTAGATGCTATTAAAAGGGCAATAGCGATTTACGAAAATAAGGCAGACTGGCTTAAAATAAGGAAAAATGCGATGCAAAAGGACGTCAGCTGGAACATTCCTGCAGATGAATATATAAAGATGTATAAAGAATTAGTATAAGAGAGGTAGTAAAATGGCAGAAATTACTTCAAATGAATTTAAAGAAAAAATTGAAAAATATATGGAAATAAATTTTGGAAGCGACTTAAAGTCAGGAAGCAAAAGGCAGGTCTATCAGGCTGTGCTCGGTGCGACAAACCATATTTTAGCAGAGAAAAAATATAAATTCAGTAAGAAGGTAAAAGAAAAAGAGGCAAAGCAGGTTTATTATATGTCGATGGAGTTTTTGGTGGGAACTTCGCTTAGAAACAACCTTTTTAATCTCGGAATAGAAAAAGATGTTAAAGAGATGCTTAAAAAAGCAGGTTTTGACATAGAGGAGCTCTATGAAATGGAGCCTGATGCAGGACTTGGAAACGGCGGACTTGGCAGACTTGCTTCATGCTACATGGACTCACTGACGAGTCTTTCATATCCTGCAACAGGGTTTTCAATTAAATATGATTTCGGAATATTTAAGCAGGTAATTGTTGACGGATGGCAGATGGAGTTTCCTGATGAGTGGATGGATTTGGGCGGTCATTGGCTAATTCCAAGGCTTGATGAGGCGGTTGAAGTAAGATTCTTTGGCGAAATTCGCGAAAACTGGACAGACAGAGGTCTTTGTGCCGAGCATATAAACTATATTCCCGTTATGGCAACACCCTACGATTTGCTGATTTCAGGTTATGACACAGAGGCAGTAAATACGTTAAGGCTCTGGGGAGCAAAAAGCAAACAGGGCTTTGATATGGATTTATTTGCCCGCGGTGAGCACGGAAGGGCTTCTGAAAAGGAAGCAATAGCAAGCTCAATTTCAAAGGTGTTATACCCTGCCGATGATAATTATAACGGCAAATCTCTGCGTGTTAAACAACAGTATTTCTTTGTAAGCGCATCACTTCAGCAGATTACAAAAAAGCATTATGATAAATATAAGACATTTGATAACTTAAGCGATAAGGTTATAATTCATATTAACGACACGCATCCGTCTCTTTGTATTCCTGAGCTTATGCGTATACTTTTGGACGATTACGGTTATCTGTGGGATAGGGCATGGGAAATCTGTACGAAAACTTTAGCATACACAAATCATACAGTTATGAGCGAAGCGCTTGAAAAATGGCCTGTTGACCTGATAAAATCGCATTTGCCAAGAATTTTTACAATCATTGAGGAAATTAACCGTCGTTTCTGCAATATGATTTTTCAAAACCATAATGCATTGGCAGGAAGCCTTAATCAGATGTCTGTTATATCAGACGGTATGGTAAAAATGGCAAATCTTTGTATGGCATGCTGCTTTAGTGTAAACGGCGTGTCTAAGCTCCATTCTGATATTTTAAAAGCTGACACATTCAAAGAATTCCACCGCGTTTTCCCCGATAAACTAACTAATGTGACAAACGGTATTGTAGCCAGAAGATGGCTCTGCCAGGCAAATCCGCTTCTTACTGAATTGTTAAAGAATAAAATAGGTGACGCTTTTGTAAAAGATTTAAATGCCATTTCAAAATTCAATGATTTTTATGATGATGAGGAAGTGCTCAGTGCTTTAAGGGAAATAAAATATAAAAATAAAAAACGGCTTGCAGACTATATTGCAAAAACTAATGGGATAATTGTTAACTGTGACTCGATTTTTGATATTCAGGTAAAGAGACTTCACGAGTATAAGCGTCAGCTTTTAAATCTACTTCATATTATCTATATGTACAGGAAAATAAAATTTGAAGGCTTAAAGCCTCAGCCCAAGACATTCATATTTGCCGCCAAAGCCTCTAAAGGCTACTATATGGCAAAAGAAATTATACGCATGATTTGCGCTGTTTCTGATATGATTGAAAAGGACACAGATGTCCGTGATTATATTAAGGTTGTGTTCATAGCAGATTACAAAGTTTCGCTTGCTGAAATAATAATTCCCGCAGCGGACATAAGCGAACAGATTTCTCAGGCGGGCAAAGAGGCATCAGGTACGGGTAACATGAAATTCATGATTAACGGGGCTGTTACGTGCGGAACCTTAGACGGTGCAAATGTCGAGATTTCCGAGGCAGTAGGGAAGGATAATATTTTTCTGTTCGGGCTGACAACACCTGAGGTAAATGAGTTATATAAAAGAGGGTATAATCCGCGTGCATATTATGAAAACGACAGAGAGATAAGAGAAGTGCTCGAATTTGTTAAAATCGGTGCAGGCAGCGGACATAACTTTGATAAAATCTATGATAACTTATTAAACAGCGACCCTTATATGTGTCTTGCTGATTTTAAAGCATACTGTATGGTTCATGATGAGATTGACAGAGTATATAGAGATAGTGATAAATTTACAAAAATGTCGCTTAGAAATATTGCAAATTCAGGTATGTTTTCTTCAGACAGAAGTGTAAAAGAGTATGCAGAAAATATTTGGCATATGAAACCTGTAACTTTGTGATTTAGCGCAATCAAATAAATAAAAATACGGGGGTGTATTATGGACAGAAAAAGCGGTGTGCTTATGCCTATATCATCTTTATATGGTGATTATTCTATCGGCAGTTTCGGTACGAGCGCAAGGGAATTTGTTGACTTTTTAGCAGAATGCGGATTTTCATACTGGCAGGTGTTACCGTTTTGTATGGCAGATGACTGCAATTCACCGTATCAGTCATATTCAACATTTGCAGGCAATCCCTATTTTGTCGATTTGGAACTTTTAAAGGAAAAGGGGCTTATTACAAATGATGAGCTTATCTCCCAAAGACAACAACAGCCTTACAGTGTCGAGTATGTAAGACTGTATCATACGAGACTTTCATTTTTGCGCCAGGTTTCAAAGCGTGTGGCATATCGCAATAAAATAGAGGAATTTATAAATGAAAATCCATATATAGAACAATTCTCAAAGTTTATGGCGTTAAAAGAAGCAAACGGGGAAAAGGTATGGCGAGAGTGGGAGACGGATGAATACAGCATGGAGTCTTTCTTTATGTGGAGCTTTATCCAGTATGAATTTTTCAGCCAGTGGGAAAAAATCAAGAACTATGCAAACTCCAAGGGCATAAAAATAATAGGCGATGTGCCTATTTATGTTTCTCTGGAAAGCTCAGACGTATGGGCAAACAAAGAGCTTTTTATGCTGGATAGAAATCTCTTGCCAAAATTAGTTGCAGGTGTCCCGCCTGATTATTTTTGTGAGGAAGGACAGCTCTGGGGAAACCCTATTTATGACTGGGATAAAATGAGACAAACAGATTTTTCGTGGTGGACTGACAGAATAGCTCATAGCTTTAAGCTTTTTGACGGAGTGCGAATAGACCATTTCAGAGGGCTTGAGTCTTTCTGGGCAGTACCTTATGGTGAAAAAACGGCGAAAAACGGAAAATGGCTTAAGGGTCCCGGTATGGAATTAATTAAAAAAATTAATGGTTTATTTTCAGATAAACTTATCATAGCTGAGGATTTGGGGGAAATCACGCCTCAGGTTGAAATGCTGGTAGAAGAAAGCAAATATCCTGGAATGAGAGTAATCCAGTTTGGTTTTTTAAATGATTGCGATAACCCTCATATGCCGCATAATTATAAAAACAACTGTGTAGCATATACAGGCACGCATGATAACAATACACTTCTTGGTTATTTATGGGAGCTTGATGCATCGAACAAAAAAAGGCTCTTAGAGTACTGTAACTATCATAGCGGAGATTTTGAAAAAGGAATTGACAGTATAATAAGAACTATGTTTGCAAGTCATGCAGGGCTTGTTATTCTTCCTATTCAGGATATTTTAGGCTATGGCTCCGATACAAGAATAAATATTCCTGGAAAGCCTGACGGAAACTGGCAGTTCAGAATAACTAAAGAACAGCTTCAAAGTATTGATAAAAACAAATTCAGATGTTATAATGAATTATACAAAAGAGTGTGACAACTAAACGGGGGAATGACAAATGAGATTTGTATTGCAAAGAGTATTGTCTGCAAGTGTCGAGGCAGAAGGAGAAATAAAAGGGAAAATAGGGAAGGGGTATTTGCTGTTTGTAGGTGTGTCAAACGAGGACAATAAGGAAATAGCAGATAAAATGATAGAAAAGGTGTCCCACCTGAGAATTTTTGAAGATGAAAACGGCAAGGTAAATCTTTCAATAGATAAAGTTGACGGTGAAATTCTCGTGATTTCACAGTTCACTTTATACGCAGACTGCAAAAAAGGAAACAGACCGAGTTTTCAACAGGCAGGCTCACCTGATTATGCAGAAGAACTTTATGAATATATACTGTTAAGATGCGGTGAGCTTTTCAAAAACACTCAAAAGGGTGTTTTTGGAGCTGACATGAAGGTCTCCTTAGTAAATGACGGTCCGTTTACACTAATTCTTGACAGTGAGCAGATGCTTTAGCGAAAAAAGGGGTGCAAAAAATGCACATACCACACAAGGCAAATAAATGGCATAATAAAGCCATTTAATTAAAACAAAAAGTTTGAAATAAAGTAAAACTTAATGTAGAAATTCGTCAAACGACGAATTTCTGTTAAAAAATGCCTTATGTTTTGAACAAACTTCACCTCTTGACGTACCAATGTACGCCTTCGGGTAACCTGACAATACCTATGCATAGGTATTGTCAGCTCAGTTTGTCCAATCTGCGCTATTTTTTGTCCACCCCAAAAGGAGCTGCAGCAAAATTATTTTGCTGCAGCTCCTTAGCTTTTTATTAACTACTCCAAAATATATACGTTACACTGTCTTTTGCCGAACTGATAACATTCAGCTACTGTGCTGTAGCAAAGGTCAATTCTGTTTCCTTTGATTGCACCGCCTGTATCGCCTGCTATAGCATAGCCATAGCTCCATGATTTGCCGTCGTCTGTTGACTCAATATAAAGTTTTGAATTAAGCGGAATAACTTTAGGGTCAACTGCTACAATACCGGGGCCTGCAGGACGGCCTGTTGCAGTGATTCCTGCCCATTTTCCGTTTGACTGAACACCCGGCTCATAAGCTGTAGCAAGACACTGAATAACCTTTTTATATTTCACATCACCGCGTGATGCAATAGTCGGTGCGTTTGTGCCTACTGTTATAATTTTGTCGACGGGAGCTTTGATTGTTTCTGAATTGATAAGAGTTGCAGATACAAGATGAGAATCTCTTCTTATTACTTTATAGGTGTTTTTAGCAACACCGTCAGAGCCCTCCTGCTCAACAATTGTCTCGCCGATATTATAATCAGAGGATTGCTTTTTAACTACTGTTCTTGCGACATTTTCTTCGTAAGTTTCTTCTCTTACAATAACTCTTGAAACATTAATGCAGAGTCCGTCTGAAATAGGAGTATCAAGAGAAGGTGTAACTTCATCAAATTGTCCTAAATAGATACAAACACTGTCTAAAAATTCTTTTACATCACGTCTTGCTGTGTATCTTTCATGAGTCTTTCCGTCAACAGTAACTTTTACTAAATTAGCACGGTTTATCTCAATTGTCATGCCGTCTGTTAAGAGTGTATCGCCTTTATCAGACATCATATCAAGCGGATTTACTGTTATGCTTGCGTCCTTTAATGCTTCTTTAACCGTAACAGCAGTTGTTGTAAAAGATGAAGTTTCACCTTCGTCAATTACAGTAATTGTTTTTTGTCTGTAAATTGTGATTGTACTGTCGTCTTTTAAGGCTGTGCCGAAAGGGGGGAGAACATAGTCTCCATCGCCAAGAGAAATATTTTTCTCGTTTAAAACTTCATCAACAGTAGTTCCCAGTGTTAAAACATTAATTTCGGAGCCTGAATCAACAATTGTAATCTGCTTAGGAAATACAAAACCTAAAAGCAGAACGGAGGTTATAACAAGGCATGCGACAACTGAAACGCATGTTACAACTCCCTTTGTTGTAAGCTTCTTCATAGTCATAAATAAACATCCTTTCTGATACAGATATAAAACCTGCACCATGTCTCCGTTAAATTATAAAATACTAATTTTAAGATTGTAAAAAAGTTGTTACAAATTTATTACACTTTTTAGAGAGACGTCTCTTATTATAAAATACTTTTGGTCAAAAGTCAAACATTTATACTCAATTAAACAAAAAACGTTAAAAAATCTATTAAAAATTTTTTACAAAAGTACGAGTATGTTCAGTTATAATCAAGTATATACAAAGAATTTACAATTTATTCCATTTTTGTGCTTTTTTTCGTTTTTTGCTCAAAATAATTGACCTTAACCAATGTTTGTTGTATAATTAAAGTGTTAATTTCAATAGGAAAAGGAGGTTTTTTTATGTCGCTTACGGTAGTTTACGGATGCTCGGGAACAGGAAAAAGCGAATACTGTTTAGAGGGAGTTAAATCTGCCGTGTTAAACGGCAAACGTGCCCTTTTAATTGTGCCTGAACAGTTTTCTCATGTGAAGGAAGCAGAGCTTATTAAAAAAACAGGTTTTATTACGGATAACCAAAAGGCAAC
Source organism: Oscillospiraceae bacterium (assembly GCA_015068935.1). Taxonomy (GTDB): domain Bacteria; phylum Bacillota; class Clostridia; order UBA1381; family UBA9506; genus SIG437. The sequence continues at coordinate 53,256 of SVJO01000003.1, forward strand.
ATCATTTAAAAGACTTTCTTTTTCAATTATAAATAATAAAAAAACAACTGAGACAGTTCTTGACAGAACTAAAAAAAGTATGCTCATTGCCAAGGCATGCTACGCATCTTTAGATGACCTTGTTATGTTTAAAAATATGCACAGAAAACAAGGATTTATAAGTGTTATGCAGGATATGATTTCAGAATTTAAGCGCGGCTGCGCTTCGCCTGATGACATTAAGCATTTTGCTGAAAAGATGCAAGATAACACTATGCTCAAAACCAAGCTTTCTGAGCTCTCACTCATATATGAAAAATATCAGCAATTTGTCGATAAATCATTTATTGATGATGATGACAATTTGACGCTTTTAGCACGCAAAATAATAGAAAAAAACAACATGCATGATACAGAAATTTTCATAGATGAATTTTTCAGATTCACAAGGGCTGAGCTATATTGTATTGAGGCTTTTCTTTTAGCGGGAGCATCTGTTACAGTAAGCCTTTGCACGGGCGGACTTGATGATGAAAAGAGCGGAATTTTTGAGCCTGTCATAAAAACTTATAAAGCGCTTATCAAAATTGCAAAGAACTGTAAAACAGAAATCAATCAGCCTGTTTTTCTTTCGGAAAAACATCGTTTTAAAGAGAGCAGAGAGCTTTTGCACTTAGAGAGCGAATATCCAAAATACAGCAATAATATATATAAGGAAGAAACTCGTGATATTTCTATGTTTGCAGCATCGGATATATATAGTGAGGTGACGCATCTTGCCTGCAGTATAATGAAAAGTGTGCAGTCAGAAAACGTGAGATTTAAAGACATTGCCATAATTTGTTCGGATTGTCAAAGCTATAAAAATATTATCAGGACAGTGTTTGATATTTATGAAATTCCCGTGTTTATAGACTCAGAGCGTGACCTATATAGCCACCCCGTTATGATTATGATTTTTGCGGTTTTAGATATATTATCAGACGGACTTGACACAAAACATATTCTTTCATATATAAAGTCAGGATACAGCACCCTTTCGCGTGATGAAACAGATATTTTTGAAAACTTCATTCTTTCAGGAAATATCACAAAGAGGGACTGGCTTGATAACGAAAGATTTTTAAAAAGAGCAAAAACGGTTTTTGATGACAGTGTGGATTTAGCTCAGGAAAATGAAGAATTTGCAAAAGAAATACTTGAGCTTAAAGAGAGGGTTATCTCTCCTTTGTTAAAGCTTAAAGAAAATATTTCAAAGAGCAGAAAAGCAAAAATGAGAGCTGATGCAATTTCTCAGTTTTTTGAAGATATTTCTCTTGCAGAAAAAATTAAATCACAGACAGATATTTTACTTGACGGGGGCGACAAGGAGACAGCCGACGAATATGCCAGGGTATATAACGCGCTCGGCGAGACACTGGACAGCTTCGTAATTTGCATGGGCGAGGAAATAGTTGGAATAGACAGGCTTTATGATATGATTAAAGCAGGACTTTCCGAGTGCAGAGTCAACATAATTCCTCCAATAAATGACGGTGTCTTCTTTGGAGATTTAAAAAGGTCTATTGCAAGAAATGTAAAAAGACTTTATATAATCGGCGCAAATGAGGGAGCCTTTCCGCCAAATGCCCCAATAGAAAATATTTTAAATGATGCTGAGAGGGTTTATCTGGCATCAGAAGGACTCAGCCTTGCGCCTGATACAAAAAAAATTATGTTTGATTATGGATTTATGGTCTATAACATTTTAAACATAAGCAACGGAAAACTTTCAATCAGTTACCCAATCTGTGATTTTAACGGAGAGGGATTGAGGCCTTCACCCCTTTGTGCCAAAATCAAAAAAATGTTTCCCAAAATTTTATTTGATACAGATGTTGACGGAAAATGGGAAAACCCTGAAGATTATGTGCTGAGTAAAAAATCTGCGTTTAATTATTTAATAAGAAAAATGAGCATAACAGATGATGAAAAAAAGCTTTTTGAATACTTAAACAGCGATGATTATTATAAGGAAAAACTTTTGGCGGCAAAAAACACAAAAGAGCATAAAAATATTGCACAAAGGCTGGATTATGATGTAGTAAAAAGTCTCTACAGGGGAGAACTTAAGGGAAGTGTGTCAAGTTTTGAAAAATATACTCACTGTCCGTTTTCATATTTTATATCATATGGCCTAAATGCAAAGGAACGCAAATTGTTTGATATTGATACTCCTGACTTTGGAAGTCTTCTTCACCGCGTGATAGATACATTTTCCAAACAGATTTTATCAATGGGTAAAAAATTCAGAGAAATAGAAAAAGACGAATGTGAAAAAATTGTTTGCGGAATTTTAGATGATATAGTAGAGAAAATGTTTATAAAAAAGCTGTATTCAGAAAAGAAAATGCTTCTTTTGGTAAAACGCCTGAAAAAATATGCTGCTACTGCAACATGGGCAATCTGTGAGCATATAAAAAGAGGCGAGTTTGAACCATGTGCATTTGAAGCAGAGTTTTCAGAAAACGGAGATATGTCACCTGTTGTAATAGAGCTTCCTTCAGGCGATAAAATCACACTTGTCGGTAAAATTGACAGAATAGACAGGTATGAAAAAAACGGAGAGCTTTATGTAAAGGTCATAGATTATAAAACGGGAAATAAAGATTTCAGCCTTTCTGATGTCTATAATAAGCTATCGCTCCAGCTTTGCGTTTATATAATGGCTGTTTCAGAAAACGGAAGCAGGCTTTTGGGAAAAGATTCAAAAACTGCGGGGATGTTCTATTTTAAGCTTTCAGATGAACCTGTAGAAACAGTGAAAAATGAAAGTGTATCTGATGAGGAGAGGCTAAAGCAATTTAAAATGAGCGGCATGGTGCTCGAAGATATAGATATAATAAATAAAATGGAAAATTGCATCTCGGGATTTTCGGGCATAATTCCTGTGAGAATAAGCTCAAAAGGCGAGATAGTAAAGTCGCAGAGTAAAACAGCAACAGCTGAGCAGTTTAAAAAGCTAAAGCAATATGTCAAAAAAGCGGCAGGCGAGATTGGTAGAGAAATATTAAGCGGAAAGGTGGATATTTCGCCTTGTGCCAACGGAAAATCAATGCCGTGTGAATATTGTAAATTCCATAGCATCTGTGCGTTTGATATAAATACTGATGAGTACAGACAGGTTGGAAAGTTTAAAGATGATGACATCTTCAAAATGATAGAAGATACAGAAATCTGACCGCCATTTTTTGCATATTTATACTTGTTTTGGTTGACTTTTCTTCATTTAAAGTATATAATTAAATAGTGAAATTTTGTAAAAGGAGATTATTCTTATGTATGATGTAGCCTGTATAGGAATTTTAGTAGCAGACTGTATTGCTAAAACAGTAGATGAGCTTCCTGAGGCAGGAAAGCTTAAAAAGATTGACAGCATAAAGCTCTATAGCGGCGGATGTGCGATGAATGCAGCAGTTGATATGCAGAAAATCGGTGCAAATGTAGCACTTTTAGGTATGGTTGGAAATGACGGTTTCGGAAGTTTCTTAATTGGCGAGCTTACAAGAAACGGAATCAGCACCGAAGGAATTAAGGTGAGCGATGACTATTCAAGCTCGGCTTCTGTTGTTGTGGTTGACTCATCGGGCGAGAGAAGTTTTCTCCACTCGACAGGTGCTAATGCTAAATTTACCGACACAGATATAGATTTCGACGTTATAAAGGATTCAAAGATAGTCTTTGTTGCAGGAACAATGCTTATGGACACATTTGACGGAGAACCCTGTGCGCGTGTTTTGAAGAAATGTAAGGAAATGGGAAAGATTACTGTTTTGGACAGTGCATGGGACGATTCAGGCAAATGGATGGATATTTTAAAACCATGCATGCCGTATATTGATTATTTCATTCCGAGCATTGAAGAGGCAGAGCAGTTTGCAGGAGGAAAGACAGACCTTAACGAAATTGCAGATGTATTCTTTGATTATGGAGTTAAACATGTTGCAATCAAGGCTGGAAAAAAAGGATGCTTTGTTAAAGAGAGCAAGGATTCAGAGGGAAAGCTGTTCCCGACATATATGAATGTAAAGCGCGTTGATACAACAGGCGCAGGGGATTCATGGTGTTCAGGATTTTTATATGGTTTATCTCATGAAATGACTATGGAAGAGAGTGCAAAGTTTGCCAATGCAGTAGGAACGCACTGTATTATGGCAGTCGGCGCTTCGACAGGAATTAAATCATATGAAGAAATAAAAAAATTCATGGAAGAAAATGAGCAGTTTTTAAAATAATATCTTAAACGAAAGAGGCACATAAAATGAGTAAAAAAGCAATTATGTACGGCGGAGGAAACATCGGAAGAGGATTTATAGGTCAGCTCCTTTATCAGTCAGGATATGATGTTAGTTTCGTTGACGTAAACAAAGATTTATTAAAAAGCATAAATGATGCAGGAGAATATCCTGTAAGAATTTTAAAAGGCGACGATTATTCTGAGGTAATGGTTAAAAACGTCAGCGCAATCGACGGAAATGATTTGGAAACAGTATCAAATGCAATAAGCGAGGCAGACATCTGCGCAACAGCAGTAGGCGTTAATGTTTTAAAGTTTGTTGCAAAGCCTTTTAAGGAAGGTATAGTAAAGAGATTTACAACAGGCTCTAAAAAACCATTAAATATAATTATATGTGAAAACTTAATAGGTGCTGACGAATTCTTAAAAGGTCTTATATATGACCTTATGACAGAAGATGAACGTGCATTTTTAGATAATGTAGGCTTTGTTGAAGCATCAATCGGAAGGATGGTTCCAATTCAGACTGATGAAATGAAAGACGGTAACGCACTCAGAGTATGCGTTGAGAGCTATGATATGCTTCCTGTTGATTCAGCGGCTTTTAAAGGAGAAATTCCCGAGATTAAAAATCTCGTTCCGTTCACTCCGTTCTCATACTATATTGAACGTAAATTGTTTATACATAACATGAGTCATGCATCAACTGCATATCTTGGCGCATATCTAGGTCTTTCTTATATATGGGAGAGCATTGATGTTCCTGAAGTCGAGCTTATTGTTTATCGTGTAATGCAGGAGTCAGCAATGGCTATGAGCAAAAAATACGGTGTTGAGTTTAAAGATTTGAATGCTCATATAGAAAATCTTATTTACAGATTCTCAAACAAACAGCTTGGTGATACTTTAGCTCGTGTCGGCGGAGACATTAAGAGAAAACTGTCGCCAAATGACAGAATGGTTGGCGCATACAAAATGTGTGCAGAGCAGGGGATTGACAACACATATATTGCAATCTGTATTGCGGCTTCACTCCTTTTCACAAGAGAAGGTGAGGAGAAAATGTCTCCTGAATATATTCTTACAGAAATCAGCGGATTTAATAAAGACGGAGAGGATTTTGAAAAAATCATGGCAATCTATGCTATGTTTGAAAAGAAAATGTCTCTTGCTGAAATCTTAAAAGAAGTAAAAAAAGCTACAAATACAAAGAAAATAGTGTAATATATTTTAAGCAATAAATAAGGGATGCAAATGATTTTGCATCCCTTATTTTTAACCTAATTTACTTAAGAATTCCTTTTCCATTTCTAAAATATCCTCAAGCCAGAAAACACCAATGTCGAGTGCTGCATAAAGGCTTGTTCGTTCTGCCTTTTTTGTAAGTTTTGCTCCCTTTATGCTGTCTGTTGCTTTTTCTAAAAGTTCAATTGTAACCTTTGTTGCAACATCTAAGTCTTTAACCTTTTTCTTTTCAGTAATTGTAAATCTTGTAATAAAATTTTCCGAGAAATCCCCGTAATAGAGCACATCTCCATCACGCAAAAGCGGTTTGCCGCGATAAATCAACATATTTTTCTCTTTTTTTGTTGCCATTTTTCCCATCCTTTCTGTTTAGTCAGTTTTATTTTATCTGAATTATTTATCTTTTTCAAGTTCACGAAGCTCTGCTAAATCAACATCGTCGTCATTAGTTTCGTGAACAGTGTTTTTAATTATAACAATATCAGAAACATTAAAGCTGCTCAATGCTCCGTCAGCATCAGAGTCAAGTTTTACCTGAACTAAACCTTTTAAAACACTTACAGAAACAACACTTCCTCTTCCGACAGGTGTGTCAACAATTGCACCGACACCCGGTGTGTTCTTTAAAAGGTCTTCATATGCTTCCTGCTCATATTTAAGGCAACACATAAGCCTTCCGCATGTTCCTGAAATTTTCGTGGGGTTTAAAGATAATGACTGTTCCTTTGCCATTTTGATTGAAACAGGTTCAAAATCACCCAAAAACTGAGAACAGCAGAGTGGTCTCCCGCATATTCCAAGACCGCCCAGCATTTTTGCTTCATCGCGGACGCCGATTTGTCTCAGCTCTATTCTCGTTTTAAATACTGACGCTAAATCTTTTACGAGTTGTCTGAAATCAACACGTCCGTCAGCAGTAAAGTAGAAAAGAACCTTGCTTCTGTCAAAGGTGTATTCAACATCTATAAGACTCATTTCAAGATTATTTGCGTTGATTTTTTCAATGCAAATTTTACGGGCTTCTTTTTCTTTGATTTTATTTTCTTTGAGCTGTTTATAATCAGATTCTAAAGCCTTTCTTATAACCTTTTTAAGCGGTGTAGAGAATGTTTCCTCATCAATTTCTTTCCCCGTGAGGACAACTTCGCCATATTCTACACCTCGGGCAGTTTCAACGATAACACCGTCGCCTGCTTTGAGTTCAATTGAATCAGGGTCAAAATAATATATTTTTCCTACGGCCTTGAATCTAACACCGATAACTTTTACCATTTGTTTTTCCTTTCTTTAATCATTATCAAATATATTTTGTATTTCTGTCAGCAAATCAAGTCCCCAAAAGGAGAAATTTACATTATAGCTGAGCTTGCTTTTGCAGCTTATAACAGTTTCCATACATGATGCATATTTCTTTTTGTATACTTCAGTACATAAAACACTTTTAAGATTTTGCGGACATATCACCATATTTTTCAGGCCTTCGCATGAAAGGATGCAGTCCCTTAAAAAAATTAACATAAAATCAATTATGCTGTCTGTTTCATCTTTATTTTCAAGCAAAAAGCGGTGAAAATCTATTAAAGCATCTCTTGATTTAATGACAGAGGATAAATGCTTTGCCGTATCAAAAAACAAAGCATGATATTTTTCATCAGTTATAATTTTTATAGCTTTTCCAATAATTCCCTGAGAGAATTTGGTGTAAAACTCAAGCGCCTCTCCATTTATATCGGGAAAGTTTCTTCGCAGAAACTGTGAGACATCTTTAAGCGGAGCGGGACGCAGATTTAAAACACAAGAACGTGATAAAACTGTGTCTAAAAGCATGCTTTTTTTGGAGACTAAAATAATAAATATGACATATTGAGGAGGTTCCTCGAGCACCTTTAAAAGACCGTTCTGTGCTTCCTGAGTTAAGTCATCTCCTTCAGGGATGACGAAGATTTTACGCGAAGCAATAAACGGTTTTATATAAACCTGTTTGATAATCTGTTCTCTTATATCGTCTATTCCGTATGATTTTTTATCTTTTTGTTTTTTTAGATAATAAATGTCAGGATGTGAGGCAGAATCGACCTGCCTGCATGCTGAACAAGTTCTGCAGGCTCCACTCTTTTGCGGAGCCTCACAGAACAATTCCTTAATGAATTCTTGTGAAAGAGTCTTTTTTCCTATGCCGTTTTCTCCTGAAAACACATATGAATTAAGTATTTGACCTGATATGATAAATCGCTTAAGCTGAGTTTTTAAATGTTCATTTCCTGCAAAATTCTCAAAACTCACTTATCACACCTTCTCAAATTTTTCAACGTCTACTACAAATATTGTTGCACCGCCAACCTCTATTTCATTTGTTTGTGCAACAGGGCTGGGTGCCAGGCTTGCCATATAAGGTTGCTCGGAATTTACTAAAAATTGTTTTCTGCGTTTTGAATGTTCTCTGATTATTTCAATAACTCTTTCCACATTCTCTTCTGAGGTTCCAACAAGTAAGGTGGTGTTACCTACACGCAGAAAACCGCCCGTTGAAGCCATTTTTGTAACGGAAAATTTTTCTTTGTTGAGGTGTTTAATAACCAGATGGTCATCCTCACTGTTGACGATTGCAAAAACTAATTTCATAAAATCAAGCCTCCTATTTTTTTATTTATTATAAAAACTAATATTTTCTAAAACAATCCTGGAATGTTAAGACTGCCCGTAACAGCACGCATGCCTTCTTCCATCATATCATTTGCAGCTTTTGATGCTTCATTGACTGCTGCAATTATGAGGTCTTCGAGCATTTCTATATCATCGGGGTCAACAACCTCAGGTGCAAGTGATATGCTGACTAATTCTTTATTTCCCTTCATGACAACGCTGACAGCACCGCCGCCTGCTTTTGCTTCAACTGTTTTTTCCTCGGTTTCAGCCTGAATTCTTTCCATTTCAGCCTGCATTTTCTGTGCCTGCTTAATCATTGAATTCATGTTATTATTCATACCGCCGCCGGTGAATTTATTTCCTTTAGCCATTTTATTTCCTCCTCATTAATCCAGAATTTCTATAATATTATGCTTTTTCGCTAAGTCTTCAAGTTTATCAAAAGCTGATGAATCAGTTTTTGCAGGTGTATTAACCTCTAAGACCTCCTTGTCGGTAAAACAGCCTACGGGAAGGTTAATTCCCATAATCTCTAAAACAGCATCATGTACAAGGTCAAGGTAGAGCGGTTTTGATGCTACAGTTTTGCTCATTAGAGTATTCTGTGAAAACACCAAGGCAAGTTTATCCTTTAAAACAACAGGCTTCGCACAAGCAAGATGGGGAAGAACAGGTTGGCCGCCATGAGCCTTAATATGAGCTTTAATATCATCCCATTTTGAGAAAATATCTGCATCGCCTTTGATTTCGGCGGGTTTTTCCTTTGCTTTTGTCATAGGAATACTTTGAGCCTGTTTTGGTTCATCCTCTTTTTTTGTTTTCTCTTTTTGGGAAGGGGAGACAGTGAATTCCCCTTTTTTGAGTTTCTCTTCAAGCTCTGCTACTCTTGCTAAAAGAGCATCAAATGTGTCAGATGTTGTGACATCGCACATTTTTACAATGGCAAGCTCATATATGGTACGTTTAAATGTTACATTCTTAGCCTTAAATATGCTTTCGTTAAGCAGATTAAGCGCATTTACAAGTTTTTCCTGAGAAACATTTTCGCACAGAGTATGCATCTTTTCAAGATTTGACGCAGAAACATGGAGAATTTTTTCGGGCTCTTCCATCACCTTTACAACAAGCAAATCACGAAGGAATTTAGCAAGCGAATCAACAAAAACATCAAGCTCTTTGCCGCATGATAAAATCTCGTCTATAACAGAAAGGCATTTAGCTCCGTCGCCTTTTATAATTGCCTCGCTGATTGAAAAAAGAGCACTCTGGTCAGTTATTCCAATTATATCAATTATGTCATCATATGTCAGTGTTTCGTCAGTATATCCTATACATTGTTCAAGAATGCTGAGAGAATCACGCATGGAGCCGTTTCCAAGCTCTGCAACAAGAGAAAGAGCTTCTTTTGTGACACTTTTGCCGCTCCCTTTTGTCACAACGTCGAGTCTTGATGCAATATCTTCATTTGTGATTCTGCGGAAGTCAAAGCGCTGACAACGCGAAAGAACAGTTGCAGGGACTTTATTAAGCTCTGTTGTTGCCAAGATAAACATAACGTGCTCAGGCGGTTCTTCAAGTGTTTTCAAAAGTGCATTGAAAGCAGCAGTTGAAACCATATGAACCTCGTCTATAATATATACTTTTTTCTTTGCAACAGACGGCAGAAACAAAGCATCATCAATAATTTCTCTGATATTTTCAATCTTGTTTCGTGACGCACCGTCCATTTCAACAACATCCATGATGCTTTCATCTAAAATTCCGCGGCACGTATCACATTCGTTACAAGGGTTTCCGTTAACAGGATGCTCACAATTTACTGCTCTTGCAAGAATTTTTGCTGTAGAAGTTTTACCTGTACCTCTTGTGCCGCAAAACAAATATGCATGAGCAAGCTGAGAGTTTATAATTTGATTTTTTAAGGTCTGAGTAATGTGCTCCTGACCTACAACATCGTCAAAGGTCGTGGGGCGCCATTTTCTATATAGAGCCTGATATGCCATAATAACCTCTTTCTTAGTCATTATAGAGCGAATTTTTCGAATAATAATCATTACGTCTATAGATGACTAAACGTGTAAAAACTTCCCTGAAAGTGACCGACTTTTTCCCTTTATACGAAAAAAACCGCTTGGTTTGCGGTTATGTCCTACGAACGCATCAGGTATATTTATACTTACTTTCACACCGGGTGAGCCTGCATCACACTCAAGACATTGCTTATCGCTGCTTGGTTCCCCACCTGACGAGGTTCACAAGCTCAAGTTGCGCAGGACCCGGCAGACAGTATAATATACTGAACACCTATATTATATCATATTTTATAAACTTATTCAATAGTTTTTTATATATAAAATCAAGTTTTTTTAAGTTTGAAATGGTTATAATTGCTTTTTTCTCAAATCCTCAATTACATCTTTAAAATACTTGGGAGGTTCTTTTATGAAGTTTACATATTGACCGTTGCGCGGATGGCAAAAGCCCAGACGGCGCGCATGGAGCATCTGACCGCTTAAATGGTATTTTTGTGCGAGAACATCTTTTTTTAGCCCGTAAATAGGGTCTCCGACGATGCTTTTTCCGATGCTTTGAAGATGGACTCTTATCTGGTGGGTTCTGCCTGTTTCTAAAGTGCATAATAAAAGAGAGCAGGAAGAAAACCGCTCCAAAACCTCAAAATGCGTTACGGCATGACGTGAATTTTTGTCTGTTACCGTCATTTTCTTTCTGTCTTTTTCGTGCCTTCCTATGGGTTTGTCAACAGTAAATTTATCCTCGGGAAATTTCCCGTACGCAAGACACACATATTCCCTGTCAAACAGATGCCTTTTTATGAGGTCAGCTAATATAAGATGAGATTCATTATTTTTTGCAATTACTAAAAGACCGCTCGTTTCCTTGTCTATTCTGTGGACAATTCCGGGGCGGATTATTCCGTTTATTGCAGAAAGATTATCGCCTGAGTGATGCATTATGGCATTAACCAGTGTGCCGTCAGGATTTCCTGCAGCAGGATGGACAACCATTCCCTGAGGCTTGTTGACAATAATTAAATCTTCATCTTCATAGACAATGTCAATGGGAATATCCTGAGCCAAAACATCTAAAACCTTAGGCTCTGGAAGACTGATTTTTATGGTGTCACCAATTCTTAATTTATAATTTTTTGATTCAGTTTTTCCATTTACCAAAACACATCCATCTTCTATGAGCTTTTGAGCTCCTGAACGGGTAGTTTTTGCATTTTCGCTGACGAAAATGTCAAGACGCACCTTGGGGGACATTTCCTCATTATCAAATTTAAAAATCATGTTGCATGTCTCCAAATAAGCAGATTATTCATCTGTTTGTGTGTTTAAATCGACTTGTTTTTTCTTCTTCTCAGACGGAAAGTCAGGAGAGAAAAAGAGAATGTATACAGCAAGTAAAATTGCACCGATTACAACAAAGCAGTCAGCGACATTGAAAACGGGGAAATTTATAATATAAAAATCAAGGAAGTCGATGACATACCCCCTGAAAACTCTGTCAATAAAGTTACCCAAAGCTCCGCCTGTAAGTAATGTAAGAGATATTACCAAAAGCTTGTTTTGAGGTTTTTTCTTTATCATAAAAAATATGACCGCGCCGATTATAATAACGGTGATTATTGCAAAGAACCAAATCTGATTTTGAAGCACACCGAAAGCTGCGCCTCTGTTCTCACAGTAGTTAAACCGAAAAACACTTTTAAGTATTTCAATACTTCCACCAAGTCTTAAAGATTTATAGGCAAAATATTTTGTGATTTGGTCAAGCAGAATACAGATAAACGAGCCAATAAAAAATAAAACGAGCAAGATTTACACTCCTTAACAATTATCAGGGCACCTATATAGGTGCCCTGACCTCAAAATATATTTTACAAATTATTCAGTAACAACGTCTGCACAACGTTTGCACAGAGTAGGATGCTCTGAGATAGTTCCGACTGTTTCAGAATACATCCAGCATCTTTCGCATTTTTCTCCCGGAGCAGATGAAATGCTGACTTTAATTCCTGTTTCGCCGGTGTGAGCATCATCTGTAGCTTCGCTCTCATCCTTTATAGAGACTTTAGAAACGATAAAGTATGAAACTAAGTCCTCTTTAATTGCTTCTAAGAATGATTTTGTATCTGAATCAGCATAAACAGTTACTAAAGCATTAAGTGAGTGACCGATTATTTTTTCAGCACGTGCAAGCTCTAAAGCCTTTGTAACATCTGCTTTAATTGCAAGAATTTTGTCCCATTTAGCTTCAAACTCACTGTCTTCTAATGAGCTGTCTGCTTTCGGCATATCATTAAACATAACAGACTCAGGGTTGTCTTCTTTTCTGTGAGGCATAAATGACCAGATTTCTTCTGCACTGTAGCAGAGAACAGGTGCAATCATTCTGCAGAGTGCATCTAAAATGTTAAACATAACAGTCTGAGCACTGCGGCGAAGTACACCGTCTGATTTTTGAGTATAGAGTCTGTCTTTGATAACATCTAAATAGAAGTTACTCATATCAACAACACAGAAATTGTGAATTGCGTGATATATCATATGGAATTCGTATGCTCTGTAGTTTTCAGTAACCTTATTAATGAGTTTTGAAAGTCTCATCATTGCAAAACGGTCAATCTCAGGCATATCACAGATTTCAACTGAGTCTGTGTCAGGGTTAAAATCATGAATGTTACCTAAGATATATCTTGCTGTGTTACGGATTTTTCTATATGCTTCAGAAATCTGTTTTAAGATATTCTGTGAAATATGCATGTCTGTCTTATAGTCAGCAGAAACAACCCAAAGTCTTAAGATGTCAGCACCATATTGTTTGATTATATCCTGAGGATTTACACCGTTACCCTTGGATTTTGACATCTTGTTGCCTTCTTCGTCAACAATCATGCCGTGAGTGATAACCTTTTTATACGGAGCTTCTCCTTTAGTTGCAATTGCAGTTAAAAGCGATGACTGGAACCATCCTCGGTACTGGTCATTACCTTCTAAATAAAGGTCGGCAGGGAAGCGAAGTCCCTTTTTAACTTCTAAAACAGCAGTATGAGAGGAACCTGAGTCAAACCATACATCCATGATATCTTTTTCTTTTGTAAATTCTGTGCATCCGCATTCGCATTTTGTGCCGGATGGTAAAATGTCCTTTGCATCTGTTTCATACCATGCTGAAGAACCTTTTTCTCTGAATAAGTCAGCAGTAGCTTTTATAGTTTCATCGTTTATGAGCTCTTTTCCGCACTCTTTGCAGTAGAAAATCGGAATAGGCACACCCCATGTTCTCTGACGTGAAATACACCAGTCATTTCTGTCGGAAACCATAGCAGAAATTCTGTCTTCGCCCCATTTTGGAAGCCATGAAACATTATGAATAGCTTTAACAGCATCATCTTTAATATCATCAACAGATGCAAACCACTGCTCCGTTGCACGGAACACAATCGGCTCATGACATCTCCAGCAATGCGGATATTGGTGAATGATTTCGTTTTCTGCATAGAGAGCGCCGATTTCTTTTAATTTTGCCAGTATAACGGCATTTGATTTTTCATAATAAAGACCTTTAAATTCACCTGCGAGTTCATTTAAATAACCTTTTGCATCAACAGGTACGATAATCGGAATATCTTTGTAGTTCTGGCAGGCGATGTAGTCTTCTACACCGTGACCGGGTGCTGTGTGAACGCAACCTGTACCTGCATCGAGTGTAACGTGTTCACCTACAATAACAACAGATTCTCTGTCAATGAATGGGTGAGCACATTTCATAAGGTCGAATTCCTGACCTTTAAACTGAGCAATTTTTTCGTATTCGGAAATTCCGCCAACAGCCATAACACCGTCAACAAGCTCTGTTGCAATGACAAATATTCCCTGCTCAGTTTTAACTAAGCTGTAATCATAGCCGGGGTTAACTGCGATGGCAACGTTTCCCGGAAGTGTCCATGTTGTTGTTGTCCATATAACAAAATAAACATCATCTTTGTTTATGCCCGCATTTGCAAAAACACCGTTGTCATCTGTCACGCGGAACTTAACATATATAGAATTTGTCTTATCTTCCTGATATTCAATTTCGGCTTCAGCTAAGGCTGTTTCACAGTCAGGGCACCAGTAAATAGGCTTTAATCCCTTGTAAATGTAGCCTTTTTTTGCCATCTCGCCGAAAATCTCAATCTGTTTTGCCTCAAACTCAGGGGCTAAAGTCAGATATGAATCATCCCAGTCGCCGAGTGAGCCGATTCTCTTAATCTGATTTTTCTGATTTTCTACATATTTTAATGCAAAGTCTTTGCAAACATCACGGAACTCAGAGATGCTGACTTCATTTCTGTTAATGCCAAGCTTTTGAATAGCCTGACGTTCAATCGGGAGACCATGTGTATCCCAGCCATGAATATATGGAGCCTTAAAGCCGTCCATGTTTTTAAATCTTGTAATAATGTCTTTTAATGTTTTGTTTAAAGCATGGCCCATATGCATGTCGCCGTTAGCATAGGGAGGACCGTCATGCAGAATAAATAGCGGTTTTTCGCTATTTAGCTCCATAAGTTTTTCATATAAATTTTCATTTTGCCATTTTTCTAAAATTTCAGGCTCTCTCTGCGGAAGATTAGCTCGCATAGGGAAGTCTGTTTTAGGCAAATTAAGTGTCTTATCGTAGTCAGCCATTTTTCTTTTACTCTCCTTTTGTTTCATTCAGTACGCGTATCAGTCATCTTAAGGTCTGTACTTTTATATTGTACTAGGCCGTGATTTTTGATGACTATGCATTAAAATATAAAATTTACGTTTTTAAAGTGATTCATCACTGAAAACATCGTATGGTTTATTATTGTTTTTTGATAAATCTATAATAATTTCTTCAGGAACACTTTCTTCATTTATATCGTCAGAAGGCTCTGAATCTGTCTCGTCGCTTGTATCAAGTGAATTTGCACGTTTCTTTAATAGTTCATCAACAAGCGGATTAACCTTCTTCGGTGTATATTCGGTGTCAGAAGAGGAAGCTTGCTGAGCATTTTCAAGAGCGGATGCTTTCGGTTCTTCTTTTTCTGCATCAAAAGATTTAGCATCAGGCATAACATCATACACAGACTGCTTGTTTAATGTTAAATTCTGCAAATCAGCGCGCTCGCTATTGTGTTTTTTTATTTTATCTATGTCTTTTTCAAGGTCAGAGACTATCTCGGTCCCTGATGATTTAAAAGATTCACTCTCAGGCATATCGTCTAAGAGTTTCAGATATGTATTGAGAAGCGAATTCATACGTGCTCTGAATGTATTCATTTCCTTTTTGAGTGTTGAATATTCTTTTTCAAGCTCCGAAACACGTTTTTCAGCTTCTGTAATAATGTTTTCAGCTTTTATTTCAGCTTCTTTTATTATTGTATTGGAACGTTCATAAGCATTTTGTTTTATATCTTCTGATGTTTTTTGTGCTACTAGGATTGCATTTTGCATTGTTGTTTCCATTCCCTTGTAATTTTCAAGAGTTTCGGAAAGTAATGCATTTTTCTCTTTTAACGAGCCGTTATCTCTGTAGAGCTTTTCATAATCAGCAACTAAAGAACGCATAAACTCGTCAACTTCGATTGAATCATAACCTCTGAATGCCTTGGCAAATTCTTTGTTTTCTATATCAACCGGTGTAAGCATTAATCCCCCCACCTTTCTAAATTATACATATTTACTAATGGTTATTTTTATTCTGCCTTTTTTCGTTTCGCCACCTATTAAAGAAAGACGCATTTTACCAAAGCCGCGGACAGAAATTATATCGCCCTCTTTTAGGCGAAATGATGCGCTTGCAGAGACTGAGTAGTTAACAAAAACCCGCTCAGAACTAATAAGCGACTGGGAATCAGCCCTCGATTTTCTTGTGAAAAGACTGACAACACAGTCGAGTCTTACAGATGAAACTGTGCCTTGAATCTCTTCAAATTTCTTTTGCGGCAGGATACAAATATTTTCTTCTTCTTTAAGAGTGACGCGGTGCGATGCAACCTTTGTAAGATTGAGCATCACATAATCTTTAACTGTATCATACACGAAGATGAAAGCATTAGAATCTGAAATTAAAATATCACCTATCGTATCACGTGATATCCCAAGCCCTAACAAAGAACCCAGAAAATCTCTGTGAGAGCATGAAGATGCTCCTGATACTTTAATGAGTGAAAGCGGAAAAAGGGAAGAGTCAGGGTCTAGGTAATCAGGGAAAAAACCAATTACAGCCCTGTCAGAATCAGGGTAGCCTCCCCAGACTAAATTCCCTGCATAACCTGCCTTTTTCGCATATTCATTAAATAAAAACAAAGTCCTCTCATCACAGAATTTTGTGAATTTAGGTGTTTTTCGCCTGATTGCAGCGTCTGATAAGTCTTCAATATAAGAAAGCCATTCTTTATCTTCCTGAGTAATTAAGCTACAGTTCATTAATATGAGAAGGGAAATCCTTTTCTGAGCTCGTCGTTGAAATCACCCATGATACCAACATTATAAGGAGCGATAAGGAATATTCCGTTTGCTACTTTCTGGATGTTTCCGTCAACACCGTAAACTGCACCTGAAAGGAAGTCTACAACACGGCGAGAAACATCTTTTTCAAGATTTTCAAGATTTATAACTATTGGTTTTTTGCTCTTTAAGTGGTCAGCAATGTCTTTGGCATCTTCAAAGCTCTGAAGCTGAACAACAACAACTTTAAGCTGTGTAGTTGTGTGAATGTTTACAACCTTTCCTCTTTTTCCTGCCGGAACGACCGGTTCTTCAGGCTCTTTTGCGTCGTTTGTAAGGAATTCTTCTTCCTCAAAATCTTCCTCGTCTGTTATGCCAATCCATTTTAACATTTTGTTCATTGCGCTCATAAATGTTCCTCCCTAAATATAAATATATTTATTTTTTTATATATACAAAGCTCTTCCGACTCTGACGATATTGGCGCCTTCTTTAATTGCATCTTCGTAATCGTCGCTCATGCCCATAGACAGAAAGTCGGCAGAGATATTGCCTGACGAATTATCTTTTAGTTTCATAAAAAGCTCATAGAGCTTAGCAAAATATTTTCTGTTTGCTCCCGCCTCAAATGATACAGGCGGAATAGTCATAAGTCCTCTTACCTTAACTGAGTTCATGGCAGAGATTGCTTCCAGTGTTGGAAAAAGTGCATTTTCTTCCATGCCAAATTTACTTTCTTCTCCTGATACATTAACCTGCAGGAGAATGTCTTTTGTCATATCCAGTTTAGCTGCCTGTCTGTTTATTTCCTCTGCCAAATGAACACTGTCAACAGAATGAATTAAAGAAACCTTGTCCATGATGTATTTAACCTTGTTTGTCTGCAAATGTCCGATTAAGTGCCACAGAGCAGAGTCTTTAAGTGTTTCATATTTATCACAAAGAGACTGAACCCTGTTTTCGCCGAAGACATTCTGACCCTCGCAAAGGAGAGTATTACATTCATCGATGCCAACACTTTTTGTAACTGCAACAAGTGTTATATCATCACGCGTTCTGCCTGATGTTTTCGCGGCATTATTTATATTTTCATTTATTTTTGCAAGATTTTCTGCTATCATATTACTTTTCCTTTTATTTGTATTTTAACTGTTTACCATTTGTCCTTCCTCAACGTCGGGTGAATTAACAATAATCTCATCATAGAGCTTTAAGGGATTTTCCTCACTTGCAGAAGAAACAATAAGAGTATCGTTTTCGTTATATACTATGTTAACAGGAACAAAAGTGACTATGTTTTCTCTTAAGACATAAACTCCGTTTTCATTTCCTTTTGTTCTGAGGGCTGAAAGACTTATCTTGTAGCCTGAGTATGTCTTTTTGACAAAGTCAACGTTAACAAATCTCTGTTCTAAGAGGCCTTCCTGATAATTTCTGCATTCGCAAATAACGACATAGCGGCCGTCCTGTGCAGGAGAAATATGGAAAACTTTAGCGGTGGAAGATTTAGGTGAAACATCATAAAATCTGAGCTTTATATTATCTCCGACCTTCGTTCCTGAAAGCTGAGCCTCATCTAATGTGATTGCAATAAAATACCTGTAGTTATCTATGATTTTGCAGGCATAAACACCGTTTGATGTTTTATTTTCTCTTACATTGGTTTCGTCAAACGTTTGCAGTTCGTCAAACTTAGAAGGTGTGAGTTCATGCATGTTGTATGGAGTAATCAACTCCTCCAAGCCATCAATGTATGACGAAAAAATTCCTGAATTTCTTGCATATATACTGCTTTCTGCTGCGCCAATCTGGGCCTCTAACTCAGCCTTTGAGCTCTTTAAAGTATCTAAAGTTGAGGAAACTGCCTGTGTGTTTCCTTCGATGGTTGCTTTGTGTTCAGTTAAAGCGGTTATGCTGTACTTAAGTAATGACACAGATGACATGTTTTTCTTATAGCTTTCATCAATGATTTTTGTAAGGTCAGAGGAAATTTCCTGCTCAAGCTTTGAAATATCATTGGAAAAAGCTGTATTTTCATTGTGGCGGCTTTCTAAAATTGATATTTTCTTGTTTATCTGTTCAAGCTTTATCTTAACTCTTGGGTCAACACTGCCATTATACGTAACGGCAATCTGAGAACCCGAGGCAACACGGTCACCTGATTCAAATTTTGCATCAAGGACACCGTCGATATCAGACGAATAAAGATTTTCATATTTAATCACCATAGCCTTGGTGTTGACTGAATCTTCAACAGTATCTTTATATAATGTGTCTTTAACTACATTTCCGTTTACAAAAGCACGGATGATATATATAATGGCGAGCAGAACAAAAACAAATATAAAATAATATTTTTTGCCTTTCATGACCTATTCTCCCATTTTTCTTCACTATAATAAGCTATTATATCATAAATTTATAAGTTATGCAACTTTTTATCGAAGAAAATAAATAAAATTTTGATTTTTTTCAAGAAAGACTGAGCTTTAAATACTTTTATATTTATAAAAAAGACTAATTTGTCAAGAAAATGCGAAAATCAGGAGCTGAAAACAAATATATTATACCCCTAGACATTGGAGAAATTTTGTATTATAATAAAAGTGATGCGGTTAAAATGTATTATTACTGCATTTGGCAGATGTTTAAGAAAATAATGGTTTTTCCTGAATAAAATTATTTAACGAAAGGACGGAATTTATGTCGATAACTGTAAAATTACTGCAATATACACCTGAACCTGAGAAGGTTGTCTCAGCTGCCGCTAAGCTTTGTTATTCAAGCTCAGGGGTGGAGGATATTTTAGACGGACTTACAGAAGAGAAAACAGAAAAATTTCTTGCGATGTTGATGGATATGGGACATGAAAGTCCGATAGAACACGTTTCATTTACATTTGGTATTGAAGGGGTTTCAAGAAGTCTGCTTGCTCAGATAACCCGCCATAGAATTGCGAGCTATTCAGTAAAATCGCAGAGGTATGTTAAAGAAGGACAATTTGAATATATTGTTCCGCCTGAAATAGAGAGTATTCCTGAGGCCAAAGAGCTTTACATAAAAGCTATGAATGATGACCAGAAAACTTATAACGAGCTATCAGGAATTCTTTTTAATAAGCATTACGACAGATTAATTGCAGAAGGAAAAAACGAAAAGGATGCTAAAAGAACAGCGGAAAAACAGGCAATAGAGGATGCAAGATTTGTACTTCCAAATGCATGTGAGACAAAAATGGTTGTGACAATGAATGCAAGAAGTCTTATGAATTTCTTTAAACATAGATGCTGTATGAGAGCACAATGGGAAATCAGGGAGCTTTCTTCGCAGATGCTTATGCTCGTAAAAGAAGTTGCGCCTACCTTGTTTAAATATGCAGGTCCGGGCTGCGTTCATGGTAAATGTCCCGAGGGCTCAATGTCATGCGGTAAGGCTGCCGAAATGAAAAAACTCTATAAATAGGAGATAGTTATGGGAAAATTAATTGTTATTGAGGGCGTAGATGCAAGCGGAAAGCAGACGCAGACAGATTTGCTCCTGAAATCACTTAAAAGCGATGGACTGAAAGTACGAACAGTTTCGTTTCCTGATTATGAAAGCGATTTTTCTCTCCCGGTCAGAAGATATTTAGCCGGCGACCTGGGAAATGACCCTAAAGCAGTAAATGCATATGCTGCCTCAACTTTTTATGCAATAGACAGATACGCAAGCTTTGTAAGAGATTGGGGAGAGTTTTATAAAGAGGGCGGTATTATAATAGCTGACCGATATGTAACATCAAACATAGTCCATCAGGCTTCAAAGGTAGAAAAAGATGAAAAAGAAGATTTTATAAAGTGGCTGTCTGAGCTTGAATATGAGAAACTAGGTCTGCCCGTGCCGGACGGTGTCATTTTTCTTGATATGCCGCCTGCCTTTGCACGTGAGCTTATGAGAGAAAGAATGAATAAAATAACAGGCGATGCCCAAAAAGATATTCATGAAAGAGATACTGATTATTTAGAAACGTCATATAATAACGCAGTTTCCATAGCCAGACTTTTAAAATGGAATAAAGTCTCTTGCATTAAAGATGAAAAAGTAAGAACAAGGGAAGAAATAGCACACGAAATATACGAAAAAGTGAAAATCATAATCGAGAATGAGTGAGATATAAAGAGAAAAACGGAGAAAAAACGAGTTCATAAAACTTATTTTAAAAAAGTTGAAAAAAGTACTTGACAAATATTTTAAGATATCGTATAATATCGTCTGTACAATTTTGAGAAGAAAATATTGAGAATAACTTAGGAGGTTATAAGTTTATGAGTACATTTATGGCAAAAGCACATGAACTCGACAGAAAATGGTATATCATAGATGCTGACGGCAAGCCTCTCGGTCGTGTTGCAGCTCAGGCTGCAGCAATCTTAAGAGGAAAGCATAAGCCGGAATTCACTCCTCACTGCGACTGCGGTGACCATGTAATTATCCTTAATGCATCTAAAGCAGTTCTGACGGGCAAAAAATTACAGCAGAAGGTATATTACAGACACACAGGCTATGTTGGCGGCTTGAAAGAAGTTAAGTATGACAAGCTCATGGCAGAAAGACCTGAATTTGCTATGACTAAAGCTGTAAAAGGTATGCTCCCGCACAACACATTGGGTGCTAAGGCATTAACAAGACTCAGAGTATACGCAGGAAGCGAGCATGACAATAGCGCTCAGAAGCCTGAAGTATGGTCTTTAGAGATTAAATAAGGAGGGAATTTATAAATGGCTGAATTTTATTACGGTACAGGAAGAAGAAAAAAGTCAGTTGCAAGGGTACGTCTTGTTCCCGGTAAAGGCAACATTACAATAAATGATAGAACTATTGACGATTATTTCGGTTTGGACACTTTAAAGCTCATCGTTAACCAGCCTCTCGTAGCTACTAAAACTCAGGATAAATATGATGTTATCGTTAAAGTTATCGGCGGTGGTTTCACAGGTCAGGCCGGTGCTATCAGACATGGTATTTCAAGAGCATTGCTTGAGGCAGACGAGGAAGCATATCGTCCTATTCTTAAAAAAGCGGGCTTCTTAACACGTGACCCAAGAATGAAGGAAAGAAAGAAGTACGGCTTGAAAGCTGCTCGTCGTGCACCACAGTTTTCAAAGAGATAATCATTATCTTATATTCAAAATCCCACAACTACTATGGTTGTGGGATTTATTTTTATGGATTTCCTTTCTGTGTGGTTTTTGATGCTACCTAAACTATAACAAAACAAGTTTCTGTTCGCTATCCATTTTTTTAAAGTATCACTCGTCATTGACAATATTTTGTTAATTTTTCACAAAGATAACCTATTGCACTTTTGTTTTTTATATGATATAATGAAATGTTGAAGGGGTGTTTTTAATGGAAAAGAGAAAAATAGACTTTTCACCTCCCGATATTTCTGAAAAAGAAATAGAATTGGTCGCGGAGGCTCTTCGTTCAGGATGGATTACTACAGGCCCGAAAACAAAACAGTTTGAAAAGGAAGTTGCTGAGTTTTGCGGGACAAGCAGGGCAGCAGCTTTGAATTCACAAACTGCCTGCGCCGAAATGACACTAAGGCTTTTAGGTATCGGCGAGGGAGATGAGGTAATCGTACCTGCTTATACATATACAGCTTCTGCAAGCATAGTTTGTCACGTCGGGGCAAAACTTGTGATTTGCGATGTGTCTGATACCGGCTTTGAAATGGATTATGACAAGATGGAAGGTCTTATCACTCCAAAAACAAAGGCGGTTATTCCTGTTGACCTTGCTGGTATCATGTGTGATTATAAAAAGATTTATGAAATTATAGAAAGAAAGAAACATCTCTTTGAGCCTGAAAATAAAATACAGGAAGCAATGGGAAGGATTGCTGTTTGCGCAGACGGCGCTCATAGTTTTGGCGCTTGCCAAAACGGCAGACGTTCAGGAAGTGTTGCCGATTTTACAAGTTTTTCATTCCATGCAGTCAAGAACTTAACTACTGCCGAGGGTGGGGCAGTTACATGGCGCGATATAGAAGGCATTGACAATGAGGATATATATAAACAGTATATGCTTTTGTCGCTTCACGGTCAAAGCAAGGATGCTCTGGCAAAAACAAGACTCGGTTCGTGGGAGTATGATATTGTTGCGCCGAACTATAAGTGCAATATGACAGATGTCCATGCTGCAATAGGACTTGCACAGCTTGAAAGATATGAAGAAATTTTAATGAAACGTGAAAAGTTTATTAAAATGTATAATGAGGGTTTAAAAGATACCGGTGTGGGCTTTTTAAATCATTATGATGTAAATCACAAATCAAGCGGTCACCTTTATCTTTGCAATTTAACAGGTAAAGACGAAGAATACAGAAATTTATTTATAGAAAAAATGGCAGAGCGCGGTATCGCGACAAATGTTCACTATAAACCGTTGCCGATGCTTACTGCTTACAAAAATTTAGGTTTTGATATTTGTGACTTTCCTAATGCGTATGACCGATATCACAACGAAGTTTCACTTCCTTTGAATACAAAAATGACAGAACAAGACGTAGAGTATGTAATTGAGAATTTCAAAGAAATCTGGGGGAAATAAAAATGTATAAACACTTTTTTAAAAGGTTTATAGACTTTGTCGTTGCTCTTTGCGGGTTGCCATTTTTAGCGATAATATTCATAGCCCTTGCACCTTTAATTTACTTTGAGGACAGGGGTCCTGTATTTTATAACGCTCCGAGACGAGGCAAAGACGGGAAAATATTTAAAATGTATAAATTCCGTTCGATGAAGGTAAACTCTCCCGATATAAAAAATAAAGATGGTTCTACATATAACGGAGAAAATGACCCTAGGGTTACAAAAATCGGCAGGATATTGAGAAAGACAAGCCTTGATGAGACTCCCCAGCTTTTAAACATTTTAAAGGGCGACATGAGCATTATAGGGCCAAGGCCTGTTTTAGCAAGAAAACCGCTTTCAGAGATTAACCCTGACAGAGTAAAATGTTTTGAGATGCGTCCAGGGCTTACAGGTTACTCTCAGGCATATTTTAGAAATTCAATCACTTCAGATGAGAAACTGTTAAATGACCTCTATTACGTTAAGAATGTTACATTTTTTATGGATATAAAAATATTTTTTCAGACAGCGACGAGTGTTTTAAAAAGAAAAAATATTTTTGTTACACAAGACATTAAATCAGCAGAGGAGAAAGCCGCATTATGAGAAATTTGATGATAATCGGTGCCTCTTTTTTGCAGCTCCCGGGCGTTAAAAGAGCAAAGGAAATGGGATTAAATGTTGCAGTTTTGGATTATGATGAAAACGCTGTTTCGATTCCTTTTGCGGACAAGTTTTATAATGTGAGCACTATTGATATTGACGGTGTAACAAAAGCGGCAGAGGACTTTAAGGCGGACGGGATTATGACGCTTGCTTCCGATATGCCTACGCGTTCTGTTGCAAAAGCGTGTGAAAAATTAGGGCTTAATTCAATAAGCTTTGACACTGCGATTAAAGCTACCGATAAGGGCGAAATGATAAAAGCCTTTAAAGAAAAAGGCGTGCCTTCACCATGGTTTTTCATCGCAGAAAACGAAGAAAAATTAGAAGAAATTAAACATGAAATTTTATACCCATGTATTTTAAAACCTCTTGATAATTCAGGTTCAAGGGGTGTCGTGCTTGTAAATGATGAGAAAAATCTTATAGAAAGTTTCAAATACAGCATGGCTTCATCACGAGGTGCGGGCATAATAATTGAAGAATATATGCAGGGAACCGAAGTAAGCGTTGAGGTTATCGTGTGGGATGGACAGACCCACGTTTTGACTATTACAGACAAACTTACAACAGGGGCTCCTCACTTTGTTGAAATGGGACACTCGCAACAATCAAGACTTTCTTTGGAAACTAAAAATAAAATAATAGAGGTTGCAACTTTAGCAGTTAAATCGGTTGGGATTAAAAGCGGTCCTGCCCACGTGGAAATAATGGTAACAAAAGACGGCCCTAAAATGATAGAACTGGGGGCAAGAATGGGCGGTGACTGCATCACAACTCATTTAGTTCCGTTATCTACGGGAATTGATATGATAGAGGCAACGATTAAATGTGCTCTCGGCGAGGAACCTGATGTAACACCGAAATTTGAAAGAGGAAGTGCCATAAGATATTTTAATACAGAAAAAGGAATAATCAAAAGCATTTCAGGAGTCGAAAATGCAAAAAAAATTGATGGAATAAAGGAAATAACCTTTGTTAAAAATGTCGGCGACATGGCAGACTCAATCAACAGCTCAACGGATAGAGCAGGCTTTGTAATTGCACAGGCAGATACTGCAGAAAATGCGGTAAAGGCTTGCGAAAATGCAATAGAAGAAATTAAAATAAAGACAGCAAAGCAATAAGGTGGTAATTTGTATGAATATGAAAAAAATTGTTGATTACGGGTTGGACAGAATCCACATTATAAGCAGAAAAAGAGGAGTAAAAAAGAACAATAAGCATTATTTTAAAATGCTTTCCGATAGCGGTATTAAAATAAGAAGATTATCAAAAGAACAGAAACGACAAGTTGACGCCATATATAAAAAATATGGTCTTAAATACAGTTATGCAACACACGAACTGGTTTATTCCGTAACAGGCGAGTTTAATCCTGAAATTGTTCCTGAGGATGCCTTTCGCACCCAAATTGAAATCTACCTTAACGATTATGACAGCAAATATGTTTTATCAGATAAAAGCTATTTTGATGTTTTCATGCCTAAGCTAAAATTCCCTGACACAATTGTAAGGAATATAGAGGGAAATTTCTATGATAGTGACTATAATGTAATCACTTTTGAAAAAGCAAAAGAGATTATTGATTCTTATGATGAGGTAGTATTTAAGCCATCTACTGAAAGCGGCTTTGGAAGAAGTGTTGAGCTTGTTAATACAAGGGAGAAAAATCCTCTTGAATTCAGCAAAAAGAACTATGTAATTCAGAAGGTTATAAAGCAACATAAGGCATTATCCTGCCTTAATGAATCGTCAGTAAATGTATGCAGAATGGAAACAATCTTTATTGACGGAGAGGTTCATGTAATAACGGCTGCACTCAGAATCGGCGGTGTAGGTTCATTTACTGATAATAATATTTCAAATGACGGAAAAGGCATGATTATCATTGGAGTTGATGAAAACGGAAAGCTCCGCAAAAGAGGATATTATTCATGCGGTTTATCCACAACGTGCAATCCTGCAGGGATAGAATTTGAGGGATATACTTTGCCAGGATATGACAAAATGATTGAAATAGCAAAAAAAGGACACCAGCTTTACCCGCGGGTAAGATTTGTGGGCTGGGATTTCTGTGTAGATGAACAGGGCGAGGTTATTTGCATGGAATATAATATAAAAGGTCCCGGTGTGCTTTATTACCAGTATGCCAATGGTTCGCTCCTGGGAAAACATACACAAAAAGTATGTGAATTTGCAAAAAATCAAAAAAAGAAAAGAAGTATTTTCAGATAATATAAAAAAGTATTTATAGATGGAGGGGTATGGAAATGTCTTTAAAAGGAAAAAGATTGTTAGTACTGGGCGGAACAAATAATGCACCTGACATTAAAAAATTTACCGAGGAAAATGGTGTAGTTTTAGTTGTAGCGGGAAACAGATTCAGTCCGGAAATCATGGCTATTGCAGATGAAATGCATGATATAGACATACTAAACCGCGGTGAACTTGAGAATTTAGTTAAGGAAAAAAATATTGACGGTATTTTTGTAGGAGGAAATGAAGATATAATTTCATCTGCAATTGATGTCTGTGAAAAATGCAATCTGCCGTTTTATTCATCAAGACAAGTCTGGGATATGGCTATGAATAAAAAAACATTTAAGTCATATTGCAGAAAACACGGTGTTCCTACAATGGAGGATTATGAAATAGATGAGACAAATCTTTCTGAATCTGCAAAACAGCTTAAATATCCTGTTGTAATCAAGCCCGTAGATAACTGCGGAAGCACGGGTGTAAACAAATGCGAAAATGCCGAGCAGTTTATAGAGCTTTATAATCAGGCAAAACAGTGTTCAAGAACTAAAACTGTTACAGTGGAAGAATTTGATGATGGATTTGAGATATGTGTGTATTATACTTTTGTAGACGGAAAGATTTCCCTAAGCTCTATGTCTGATAAGTATGTGCGCGGAGATGCAGAAAGCTTTATTCCGCTGTCTGAAATATATGCATATCCGTCACAGTACCTTCCGTTATATATGGAAACAGTTGATGCAAACATGAGGGCAATGCTTTTAGACCTTGGAATAAGGAATGGAATAACAAGTATGCAGGGCTTTTATAAGGACGGAAAATTTAAATTCTTTGAGATGGGATTCAGATTGGGAGGCACAGCACAATACCGCTACACAGAATATATAAACAATATCAACAGTCTGCATATGATGATGGCTTATGCCCTGACAGGAAAAATGGGTGATTGCGACCAGAGTATGGATAATGCAATGTTCCGCAAACCATGTTGCACACTTACACTTCTTTCAAAGGGCGGTACAGTTGCCAGAATTGAAGGTGTAGAAGAAGCAAGAAAATATGATGGGGTTTTATACATAGAAAACCGATATAAAGTAGGGGATACGATTAAAGCCACAAGGACAATTTCCCAGTTTCATGTAAGACTTTATATTGTTGCCGATAATGAACAGCAGATGAAAGAAAAAATTGAGCATCTGCAAACCTCAATACAGGCTTATGACACAGAAGGAGAGCCTATGCTCATAACACATTTTGATACAAATAAGCTTTCGTTCGGTGATAATGTGTTTGAAAATTAAGAAGTGACATATTGCTTTTGATGATTATAATTAAAGAGATGAGAAAACTCATGCAAACTGAGATTTTCTCATCTTTTTTTGCACTTTTTAAATATTAATACCCCAAATCTTCATTTATTAAAACCACTTCATATTCTGCACCTGTAGGTCTGGTGCAAAGGATACTTATGTTTCTGCATATACGTTCAGGAGATGAACAGTCATAGCATTTATCAGCATTTATTGCACAAGGTGTCTTTCGTAAAAGCCTTTTAGCATTAAGAGGAGCAGCAACATTTCTAGCTCTTGAGAGTGCTTTTTCCAGAACAGGTTCTATCTTGTTTTTTCCTGCAATGATATAAACCTTTTCATGACCGAAGGATATAGCTGAAACACGGTTTCCTGTTCCGTCGATATTGATGATTTCGCCGCTTTGCGATATTGCATTAGCAGAGGAAATGTAAATCTGGGCATGGCGTGATTCGTCTAACATATCACGTGATGTCTTCCCTTCGGGAATGCTCCAGTGCCAGTAAATAGTATTATTTGCCTTAAGGCTGTCATAAAGTCCCATATCTTTTACAGTAACAGAACCTCCGATTCCTACAGTCTTATCACTTATCTGGGATGCAAGATATTTTTTTGCATCGTCAGATGTTTCAAAACATGTCACTTTATAACCCTTTTTCTCTAAATTTTCTTTTGTTTTATTTAAGTCCATTATATCCTCCTTAATTATTCACTGAACATATTTGTTGATAAATAGCGCTCTCCTGAATCAGGAAGAAGAGCTAAAATAGTTTTTCCTTTGTTTTCAGGAAGGACTGCAAGAGAAAGAGCAGCCCAGGCAGCAGCACCTGATGAAATACCAACTAAAATTCCCTCGGTTTTAGCTATGATATTACTCATTTCCATAGCATTTTCTGTTGAAACTGTTATAATCTCATCATAAATATCTGTATCAAGTGTATTGGGAACAAAGCCTGCACCTATGCCCTGAATCCCATGAGGAGCGCTTTTTCCCTCAGATAAAACGGGGGAGTCCTCAGGTTCTACAGCCACAATTTTAATTTCAGGATTTTTAGATTTTAAAAATCTGCCCACACCTGAGATTGTTCCGCCAGTGCCTACACCTGCGACAAATATGTCTATTTCCCCTTCGGTATCATCCCATATTTCAGGGCCTGTTGTCATCTCATGAACTTTTGGGTTTGCAGGGTTTTCAAACTGACCTGGTATAAAACTGTTCTTTATTTCAGCCTTTAGCTCATTTGCTTTTTTTATTGCCCCGTTCATTCCGTCTTTACCAGGAGTCAGTACAATTTCAGCGCCGTATGCTTTAAGAAGATTTCTTCGCTCCTCTGACATCGTCTCAGGCATGGTGAGAATAACTCTGTAGCCTTTAATTGCCGACACCATTGCAAGACCTATGCCTGTATTTCCGCTTGTGGGCTCAATAATAACAGAGTCTTCCTTTAAAAGTCCCTGCTTTTCGGCTTCGTCAATCATTTTTAAAGCAACTCTGTCTTTTGCACTGCCTGCAGGATTAAAGCTTTCAAGTTTAGCTAAAAATTTAGCTTTTAAACCTTCCATTTTTTCAATGGCGGTAAATTCTACAATCGGTGTTTTTCCTATTAATTCAGTTATACCTTTATATATCTTCATTTTACTCTCCCTATCTTTTGTTTATAAAAACATTTTATCACATTTATAAAATATATTCAACAGTTGTCTGTTCCTTGACAGTATAAAATTTGATTGATATAATATAAATACGGAAAAAGGAGGGGGAGCTATGAAGAAAATCAAAGGAGCAATTTTTGATTTAGATGGAACAATTCTTGATTCCATGCATATATGGCCTCAAATAGATGAAGATTTTTTGGGGAGAAGGGGAATAACTCTTCCTGAGGATTATATTAAGGAAATTAGTGCGATGGGGTTTCATGAAATTGCAATATATACAAAAGAGAGATTTTCCCTTGCAGAAACCCTCGACGAAATAAAAAATGAGTGGAATGAAATGTCTGTTATGGCATATGCCACGGCGATAGGTTTAAAGCCGGGAGCAAAAGAGTTTTTAAAGCTTTTAAAGGATAACGGAGTGAAAATGTCTGTTGCAACTGCTTCAAATGAACTGCTTTTTATGCCTGCACTCGAAAACAATGAAATTCTTGGGTATTTTGATGCATTTACAACCTTAGCTGAAGTCAAAAACGGCAAAGGCTCAAGCGATATATATTTTAAGGCTGCTGAGAAAATAGGTGTCAGCGCCAAAGAATGTGTTGTGTTTGAGGATTTATATGACGGGCTCCGTGCAGCACGAAGGGACGGATTTTTCACAGTGGGTGTAAAAGAAAATTTAGCTGTGGTTTCACAGGAAAAAATAAAGGAAGAGTCTGATATTTATATAAATGATTTTTATGAGTTAATAAATAACAATGTTTTTATTGAAAGGTTAAAAAAGAATGCTTAAGAAAAATGATATATTAGAAGTAAGTGTAGAGGCGGATTCAGGGAATGGGTCAGGCATTTGCAGGGTAGACGGCATGGCTGTTTTTATAAGCGGGACAACACGCTTTGACAGAGTCAAAATTAAAATAGTAAATGTTAAATCAAGCTATGCAGTGGCGGAGCTTTTAGAAATAATCGAGCCGTCTGATTTCAGAGAGGATGGATTTTGCGTTTCTTCTGATGTGTGTGGTGGATGCGATTTTGCACACATAAAATATGACAGACAACTTGAAATAAAAAAGGAGCATGTTCTAAGCTGCTTAGAGCGCATTGGAAAGCTCGAAAAAGATGATTTTGAGTGTTTTGATACGTGTGGCATGCAAACCCCCTACAGATACCGAAACAAAATGGTTTTTCCTTTAGGATATGATAAAAATAAGAGAATAACAGGCGGCTTTTATAAGCGCGGTACGCATGATATTGCAGAGCTTAAATCATGTACTCAGGGACCAAAAGAGGCAAGCATTTTTTTAAATGCAGTTGTTCAGTATATGAAGGAAAATAACGTTTCCTGCTATGATGAAAAGTCTCACAAAGGTTTAATAAGACGTGTTTTTGTGCGATTTGGGTTTGAAAGTAAAGAGGCTATGGTTGTAATTTCTGCAAATGGGAAAAAGCTCCCAAAGGCAGAAAAACTGATTGAGAAACTTGTTTTGCTGAATGAGACCAGGTTTGTTATCAAAAGCATTATATTAAATATTAATGAACAAAAAAACAATCTTGTTCTGGGAGATAAAAATATAACTCTGTATGGAGAGGATTATATACATGACACACTCTGCGGAGTGAATTATAAAATTTCACCTAATAGTTTTTTTCAGATAAATCCTGTTCAAACGGAAGTTTTATATAATAAAGCAATAGAGTTTGCAGAGCTTAAGGGTAATGAAACGGTTATAGATTTATATTGCGGGATTGGAACAATTTCGCTCATGGCGGCAAAATATGCAAAATCTGTAATAGGTGTGGAAATAGTAGAGCAGGCGATAGAAGATGCAAAAAACAATTCTAGAATTAACGGAATAGAAAATACAGAGTTTATTGCAGGAAGTGCAGAAACAATCGCTTCCCAGCTTGCCGAAAATGGTAAAAAAGCAGATGTTATCTTTATAGACCCGCCGAGAAAAGGCAGCGACGAAATAACGTTAGACTGTATTGCTAGGATGTCGCCTGAAAAAATAGTATATATCTCATGTAACCCGGCAACACTTGCACGTGACCTGGCATATTTAAAATCAAAAGGCTATATGACAAAAAAAGTTCAGCCTGTGGATATGTTTCCAAACACAAGCCATGTGGAGACTGTGGTGCTTATTCAACATGATACAGAAATTTCATAGGAAATAACAGATTCAGGAGTGTGCTTTTGGAAATATTACAGGAATACAACGGAAAAAGATAGAAATAAGCTGAGAATTATGGAAAAATTATAGAGCTGGGCACGACTATGTATGACATAGCAATGCACAGCTCTTTTTTTGATTTTGAAGAATAAACTAAATTAATTATTTTAACATTTTTATTATATCTTCTGTATATTCTCCCAGTAATGGTCCGTTTACATACTGATAATAGAGAACACCGGGAGCCTTTAAATTGTATTCCATAATTTTGGGGTTGCCGTCTTCATCAATAACAAAATCCCAGCCAATGAATCCAAAATATGCAAGTTTACTGTGAAGCTCTACAATAATTTCCTTCATTTTGTCAAAACCGGGGACTTCAACACCGCAAAATTCTGTTCCGTTAGGACATTTTGTAATACTTTTTCCGCAGGAATGATATGCTTTATCCTTTAATCTGCCGTTTTCATCAATGCCTATGACAAACATGCCGAGCCCGTCTTCAGAAACAAAGTTATCATTAAAAGCACCTTCTGCACCGCATCTAAGCGCTGCCATTACAGGAACTACCTTGCCGTTTATAAAAATGCTGATATAACGGATTACATTTACAGAAGATGAATTAAACTGTGAGAATGTCTGGTGTTGTTTAAACACTTCCTGAACTACAAAGTTTTTTGAGTACTTGTCCAATTCATCTTTTACATTACCATTATTTATGCACAATTTAACACCCTTGCCAAAACCCGAATCTAAAGAAGGCTTAATGACAAATCTGTCATGTTTAGAAATGCGTTCAATTGCGTCATTTTCCGTTAAGATATTATAGTCCTCGTCATAATATATTCCGTTTATATTGTTTACAATAGTTTTTGGGAACAGTTCCTTTGGAAAATGGAATCCAAGATATGCTTTGTCCGCCCATGAATATTTAAAGCTCTGATTATTAAATTCGGGTTCAATTTTGGTTCGGAATAATTTTTCCGGCATAATATACGGATTAAATTCTCCTGTGACGGAATAGGTAAGAATGTGTGTATCATATTCACAGCCGCGTCCCCACACTTTTCTTATACTTTTTTTCTGTTCAGCCGTTAATTTCTTTTTTTCAATTCCATGCTTTTTTAATAACTTGAAATAGCGATTGTTATTTTTGTTGACGCAATAAATACGAAATGCTTTTATAACAATCAATTTCAGTTTATCAAAGATATCTTCTGCTGCCATTTTTATTACCCCTTTTCTTATTATTTATCTTGTTTTGTTATAGAAATTATGCCGTCCCGCTATAAAACAGTTTTGTCGGGACATTTTAAATAATGTGTAATACCTTAATAATTTTATTACATTTAATTTCCAAAGTCAAGAGCAACAATGTTAAAAAAATATTATAGTAAAACTATTTCTGTTTTCTGTTTGTGGGCTCATGCTATACAAGTTTTAAAATATCTTCAATTTTTTTTACAATATATGTGGCACCTGCATTTGTCAATTCGTCCTCACTGCCATATCCATAGAGAACACCCGCTGAATCTATTGAAAACTTTTTTGCACCAAGCACATCATGCTTTCTGTCTCCTACCATGAGGACTTTAGAAGTATCTGTAATACCAAAGCCGTCTAAGGCATACTTTATGACGTCTTCTTTTTGGTTTCTCGTTTCGTCCATTGAGGCTCCTGCTACAAAATCAAAATAATCAAATATTTCAAAATATTTTAAAATTCTTATAGCAAATTCTTCGGGCTTAGACGTTGCTAAAATTATATTTTTCCCCTTTGATTTAATTTCATTAAGCATATACTTTGTGCCATCATAGAGCGCATTTTCAAAGATTCCTTTGTCACTGAAATATTCTCTGTAATACATTAGTGCTTTTTCACTTTGTTCCTTTGAGAAGCCATAATATTCAGAGAAAGCATCCATGAGCGGAGGACCGATAAATTTAAAAAGCTCACTTCTGTCACTGACCTCTATGCCAAATTTTTTTAGGGCATATAAAACAGAGTTAGTGATTCCTGTTCCAGGGTCTGTGAGTGTTCCGTCCAAATCAAAAAGTATTGTATTATACATTAAATCACCTCGCAGTCAGTATCCTAGGACAGTTGTAGGCTCATTATACCACACAAAATAAAAAAAGACAATATATTACAAATTTTAACTTTTTTATAATATTTTTCCTAAAATATGCACAAAAAGTATTGACTTTTTTTAAAAAATAATGTATATTTTAACATAGATGAAAACAGTCGTTTTTTATCGAAATTTATCATGGTTAAACCAAAGGAGGAATTTTCAATGAAATTGATTTACGGTGTCAATGACAAACCAAAACTGGGACAACTTATTGTTTTTGCAATTCAGCAGCTGTTAGCTATTATGACAGCAACACTCGTTGTTCCTGTTATTATTAACAGCTCATGCGGTACAACAATGAGCTCTGCGGCGGCTCTGCTTGGAGCAGGTGTCGGCACTTTAGTTTACATTGCATTTACACAGAAGAAAAGTCCTGTGTTCCTAGGTTCATCATTTGCTTTTATCGGTTCAATGACGGCTGCGTTTGCAGGTGGTATTTCGATGTCGCTTGGCTTCCTCGGACTTATCATCGGTGCAATATTTGCAGCCCTTGTTTATGTTATAATAGCAATCGTTGTTAAGTTTTTTGGCGCAGGCTGGGTTAATAAAGTTATGCCTGTAGTTGTAATTGGACCGACAGTTGCTATCATAGGATTGAGTCTTGCGGGAAATGCTATCAGTGACCTTTCTAAGTCTAATATAGAAGGTGTAGCTACATCGCCTCTTATCACAGTTTTATGCGGTATTGTTACACTGTTGATTACAATTATATGTTCAACATACGGAAAGAAAACATTAAAACTTATTCCATTTATTATAGGTATCTTAGGAGGATATGCTCTTTCTGCAATTTTAACTGTTATAGGCTATGCAGTAAATATTGATGCAATTAAAGTTCTTAATGTTCAGCCCTTTATTGACCTTGTTGCAAACGGAGTTAACTTAAATACATTTATTGCAGTTCCTGACTTTACATTCGTAACAGCAATCAAAGGCTTTGGAGAACTCAATGCAGCATATATAGGAACAGTAGCAGTTGCTTACATTCCTGTTGCATTCGTTGTTTTTGCAGAGCATATTGCAGACCATAAAAACATTTCATCAATCATCGAACAGGACCTTCTTGAAAATCCGGGTCTTCACAGAACACTTTTAGGAGACGGCATAGGTTCATTTTTCGGAGCACTTTTTGGAGGTTGTCCAAACACGACATATGGCGAATCAGTAGGATGTGTTGCTATAACAAGGAATGCATCTGTTACAACAATCATTACTGCAGCAGTTTTGGCAATACTTATTTCTTTTGTTTCACCGTTTATTGCATTTGTAAATTCTATTCCTTCATGCGTAATGGGCGGTGTATGTATGGCCCTTTATGGATTTATTGCAGTTTCAGGACTTAAGATGGTTCAGCAGGTTAATCTTAACCAGAATAAAAATCTGTTTGTTGTTTCTGTTATTCTTATAGCAGGTATTGGCGGACTAACTTTAAATTTTGGAAAAGTAACAATCACATCAATTGCGTGTGCATTAATTCTTGGAATTATAACAAATGTAATTTTATCAAAAGCAAAGGAAGAAGAATAAACTAAGGAGAAAAACATGAGCAACGTAAAAGTATTTGACCATCCGCTTATTCAGCACAAAACAACAATATTAAGACAAAAAGACACCACAAATAAAGAATTTCGTGAGCTTGTGGAAGAAATAACAATGCTTATGTGTTATGAAGCACTAAGGGATTTACCATTAGAAGAAGTTGAGATAGAAACACCTATTCAGAAGACAACTCAGAAAATGATAAAAGGTAAAAAACTTGCTGTGGTGCCGATTTTAAGAGCAGGTCTCGGAATGGTTAACGGTCTTTTGAAATTAGTCCCTTCTGCTAAAGTGGGGCATATAGGAATGTACCGCGATGAAGAAACGATGCTACCTCAGGAGTATTATTGCAAGCTCCCGCCCGATATTGACAAAAGGCTTATTGTTGTAGTTGACCCGATGCTTGCAACAGGCGGTTCAGCTATTGATGCGGTAAGACAGATTAAGTCATACGGCGGAGCACATATTAAATTCCTTTGTTTAATAGCAGCACCCGAGGGAATTGAGGCTTTGACAAAAGAGCATCCGGATATTGAAATATATTGTGCCAATGTTGATGAATGTCTTAACGAAAATTGTTATATAGTTCCTGGTCTTGGTGATGCCGGTGACAGAATATTCGGTACAAAATAAAACTAAAGAGGATACGGTTAGTATCCTCTTTTTTACTTATCTGATAACTTTTTATTATAAATTATTTACAAGCTTCTTAAAATAGTTTCCTCTTTCCTCGAAATTTTTAAACATATCAAAGCTTGTGCTTGCATTTGAAAGTAAAACTACATCTCCGCATTGAGCAAGTTCCTTTGCCAAAAGAACAACCTCTTCATATGTCTCTCTTCGGTAAATGGGTAAATTTTTAGTGCTACCTGATACCTTTTTTGCATCAAACACAGCTTTTTCGATAGCATCAGCAGTTTTGCCGATTAAAATTAATGCCTTTGCCTTTTCCAGTATCGGAGCACCGATTTCATCATAAGAAATGCCTTTATCCTTGCCCCCTGAAATGAGTATCACAGGCTCCGAGAAAACATTTAAAGTATTTATTGTTCGGTTAGGACTTGAATCAATTGAGCTGTTATAATATCTTACCCCGTCAATTGTTCTCACAAGCTCTATTCTGTGAGGAACGCCTCCAAATTCTTTTGCAACCTTCTCTGCAGTTTCCTTTGAAACTAAAGGATATGTTGCAGCTAATGCGGCAAGATAATTTTCTACATTATGCGTTCCCGGAATTTTTATATCGCTAACATTGAGATATTTTTCACCATTTACAAAAATGTAATTGCCGTCTGAGAAAGTAAATGCTTCTTTTTTCGATGAGAAACATCTCCATATGCCTTTAGCTGATTTTCCAATCGGTGTTGAATCATCATTTGATGAATTGGTAACTAAAATATCATCTTTTCCTTGATATAACATAATGCTTTT
The DNA here is from genome assembly GCA_015068935.1 of Oscillospiraceae bacterium. Taxonomy (GTDB): domain Bacteria; phylum Bacillota; class Clostridia; order UBA1381; family UBA9506; genus SIG437. Next base: position 89,671 of record SVJO01000003.1, read on the forward strand.
CTTTGCATCAATATATTCGTTGTAGTCCTTGTGCCAGTCTAAATGATTAGGTGAAAGGTTTGTAATAACTGCAACATGCGGAGATGTTTTGATTGTATGAAGCTGGAAACTACTCAGTTCTAAAACAACAATGTCAGTTTCTTTTATTTCATCAATTTTGTCAAGAAGCGGAGCTCCTATATTGCCGCCTACATGACACTTATAACCTTGCTCGGTAAGTAATGTATATATAAGAGTCGTTGTTGTTGTTTTGCCGTCGCTGCCTGTAACAGCATAAATTTTTGCGGGGCATATTTTCATGAATTCTTCCATTTCAGAGGTTATAACAGTTCCCCTTTCCTTTAGAGCTAAAAGCTCGGGAGTGTCATAACGCATACCGGGTGTTTTGAAAACTATATCAGCTTTAATATCCTTTAAATAGTTTTCCCCAAGCTTTAATAAAGCCCCGCTGGAAATTAACTCGTCTGCAACGGGTCCTAACTCATCCTTGCTTTTTTTATCACATGCCGTAACCTTGGCGCCATGCTTTAGGAGGAACTTTATAAGCGGTGTGTTGCTTATACCTATACCTATAACCGTAATTTCTTTTCCATTTATATATTCCTTGAATGATTTGATTTTATCTGTCAAAACAACAACCTCTTTTCATCAATGCTAAATATAATTATAACTGATTTTATCGGATAAGTAAAGCAAAATTTGACTTTAAATTATTATTGATATATACTATGTATATTATACTGAAAAAGGGTGTTATGAATTGAATTATGAGGAAGCATTAAAATATATTACAGGAACAAAAAAGTTTGGTACAAAGCATGGCTTGGACGGAATAAAAAGACTGTGTGAAAGGCTTGGAAATCCTGAAAAAAGTCTTAGCTTTGTTCATGTTGCGGGCACAAACGGAAAAGGCTCAACATCTGTTTACATTGCAACAGTCCTTGAAAAAGCAGGCTATAAAACAGGGCTTTTCACTTCACCGTTTATCTATGAATTCAATGAACGTATAAAAATAAATAATGAAAACATCTCCGATGATGAGCTTACAGAGGTTATGACAGAACTCAAAAGTGTGATTGACAAACTTGTTGATGAGGGCTATCCTCATCCTACAGAGTTTGAAATAATAACATCAATGGCTTTTTTGTATTTTAACAGAAAAAAATGTGATATTGTTGTTCTTGAGGTTGGACTTGGCGGACGATTTGATTCAACCAATATTATAAATAACCCTCTTGTATCTGTTATATGCAGAGTAGGATATGACCACATGCAGTTTCTTGGGGACACCTTAGATAAAATAGCCTTTGAAAAGTGCGGTATAATAAAAGAGGGAAGACCTGTTGTTATTTATCCATGCCAGAGAGATGAAGTAAAAAAGACAGTCGAAGAGATATCACGGCAAAGAAATGCAAGGCTGATTATGTGCGAACCTGAAAATATCGTAATTAGAAAAAGCAATTTAGACGGAGCAATTTTTGATGCCTGCGGAATATGCGCTGCAGAAACAAAATTATGCGGAAAACATCAGGTTTACAATGCGGCGGTTTCAATAGCTGTTCTGCAGGAATTAAGAAGACAGGGCTTTAATATAACAGATGAAATAATAAAAGAAGGAATAAAGTCTGCCAGATGGCCTGCCAGAATGGAAAGACTGAATGAAAATCCCTGTCTGATATTTGACGGTGCCCATAATATTGACGGAATAGAATGTTTTGCAGAGAGTGTTAAATCGTTAGTTAATAATAAATCCGTAATAGTGATTATTGGAATGGTAAAAGATAAGGAATATGGAAGATGTATCAGAGAACTTAATGGGATAGCTGATGTTTTAATTACAACTACTTTAGAAAATCCAAGAACGGAGACGGCAGAAAATCTCATGAGTGAGGCTCTGCATATTGACTGTGAAAAGTATATAACTCATAGCGTGGACGAGGCTATCGATAAGGCTTTTTCGTTATCGAATGAAGAAAGTATAATTTTTGCGGTGGGTTCGCTATATATGGCAGGAGAGGTAAAATTAAAATTAGAGAAAATGAGAGAATTATTTTAAAAAACAAAGAAAAACGAAGTAAACATACTGTTAAATTAAAAAAATAATCGAAAATAGCGAATTTATAACTTGAAAAATAGGCGGGAACGTCGTATAATAATCAAGTCGCCTCGAAAGAGAGAGCGAAACTTGGAACTTGAAAATTGAACAGTGCAGGCTCTTATGAATAAAGAATTCACAGAGTAATTTTGGAAAACAAGACAAAGCGTCAAGTGGACAAAATGAGCTTAATTAAA
>SVJO01000024.1 GCA_015068935.1 Oscillospiraceae bacterium
GGTATTGCAACAAAGATACAAACGAGCTTTTCTACTATCCGCTCGATGGCGAGGATATGGCAAGCGCTGAAATTTATATTCCATATACAGAAAAGCTTCTCTCGCTTTACGGAACAGATGAAGATAGAATTGAAAATATCACGTTCAGCGGAATTGAATTTAAATACGGCGCATGGAACAGGACAACACAATATGGCTTTTCCACTATTCAGGCAGAACAGCTCATTGTTCCTGAAAAGATGACTGAGGGAGATACCACTTATCCTACAGAAATGATGCCTGCACAAATCAGTGTAGATTACGGCAGGAAAATTAATTTTATAGATAATAAATTCCTGCACATGGGCTCTGTAGCACTTTCGCTTGATAACAAGACGGAAAAGTCAAAGATTGAAGGAAACCTCTTTGATGATACGAGCGCTGCAGCAATAACAGTAAGTAATGACTCACTTCCGTTTAATGCTCAGCCTGATGAAATGTGCAGAAATATTGATATAGAAAATAACCTTATCAGGCGCCCTGCAGTTGAATACATGGACCCTGCTATTACAGTATGTTATGCAAACAACATAAATATAGTTCATAATGACATTTCTGATTGTCCCTATACGGGAATATCCTTCGGCTGGGGCTGGAGCAATTATGTACAGTATTGTTCAGATAGCAGAATAGCTAGCAACAAGATAGAAAATGTTCTCTATAAATTAAGAGACGGTGCTCATATTTACACATTAAGCAGAAATGATAACACAGTTATAGAAAACAACTATCTTATCAAGAGCGGTCACTGGAAGGGCGGAATATACTTTGATGCAGGCTCTAAAAATTACACAGTAAGAAACAACGTGGTTGAAGATTGCTTAAAGTGGCTCAAGGCTACGACTGGGTCTGTAATAAGTAACACCGCAACAAACAATTATGCTGATTCAGGCTATGGAATAACGGTTACAGATTCTCTTGATGTGCTCTCACAGAACGATATTGAGACTGAGATTAGAAAGGAAAATGGAGCATGGCCAGACGGTGCCAATGCAATTATAGCCGGTGCTGGTCTTGAAGCAGAATACAGTCATCTTCTTACAGAATACAACGCAAACACAAACTACAGAAACGTTGAGATTGCAAGAATGCCGTTTATAACCCTTCCGGGTATAATAGTAGCAGCAGGAGACCTGATTCCAGGCGGTGAAGGTGTAGCATGGTACGACCTTTCAGAAACGACAAACCCTGTAAAACAAGGTGTAGGAATATATGATACGACTAACGGAACAGGATTTGATACAATAGGTAATACAAACACGGGCGAATGGACAAAGCATTCTGTCACAGTTTCTGAAGGCGGAACATACAGGCTTTACCTAAATGCTGCTGCAAAACTTGATGGTGTAAAAGTAAATGTTTGGGTTAACGGTGAAAAGATTAAACCATCCTTATGGTCATTATATACAGGTGACATAACAAATACAGGAGATTATTCCATATTCCAAGATAATGATTTAGGAACAGTTACTCTTACAGAAGGCGAGAACATTATAAAAGTTGAGCACGCCGTGGGCAACTTTATGTTCCACAGCTTAAGGTTTGTGAAAACAGATGCACCTGAATTCAGCCGAAATGATGGTTTCATAGCAGCTTATATTCAGGCTATTAATGGCAGTAATTAATTTATATAAAAGGTTTTAAGAGAACAGGAGGAAATTTATGAAACGTTTTATCAGCTTAGTACTTACACTTCTTTTATTAATGATGAGTGTAAATACAATGGTATTTGCAGACGTAACAGAATTAGCACTTGTTAGTGAGTCAATCACATTTGCCCCAAGCGGAAATAGTGGAGCAAGTGAGACGTTTGACATCTCATCACTTGAAGAAGGTACATATTCTGTAAGTGTAGAATACGTGTCTGCAGATGAAGAGACAAGAAAGGTAAGAGGTCTTGATTTCATAGTAGATGGTGCTTTGGAATTAAGGTCATACTTAGAAACTCAGGCTGCTGCTGCAAGCAGTAATGTAGGAAGCATTTATGTACCTGAGAATGCAGAATTATTAGAGGTTAAAAACCATGGTATTTTTGCGATTACAGTTAGTGATATTACCTTAACAAAATTAAATGCAGGAGATACATCTGAAAACATTGTTTTTTCAGCTCAGAACGCAACATCAAGCAATGGTAGCTTTACACTTTTAACAGACTATTATGACCAGGGATGTAAGGCTCAATCTGCTACAAGAACAGAGCATTGCGGCGGCGCGTGCCCGAAATACAGGTCTACCACTGGATACCATTTTCATTTCAGAGCTGCTAATGTTTCTGACGGAGAATTTGTAAGACACCATGTAGATTTAGACTGGACAAGATATGATATATCAGATTTAAAGCCCGGAAGATATAATGTGACGCTTAACATGAGTGTTGTTGGCGATGGAACAACACTTTATGTAGACAATACATCATATCCCGTTAGTTTGACACCGAACAGTACTAATATTGATAGTGATATAAACTTTGCCGATTTTAATGCAGGCGAAATTGTTATCGGTGAAGACAGTCAGTATTTAAGAATTGAAAACACAGGAAATAACGCATATTTGATTAAAACAATAGAATTTGAAGAGATTCCGCCCCTCAGAGTTGTTTCATTTGAATCAAATGCAGATGTTGATGATGCTGTTGTTGCACGCGGTGCAGACGTGTTTGAAATAACAATGAATCATGACATTGACACAACTACAGTAACAGACGCAACTGTTGAGATTTTAGATGGAAACGACGACGCACTCTCGTCTGTTGTATCAGCTTCAGGCAAGGTAATCACTGTTAAATTAAAAGATAGCCTTGACTTTGAGGCAGACTACACTATATCTATTGATGGTGTTATAGCTGAAAATGAAATGGAGCTTGAAGAGCCTGCTGAAGTGCCCTTTAGCACAGCTGATGATGCAGAGACTGCAGGAGAGGCAACAATAGAAGTTACTTCTTATGAGGCTGAAGACGGGGTAGTTACAGCATCAGGTTATGTAAAAGGTTCTCATGGCCTTGGCATAAGCGGAAGAGAAGTACAGCTCTATACTCAGTTTGGAGCAGAAGAGCAAGTTTTCAGAGTTTCTGCCATGAGCGGAGATAGCGGAGCATTTGCTATTACATGCTCAATGCCTGGTGATGCAGAAGGCGGAAGGCATAATGTAGAAATTACATCTGATTATGTAACGAGTCCTTATGGTAATTATGTTCTCATTTTCACAGAGGAAATCGGAATAGCGATTAAAGATGCATTTACAGGTCTTGAAGATACTGCAGCTGTTGAGGATGCTTTAGATGCTTGGGGCGAATATATTGAGGTTGGCATGGATTGGGAAGACATTGACTTAATTGTTGCTGAACGTAATGATATATATGCTCATCTTGTAGATAAAGAATTTGAAACACCTGAGAGCGCTATAAACACATTTGTTCAGGCTGTATATTTCGAGGTATTAACTCAGACTGAAGATGCACTCGATATAGTTGACATTTTAGATGATGATACAAAGAATGTTAATGTTACAGGATTTGATGCATCACTTTGGAATGTTTTAGAAGAAGCAAACAAGGAAAATGTTGCAACAGAGGCACTCTCTTATGATTCTGCTGATATGGCAGATTTTGCAGAGAGCTTAAATGCTGATGTTATGGCAGAGATTAAGGTACAGTTTAACATAGTACCATCTGAAATTACTTTTGAGGCAGTTGACATTATAAACGGCGAAACTGCTAATGTTACAGCATCAATAGGCACAGAGATAGAAAATGTTCGTGGAATTCATATTGAATTTGCATACGACAATGCATCAAAGGCTCTCTTTGAAAAAGATGGAATTGAAGTTGATGTTATTGATGGTATGGAATATACTATGACAACAGAGGATAATGTTATAAGCATTGATATTACCTCAGAAAGTGTCATGACTGTTTCAGGAGATATCGTAACATTATCTATTCCTACAACGAAGGAAGATGTAGGAACATATTCTGCAGAGGTTTCAGGTTATATTTACTATCATCCTGAAGAAATTGAAGGCGAAGACGGAGACTTCTTTGTTGATTTCACAGTTGCTCAGAACCCGAATGTAGCTGTAAACGGAGTTTTATCATTGGCATTTAAGGGTAAGGATATTTCAGAATTCTATGATAAAAAAGGATATGACCTTGATGGAATTACAACAGGATATACTTATATCTGTCATAAAACTGACTGGGCTAAGTATAACATATATCCGTTATCAGAAGGAATTTATGAAATCACTGTAAACTATGCAGCTCCAAGTTCATTTAGTCTTACTGTTGAGGCAGATGGAAATACAATGACAAAAACCTTAGCAGGAACAGGCGACTCTACAACATTCACAACCGCTATTTTGGGAGCAGTTACATTAAGCGGAAATCAGGATTATTTAAAGATTTTAAACGGCGGAGACAGCACTGCATATTTTGAAGACATTTATGTTAACAAAATTTATGCGCCTGAGATAACCGAAATAAACGGAAATGCAGGTATTTCAAGTGGCATCATGCCGAGAGGAACAGACAACATTGCTTTAACATACAATAACGCATTAGAAAGCAGCAGCTTAAAGGAAAAAAGCGTTGTTGTCAAAGCTAAGAATGGTGCTGTAATTCCTTCAAGAGCAAGAATATCAGCTAATCAAATTATAATTGATTTAACGAAGACTCTTGATTATGACACAGAATATACAATTTCAATAAGCGATGCAGAAGACATTTATGGTCAGGATGCAACAAGCACTGCTACATTTAAAACAGCAGGCGAGGGCAATACTTTAGGTACATCAAATATTTCTATTGAAGCATTTAAGGTTAACGGAGATGTATTCACAGTAAGCGGAACTGTTTTATCATCAGCAGGAATCGGAATTGAAGGCAGAACAGTAAAACTTAGCGCTCTTGCACCAAGTGGCTCTGTATATGACGTATGGGCAGAAGGCGTAAGCGGTGAAGACGGTGCATTCAGCTTAAGCTATACATTTGATTCTGACAGCGTTTCAGGTAAATACGATGTAAAACTTGAATATGAATATGGTTTGAGCGCGTATACAGGAAATGCATGCTATTTTGATGCAGATACAAACGAAGAAATTTGTGATGATTTCTTCAATCTTGCAACAGGTGCTGACGTATTAGCAAAGCTTACCGAATATGAAGAATTATTCGGACTTGACCTTGAGACAATGCAGGCTGAAATTGATTTCTCATATATTACAGAAAGCATGACAGAGAGAGAATTCGAGACTGCAGGCGAAATCGTAAATGAAGTTAATGAGCGTTTTGCTTTAGAAAAAGTAAATCAGGCAGAGTCAGCTGATGAAGTGCTTGCTTTAATAGACAACACTGAGGCATTGATGGCAATTGGTGAAATTCAGAGAGACAGATGGGATGCTCTATCTTCAGAAGAACAGACACAGATTGCAACAGACATTTATGCAGGCGACAGAATAGAAGAGCCGAGCGCATTATTAGAGACAATTGATGGCGCTATAAATGCTATTTTAACAGAAAGATATACTCTTTCATCTGCAACAGTTTCAGTTAATTCTGCTGATGTAAATGTAGGTCAGAATGCAAGTCTTACATTTGTTGCATCAGAGGCACAGGACAGCGTTGTTGGAATCACAATAAAATTTGATTATACAGGCGCTGAGGCAAAACTGTTTGAGGATGTTACTTCATACTCACTTTCTAAAGACCTTAAGGATTTAACAGTTAAGAAGACAATTGATGACGGAAAGGTTATATTCAACATAACAGTTGCTCAGAATAATGTCGATACAATTCAGAAGGTTTCATTCACTGATGAAATCATAAATATCGGATTTAAGGCATCAGAAGGCTCTGAAGGCAGCTATTACCCGACGGTGAGCGGATGCATCACATATCACGTGGACGAAGAAAATCAGTCATCAGCATATTTTGTTGATGTTCCGTTTGAGATTACCCAGAATCCTACAATTAAGGTAACTAAGATAGCTGACAGTAATACAAGCAATAAAAAGGATGAGCCTATCGGCGGCGGTGCTCCAGGCGGTAATAACTACGGAACACAGGGCTCTGCTAATGGTAGTGCAGACGAAATACCTTCAACAACAAATGAAGGTCTCCCAGAACAGCTTATTCCTAAAAAATTCAGCGATTTAGAGACTGTTTCATGGGCAAAAGAAAGCATTGAGGCTTTAGCCGACAAGGGAATCATAAACGGACGCGGCGACGGAACATTTGCTCCAAATGACACTGTAACACGTGCTGAGTTCTGCAAAATGATTGCTATTGCATTTGATGCAGTTAAGGCAGATGCTGCATGTGAATTTGATGACGTTTCAAGCGATGCATGGTATTATACATACGTTGCAAGTGCAAAAAATGCAGGATTCATAAATGGTAAGACAGAATCAGACTTTGCTCCGCTTGACACAGTTTCACGTGAAGAAATGGTGACAATTGCACTTCGCGCATTAGGTATTGAGGCAAGTGATTCATCAGAGAAATTCGCAGATGATGACTCTATTTCTGATTATGCAAAAGGTGCTGTATATACTTTAAAACAGCTTGGAATTTTAAACGGTGTAGGTGATAACATGTTTGCTCCGAAGGCTGAAGTAACAAGAGCTATGGCTGCAAAGGTTGTTTATGCACTTATAACTGCTTAATGTGTTATATGAAATAGGGAGGAAGAAGCTGATGAAAATTAAAAGAATAATTAGTTTGTTATTAACTACAATAATGTGTTTGAGTGTTTTTGCTTTTCCTGTTGGAGCTGATTCATATAACAACGCTGACACAGATGCATTATACACACTTGGAATTTTAGATAGTTCCAGCGTTGATTTAGCAAGACCTGTTACACGTATAGAAATGGTAAAATATGCAGTACGTCTTTTCGGCAAAGGCATTACTCTTACAAATGAGGCAACTCCTTTTGCCGATGTGGCTGCAGAGCATGAAGCATCAGGTGCAGTAAATTTTGCAGTTGCAAAAAATATTATTTCAGCATCTGATATGTTCTACCCTGACAGAACAGTTCGATATGAAGAAGCTGTAAAAATGATTGTTTCAGCTTTAGAATATAACGACTATGCAAACAGGTCAGGCGGATATCCGAACGGATATTTATCTATTGCATACGAGATTGGTCTTTTAAAGGATATTACTGCAGGCGGCGGCAGCGGTCTTACACTTAAAACAGTTGTAAAACTGCTCTCAAATGCTCTTAATGCTGCAGTATGCAATCCTACACTTGTAATAAACAATGCGTCAGGCACAGAATTCATAATTTCTGACATTTCTGTAAAAGACACAGTTTTAAACAAGAGATTTAAAATAAGCAAGTATGGTGCTTTAATTACTGAGTACAACGAGGCTGAAGGCTTTGTAAAGGCTGAAATCAAATCAAAGGACAAAAAAGATGAAAGCGCTTTATATAATGTTGGTGCTACACCTACATTTACTGTCTCGGAGAGCGCTTCAATCGGTGACATTGAATACACTTTAGCAGATATCTATGTAAATGATTCTGATGAGCTTGTTTTTGCAAAGATTGACAAAAACATCAAGGTTATCTCAGGTTATATCTACGAAGTAAATAAATCACATAACAGCGCAGAGCATTATCCCTCATATATAAACAATATCGGATTTGAGGATACAGAAGAATATCTTGACATTGCAGATAGCTGTAAAATGTTCTTTAATGCTGAAGCAGCAGACGAGAACGTTTCATATCCGTATGTTGGTGCTTTTGCAAGAGCTGTCATCTACAGAGATGAAATTATTGCATTAGAGGCATGGGATTTAACAGAGGGCGGTATCACTACAAGTGTATCAGATAATGAAATCGAATACATCAAGGGTGAAGGTTCTGTCCTTGCACTTAAAGGTATATCAAATTATAAAGACGTATCAATATTTATCAATGGCTCAAAGGCTGGTATCTGGGAGCTTACAGATGATACACTCTTTGATTGGTTTGCATCAGATGACGGCAGCACAATTATAATTGTTGCATCAACAAGAGCGATTACTGATGAATTTACTTCAAAGACATCAAGCGCACTTAATATTGGTGGAGATGCTTATCCAATTTCTGAGAAATATAATCTTTATGTTTCTGTAGATGGTAGCAGCTACAGAGTGTCAGCAGACATTTCAGATTTGTTTAAGAGAACTGTTACTGCTTATATTGACACTGCAGGTTATGTAAGATATTTAAGACCTGCTATAGAAAATGAAACTTTTAAAGAATACTATAGTTTCATATTTGGTTATAGTCAGGCAGGCTGGGAAGCACCTAAACTTAAGGTATATTTAATAGACGGTACAACCGTTACAGAACAGGTATATCCTTTAACTGAAAAGGCAGCTGAGAAACAGGCTGTTATGCTTGAAAACATTAAAACTCAGATTTCAACCTTAAAATCAGCTTCAGATAAAAATGATGCACTTAAAAAGGCTGAATTACTCTACAAAATAAGAGTCAATAGCAAGAACGAGATAATTGCTATCCGTGAGGCGACACTGTTCTCAGAACCAAATTTAGATGTAGTTCTTGAAGCAGACCCTGATGAAGTGGGCGTTTCTATTTCAAACATCTCAAATGCAGTTACACCTTATATAGACTCACCAAGAGTTTATTTTGACACTGCAAAAATATGCATTTTCTATTATTGCGCAAACACTGATGAATTAAAAGCTGCAACAATTACTGACTGGACAACTGTGAGAAACTCAGCAGGTGATAGTAGTTTATTATACACACCGTATGCAGAGCCAGGTGCAGATGATGTTGAATTAATGATTATAAGAGGCGATTGGCAGTCATATTTTAAAAACAGCATTTCATACTCAGGCCTGTTAACTGAAATTTCAACAGTTTACGATGATGAGACAGACAGAGAAGTTACAAGTGTTACCATAGACGGAGCACCGTTTGTAGTTTCAAAGTATAAGAGCACATTATCAGAAGTTGAAAATGCGGCATACATTGCTTATCAGACAGGTAACCTCTTCCTTCCGACAGATGAAATAAAGATTAACAGTGTAACTAATCTTTCAGGAGACCCTGAGGAATGGGTACTTGCAGAAGGTACAGACGATGGTATACACAAAGGCGAAGTAGAGAAGATTAGCCAAAGACGTATTACCTTTAAAAACGGAGACGTTTGGTACATGTTGTCTGCAGTTCCTGTTTATCAGCTTGTTGGTGAAGGCGATAATATCAGATTTATTTCACAAAACAGAACAAGCATTTCAGAAGGTCAGGAAATATGGTACATCTTCGATGGTGAAGTAAAAGTAGTATTTTACAGATAATGAAGCGGCTGTAAAACGTGAAAAGCCGTGATATTAACAGGGCTAAGATTTATAAAATTTTAGACGACTAAAGCAGAGTAAACCTCTTGCATACAGTTATTTTAACTGTGTGCAGGAGGTTTTTTTGTTATTGTTGTGGTGCGAGATGGGAGGGGTACGAGATGGGAGGGGTACGAGATGGGAGGGGTACGAGATGCGGTGGCAGAAAGATGTGAGCGGTGGCGGAAAGATGCGAGCGGTGGCGGAAAGATGCGAGCAGTGGCGGAAAGATGCGAGCAGTGGCGGAGAGATGTGAGCGATGGCGGAAAGATACGAGCAGTGGCAGAAAGATGTGAGCGATGGCGGAAAGATGCGAGCGGTGGCGGAAAGATGTGAGCGGTGGCGGAAAGATGCGAGCGGTGGCGGAAAGATGTGAGCGGTGGCGGAAAGATGCGAGCGGTGGCGGAAAGATGTGAGCGGTGGCGGAAAGATGTGAGCAGTGGCGGAGTGGTGCGCGAGATGGCGGTGTGGTGCGGGAGATGAGGGAGAGGCGCGAGCGGTGGCGGAGTGATGCGGGAGATGACAGAGAGGAGCGGGAGATGAGGGCATATTCAAAGGATAAGCTTCAATTTTTTGCATAAAGTGACTATGTATTTGCAACTATCACATATAAAAATTTCATTTTCTTCAACTTATAAGTGATTTTTACCAGATATTTGAATATTTTCAAATAAAAAATTCAAAATCAGGGTTGACAAACTATAGTATAGAGTGTATAATATCTACTGTTGAATATTATATTTCTTCAAATTTGTCTTTTGAGGATGCTTCTGTTATATGAGTAAAATAAATATATGATGATAAGATAATAGCATCTTTAAGGAATTATTATATTCTTTGAGATGCTTTTTTAAGTCGTAAAAGGGGGAACAGCAATGTCATATGTAGATGAGGTTATTGAAGCTGTTGAAAGAGAAAATGCGAATGAACCAGAGTTTATTCAGGCTGTTCGCGAGGTTCTCGACTCAATAAGACCTGTTGTTGAAGCAAATGAAGCAGCATACAGACGCGATGCGTTGCTTGAGAGAATTGTTAATCCTGAAAGAGAGATTAAATTCAGAGTGCCTTGGATTGATGATAATGGCAATGTACATGTTAACAACGGATACCGTGTTCAGTTCAGCAGTGCCATAGGCCCATATAAGGGAGGTTTAAGACTTCATCCTTCTGTTAATATCGGAATTATTAAGTTCTTAGGATTTGAGCAGGTTTTTAAAAATTCGCTTACAGGACTTCCAATTGGCGGAGGTAAAGGTGGAAGTGACTTTGACCCAAAAGGAAAGTCTGACAGAGAGATTATGGCATTTTGCCAGAGCTTTATGAGTGAGCTTTGTAAATATATCGGGGCTTATACTGATGTTCCTGCGGGAGATATTGGTGCAGGCCCGAGAGAAATAGGATATATGTTTGGTCAGTATAAAAAGCTCAGAGGATTGTTTGAAGGTGTTCTTACAGGAAAAGGACTTAGCTATGGCGGGTCTTTAACAAGAAGAGAGGCGACAGGCTATGGTCTTTTATATCTTACTGATGAGATGCTCAGAAGAAACGGAATAGATATTAAAGGCAAAACTGTTCTTGTTTCAGGAAGCGGTAACGTTGCAATTTATGCAGTTGAAAAAGCTATAGAGTTAGGTGCGAAGGTTTTAACTGTATCTGATTCAAATGGTTGGGTATATGACCCCGAAGGTATAGATTTAAATGCTCTTAAAGAAATTAAAGAAGTAAAGAGACAGAGACTCACAGAATATAAAAAATACAGACCAGATTCAGAGTATCATGAAGGCAAGGGTGTGTGGAGCGTAAAGGCAGATATTGCTCTTCCGTGTGCAACACAGAACGAGCTTGAGCTTGATGATGCTAAGATTTTAGTTGCAAACGGCGTAATAGCAGTAGCAGAAGGCGCAAATATGCCCACAACACTTGAGGCGACAAAATACCTTCAGGAAAACGGTGTCCTCTTTGCACCCGGAAAAGCTGCAAATGCGGGCGGTGTAGCAACTTCTGCTCTTGAGATGAGTCAGAACAGTGAGCGCCTGAGCTGGTCTTTTGAAAAGGTTGATACAAAGCTTAAAGACATTATGGTTAATCTGTTTGATAACATTGATGATGTGGCTAAGAAATATGGATTCCCCGGAAACTATGTAGTAGGTGCTAACATTGCAGGCTTTGAAAAGGTAGTTGACGCAATGAATGCACAGGGAATTGTCTGATATATTAAATTGAACATTTGTTAAAAGCGACCTCAAAAGAGGTCGCTTTTAATATTATACAGCATATAGTCTGAAAAAATTTATCATTTTCTTCTCTGAATCAGTTTTACAATTTCAACAACAGGTATTGATGAAAGGGCGAGGAGAAGTGCTGTTAAATATTCTAGTATGGTTATTACCTCAAAATCAAAAAGATTTCTGAGTGAAGGAACGAAAATGAGTGCTGTGGTCAATATAAGTGAGAGAATCATCGTTCCCAAAAGGAGCATATTCTGATGTTTAATCTTAAAGATTGAACCATGTGAGCGCATGTTAAACGAGTGGAATATTTCTGTCATTGACATTGCTAAAAATGCCATTGTCATTCCGTGCGGACTCTGTGTAATCTCCCATACTCCCGACTCCATGTAATGTCCTATAAAGTATGCGGCAAGTGTAATTACAGACACCATAATTCCCTGATAAACGACATTAAAACCAAGACCATTTGCAAAAATACCTTCATCGCTTTTTCTCGGCTTTCTTGTCATAATGTCAGATTCTGCCTTTTCTGCGCCGAGTGCAAGTGCAGGAAGCGAATCAGTTACAAGATTTATAAATAAGATATGAGCAGGCTTTAATATTGTAAAACCGCAAAGTGTTGCAATAAATATACTCATAACCTCGCTTAAATTTGAAGAGAGAAGGAACTGTATACATTTACAGATATTATCAAATATTCTTCTTCCTTCTGCTACAGCGCTTACGATTGTTGCAAAGTTATCATCTGAAAGAATCATATCCGCAACATTTTTTGTAACGTCTGTGCCTGTTATACCCATGCCGATACCGATATCTGCATTTTTGATTGAAGGAGCATCGTTTACACCATCGCCTGTCATAGCGGTAACACAGCCCTTCTTTCGCCATGCATTTACAATACGAACCTTATGCTCGGGCTGGACACGTGCATAGACTGTGTATCTTGTAACTATTTCATTGAATTCGTCATCAGTGAATTTATCAATTTCGGCACCTGTTATTGCCTCTGATGCGTCTGTTATAATACCTAGTGTTTTTGCTATTGCAACTGCTGTATCCTTATGGTCGCCTGTTATCATTATGGGGCGGATGCCTGCTTTAAAGCATTCATTAACCGCCGCTGTAACCTCAGGTCTTACCGGGTCAATCATGCCGACAAGACCTATAAAGACCATGTTATTCTCAAGTGCATCCGACGTATAAACATCAGGCGCTTGAGAGTGCATCTTGTATGCACACGCAAGAACTCTGAGCGCCTGTGATGCAAACTCAGTATTCTTTAAAAGAACCTCGTTTCGCAACTCATCAGTAAGTTCAATTGTTTTTCCGTCATATAAAATATGTGAGCAGCGTGCGAGTAATTCGTCAGGGGCACCTTTTGTATATTGAATAATTTCATCTCCGTTTTTGTGAACGGTTGACATCATCTTTCTTCCCGAGTCAAACGGAACTTCTCCTATACGCGGTGATTTTGCAATCAGATTTTCTTTTTTAAGGCCAAGTCTTGTCGCATAATTTACAAGAGCGCACTCAGTAGGCTCACCGATTGCTTCTCCTGAGTCATCAGGCTCAGCATCGGAGCAAAGAGCCATTCCCTCTGCAAGAAATGCTTCCCTCGCGCTCCAGAAATCAACTACTGTCATTTTATTCTGTGTAAGTGTTCCTGTTTTGTCCGAGCAGATAATCTGTGTACAACCAAGTGTTTCAACAGCAGTAAGACGTCTTATAATTGCTTTTTGTTTAGACATTTTAGTAACGCCCATTGAAAGAACGATTGTTACAACTGAGGCAAGCCCCTCAGGAATTGCCGCTACTGCAAGGCTGACTGCGAGCATAAACGTATCAAGTGTTGTATGAATGTCAAATTTTCCGTTTCTTATAAGGGTAAAAGCGAACATAAACACGCATATTCCCAAAACGAGTTTTGTAAGAAGTTTGCTTAGCTGAGAAAGCCGTTTCTGGAGCGGTGTTTCTCCGTCTTCTGCCTGAGTTATAGCTGTTGCAATTTTACCCATTTCAGTATGCATTCCCGTTGCAGTCACAACCATTGCACCTCTGCCGTATACAACTACACTTCCCATATAACACATATTTTTTCTGTCGCCAAGGGGAATGTCCCCGTTTATATCTGCAGAAAGGGTATCAGAAAATTTATCAGAAGGGACTGACTCGCCTGTGAGTGCCGCCTCCTCAATCTTAAGGCTTGCTGAGTCGATAATTCTGCCATCTGCAGGAACTGCGTCACCTGCTTCGAGAATTACTATGTCGCCAGGCACCAGCTCTTCACTTTTAACAACCAAATGTCTGCCATCACGGATAACCTTAGAGGTTGCGGCTGCCATTTCCTTTAAAGCATCAATTGCTTTTTCAGCCTTGCCCTCCTGAACAATACCCAAGACTGTATTAAGAACTACAACTGAAAGTATAATGAAAACGTCAGTTGGAGTTTCTCCTTCTATAAGGGCGGTAATGAATGATACAACTGCCGCCCCGACAAGAACGAGCACCATCGGGTCTTTAATCTGTGCAATAATTTTCTGGAAAAGGTTTTTCTTTTTTCCTTCTATAAGCTTGTTCCTGCCATTGCTTTCAAGACGCAAAGCTGCTTCGTTTTCTGAAAGGCCTTTCTGTGATGAGCTTGAGAGTGCAGAAAGAACGTCCTCATTTTCCATTAGATAGTGTTTCATAAAATTCCCCTTTCGGTAATTTTTATAAATATAAAAAGACGAGAGTATATGTATAGCAAACTACTTACATATAGTCTCGTCTTTTAATTCAAGCCAAGCGATATACTCGCCGTGTTCATGTTGACTTGACACGCTTATAAAAAGCGCTAACTACTCCCTATAGAGTTTATAAAATTATACTATCACAATACGAATGTGTTGTCAATACATTATATGTATAAAAATATAGTCTGATACGTTTTAATGTAAGTGATATTAACTTCACTGAACTATTTTTCTTAACGCAAAAACCCTCTTAGGGTTCAAATCCTTTCCAAATAAAAAATGCAGCTGATACAAAAGCATCAACTGCATTTTTTGGCAGGGGCAGAAGGATTCGAACCCTCGACACACGGTTTTGGAGACCGTTGCTCTACCAGCTGAACTATACCCCTATATATAACAGTGATATTATACATGAAAAATTGTTGTTTGTCAATAGTAAAAACTTAAAAAACAACAAAATTTACAGATTGTAATACAAATACAGCTTTCATCATATTTACAAACAAAACAAATTTTGGTATAATATACCGAGTAGATAAAAGGAGTGGAGAATATCAGGTGAAAAAGAAAGCATTTATATATATAATTCTTGCAGGGCTTTTGTGGGGAACTTCTGTTATTTTTGTAAATATTTTAGCGCCGTTTGGATTTTCCTCGCTTCATATGACATTTGTCAGAGCTCTTGTTTCGTTCGTGTGTTTTTTTCTATATGCTCTCATAAGAGATAAAAGCATTTTTAAAGTGACTTTTAAGGAATTTATAATAAATGCCGCTATCGGTATTTCATTTTTTGGAACGGCAACCTGCTATTATTTTGCAATGCAGGAAACATCACCTTCGACGGCTGTGGTTTTAATGTATCTTGCGCCTGTTATTGTTTTGATTTATTCCGTTATGTTTCTTGGAGAAAAGCTTACATTTTTAAAAGGAGCCTCCGTTTTTGCGATGCTTTTAGGCTGCAGTTTAGTGTCGGGAATTATAGGCGGACTTAGCTTTTCGCCACTCGGTCTTGTAATAGGCTTTTTATCGGGACTTTCGTATGCACTTTATAATATTTTTACAAAAATAGGCACAAAAAACATGATAAATCCAACAACGATTACGCTTTACTGTTTCGGTGCTGCAATGGTTGTTTCATTTTTCAGTTGCAATCCTGCTCAGATTCCCGTTTTTATGGAAGGGAACGTTTTAAAAACACTGATGCTTCTTATCATGATGGGAATATGTACGTGCGTTCTTCCGTACTTTTTCTACACGATAGGCATGAAGGATTTGCCTGCAGGAACAGCATCGGCACTTGGAATTGTAGAGCCTATGGCGGCGACTGTTTTCAGCGTTGTATTTTTCAGCGAAAGGCTTGGAATTTATCAGCTTGTTGGAATAGTGTTGATACCTGTGGCTATATTTGTACTTAGTAAAAACAATAATTAATTTTGAGAAACGGAGATATATGATGTTTAATGCAGATTTAGTCTTAGAAGGCGGCGGTATGAGAGGCATGTTTACGGCAGGTGTTTTAGATGCCTTCATGGAGGAGAATTTAAGCTTTAAAAGGTGCTTTGGTGTTTCGGCGGGGGCATGCCATGCCTGCAGTTTTATGTCGGGACAGAAAAAGAGAGCATATCGTGTAGGTGTTGATTATCTTGACAATAAAAGATATTGCAGTTTATTTAGCCTTATCACAACGGGAGATTTATTTGGAGCGAAATTTGTCTATGATGAGATACCAAATAAACTTAATTTATATGATTATGATGCATTTAATAAAAATGAGACTGAGTTTTATGTTACAGTGACAAACTGTGAAACAGGAAAGGCCGAGTACATTAAAATAACTGATATGAAAAGAGATATAGTTTATGTGCGTGCATCAAGCTCACTTCCGCTCCTTGCAAGAATCGTAAAGGCAGGCGGGAAGAAATATTTAGACGGAGGGATAGCAGATTCCATTCCTGTTAGACAATCGCTGTCTTCCGGAAACGGGAAAAGCGTTGTTGTTTTAACTCAGCATAGGGGATACAGAAAAAAACCAAACAGACTTATGTCGCTTTTGAGACTAAAATATTTTAAATATCCTTTCTTG
The DNA here is from genome assembly GCA_015068935.1 of Oscillospiraceae bacterium. Classification (GTDB taxonomy): domain Bacteria; phylum Bacillota; class Clostridia; order UBA1381; family UBA9506; genus SIG437. The sequence goes on from SVJO01000024.1 coordinate 16,444, forward strand.
ACAGAAAAAATGGAAACCAGATATAAAATTTATAATGACACGCTTGATTTTTTAGAAGAGGAAGAGAAAAAGGGGAGTGTCTTCGTTATCAGTCCTCCAGAAAAGCTCAAAATCGGACGCATTGAAAAAGATAAGGAAGTTCTCAAAGAGATATATGAAACAGGATATAACGAGGCAAAAAGAGTTTTAGGCGAATTAAAAATTTTTTTGGAAAATGACAGAACATAAAAAACGCACCGAATTTGAGGCACACTCCGTAAAGAAGTGTGCCTCAGTTATATTCGCCTGACGGCGAGTGATATTGCTACGCAGTGATATGATGCTTTGCATCGTGATATTG
>SVJO01000025.1 GCA_015068935.1 Oscillospiraceae bacterium
TACTTTTCCAAGATATTTAAACAAAAAACAGGCCTTACACCGTCTGCATATAGAAATCTTTGATTTCGTTATATTTCGTGATGCTTCTAATTATTCAATGTTCTTCCCACTTGACATGTTAGGCTTTAAAAAATATAATATATATTAAGAAAAATTTTATGCAATAGGGGTTTTTTTATGAACAAAGAAAATCAGAAATTATCAGCGCGTTGGATGTATTTGGTCATCGGAGTTATTTCCATGCTTTTTGCGGGTGTTCTTTATGCATGGTCTATTTTAAAATATCCATTAACAATTGAGTTTGGTTGGGAACCTTCTGAGCTCGCTTTTAACTTTACACTTGCCATGACATTCTTCTGTGTGGGCGGTTTGCTTGGTGCTCAGTTGTCAAGGCGCACGAGTCACAGAATTGCCCTTATTGTGTCGGGTGTTTTGGTTGCTGCGGGATTTATACTGACTTCTCTTCTTAATAATGTTTCCGTGGTAGCGTTGTACATTACATATGGTGTTCTGGCAGGCCTTGGCATTGGAATTGCTTATAATGTTGTTATAGCAACCATTAATTCCTGGTTCCCCGATAAGAAGGGATTATGTTCAGGATTTTTGATGATGGGATTTGGCGCTTCTGCCTTGATTCTTGGCAATGCCGCAGATGCTATGTTCAGAAGTGATATAGGCTGGCGTGCGACATATGCGATTTTAGGAATTGCCATCTTTGTAGTTTTGTTATTTGCAGCTATTTTGATTAAATCTCCTGGCCCTGATATAATTTTTCCACAGCCCAAAACTGTGAAGGATAAAAAAGATAAAGATATAAAACAACAGGATTTTACTTCAAGGCAGATGCTTTGCAGTCTGTCTTTCTGGATGGTGTTTATCTGTATTTCCTTTTTAGCTGCGGTAGGCAGTTCAGTTATAAGTTTTGCTAAAGATATGGCTTTGTCGGTTAATGCATCGGAAACATTGGCGGTTTCTTTGGTGGGAGTTCTTTCTGTATGCAACGGAATCGGTAGAATTTTAACGGGGGCAATCTTTGACGTTATTGGTTGTCGTAAAACAATGCTTGGTGCTAATATTTTCACCATTTGTGCTACTGCCGTTACTTTACTGGCGGTATCTGCTTGCTCTCTTCCCTTGTGCATTGTTGGTTTATGCCTGACGGGTATGTCATATGGCGCTTGTCCTACAATTACTGCTGCATCTACTTCGTCTTTCTTTGGTATGAAAAATTTTTCAGGCAATATGGCGATTATGACGTTTACAGTTATGGCAGGGTCCCTCATTGCCACTGCATCAAATAAGGTTATGGAGATTACAGGCGGATATACAGCTACATTTATGATGTTACTGTCAATTACAGTTGTTGCATTGGTGATTAATATCTTTATTTCTAAATCAAAATAAGGCAGATATAGTACGTCAAGTAATAATCAGGCTATATTTTTATGCAAAAACGTTGACAAGTCATATTTAGTATGATAGAATAATTTAAAAGCTGTGAACGGGAACAAGTAAGCTGCGGAAGAGGCTGAGAGAAACGGCGGGTGGTGCGAGCCGTAGCTTTGAAACAGACTGAATACAGCCCGGGAGCTGCAAAGGGGAAACTAAGTATCCTTTGTCGGGAGCACCCGTAATCGTGCAGGGGTATTATGAATTGGCTTTTCAAGTACTCCGTGAGGCAGTCATTGTGAGGTGACTGTGAACTGAGGTGGTAACACGGTTATAAACCGTCCTCTGATTTAAAGAGGACGGTTTTTTTGTTTTATTCCGCTCTTTAAACGGTTTTTCTATAAAAATTTACATCTGAAAGGACATGTGAGTTATGCCTATTACAGAATTCTTAGAAAAAAATTCAAGATTATATCCAAATGACGTTGCACTTGTTGAGGTAAATCCCGAAAATCAGCCTTCGTCTGATATTTCATGGAGAGAATACAATTTAATAGAGGGTTCAGGCAAAGAAAAATACAGAAGGGAACTTACTTGGAGACAGTTTGACATGGCGGCAAACCGTTTTGCCAATCTCTTAATGACACGCGGTGTTAAAAAAGGCGACAAGGTTGCAATTTTAATGATGAACTGCATAGACTGGCTCCCCATTTATTTTGGAATTTTAAAGACAGGAGCCCTTGCTGTTCCAATGAATTTCAGGTTTTCTGCGGAAGAAATAGAATATTGTTCAGACTTAGCTGATGTCTCAGTCCTTGTTTTTGGGCCTGAGTTTACTGAAAGGCTTGAAAAAATCTTTCCAAAACTTAAGATAAAGCATTATTTCTTTGTGGGCGAGAACACTCCGTCATTTGCAGATAACTATACTGAAATGATAACCTACTGCTCGTCAGGAGTTCCGCCTGTTGAAATCAGTGATTCTGATGACGGAGCAATATATTTTTCATCGGGAACAACAGGTTTCCCGAAAGCAATTCTTCACAGACATAAGGCTTTGGTTACTTCATGCGAGGTTGAACAAAAACATCACTCGCAGAAAAGAGATGATGTGTTCCTTTGCATCCCGCCCCTTTACCATACGGGAGCAAAAATGCACTGGTTTGGTTCGCTTCTTTCGGGCTCGAAAGCAGTAATATTAAGAGGAATTAAGCCTGAGTGGATATTGCAGACGGTTTCAGAAGAAAAGGCAACAATTGTCTGGCTTTTGGTTCCGTGGGCTCAGGATATTTTAGATGCTGTGGAAAGGGGAGATATTAAACTCTCTGACTACAGACTTTCACAATGGAGACTAATGCATATAGGAGCACAGCCCGTTCCTCCTTCGCTAATAAAACGTTGGAAAGAAGTTTTCCCAAACCATGAGTATGATACAAATTATGGGTTGTCAGAATCAATCGGTCCTGGTGCAGTTCATTTGGGTGTTGAAAACATACATAAGGTTGGGGCTATCGGTATTGCCGGATACAAGTGGCAGGTAAAGATTGTTGACGAAACAGGCAAAGACGTGGAAAAAGGCGGCGTTGGTGAGCTTTGCTTAAAGGGCGACGGTGTAATGAAATGCTACTATAAAAATCCTGAGGCAACAAGAGACGTTTTAACAGATGATGGCTGGCTTTTGACAGGCGATATGGCAAAGCAGGACGAAGACGGATTTATATATTTGGTTGACAGAAAAAAAGATGTTATCATAACAGGCGGGGAAAATATTTATCCCGTTCAGATAGAGGATTTTCTACGTGCAAATGAGAAAATAAGCGATGTCGGTGTTATTGGTTTGCCAGACGAACGTTTAGGAGAGATAACTGCTGCTATCATACAGCTTAAAGAGGGCGAGAAAGCAACAGTGGAGGAGATAGAAGATTATTGTATGGCACTGCCAAGATATAAACGCCCCAAAAAGATTATCTTTGCACAGGTTCCCAGAAATGCAACAGGGAAAATACAAAAAAATATTCTTCGCGCAACATATGGTGCTGAAAGATTAGTTGAGGCAGCAACAACAAATTAATTATAATAGAGAGACTGTTATGAATATGTTAACAGAAAAACAGAGTGTTTGTGTTTATGTAGGTGCGGCATATAATTTTGCCCAAAATGAGATTTTGCCTGAGTATGCTAAAAAACGCATGGAAAAAATCAGCAACCTTTCTGTCAGGGATGAGAAAAAGGCGGGTTTTGGAGTTTTGAATTATGCTTTGGAGCATATGGGTATTGATGCAGATGTAAGGAATTGTTTTTTGAGCATGAGTGGAAAACCTATTCATAAAAGATTCAGCTTTTCAATTTCGCATTCAAAAGGCTTGGTAGCTGTTGCAGTCTGTCTTTTAGGAAATGTCGGGATAGATATTGAGCCTCTGGAAAGCCGTGAGCGTACAGACAGGGTTTTAAAGCGCATTTTGTGTGATGGAGAGGAAGGAACAGATTCTCTGGTGCTGTGGACCAGGAAAGAAGCTGTCTTCAAATGCAGAGGAAATTCAAAATCATTTAAGCCGAACAAGATTGACACGAAAGATGAAAAAACAAAAAGTATAAAATTTGCTTTTGAAGAAAAGGATTTTGTGCTGTCAGTATCAGCAGAAGGAAGGGAAATTAATGCTGAGTTTTTCTTAGCGCCCAGTGGGGAACACTTGACCTTTAGTGAAATCTAAAGCAGTTTTGGGGTAAAACAAAAAGGATTCATGTTTGAATTTCAAACAAATAATTTATAAAATAATACGATATTTTAAAAAAGTTGAAAAAATTTTATAAATATAATAAAGTATATAGTGAATAAATTTTTGGAGGTAGATTATGTCAATTTTAGTTACAGGCGGTGCAGGGTACATTGGCTCTCATACCTGCGTTGAACTTTTAGAAAGCGGGTACGAGATTGTTATAGTTGATAATTTTCTTAATTCAAAACCTGAGTCACTAAACAGAATAAGGAAAATTACAGGAAAAGATTTTAAGTTTTATGAGGCTGATCTTTTAGATGAAAAAGCAATAGATAAGATTTTTGCCGAAAATAAAATTGAGGCGGTAATTCATTTTGCAGGGCTTAAGGCCGTCGGAGAATCTGTTGCAAAGCCTATTTGGTATTATCATAATAATATAACAGGAACGTTAATTTTGTGTCAGGTTATGAAAAAATATGGAGTCAAGAAGCTTGTTTTCAGTTCTTCTGCAACTGTTTACGGAAATCCTGCATCAGTTCCGATAACGGAAGATTTTCCGCTTTCAACCACAAACCCGTATGGCGCAACTAAGCTCATGATAGAAAATATTCTGCGTGACGTTTTTGTGTCGGATAATGAATGGAGTATTGCACTTTTGAGATATTTTAATCCTATTGGAGCCCACAGTAGCGGACTAATCGGCGAAGACCCCAACGGAATTCCAAATAACTTAATGCCTTATATTGCACAGGTTGCTGCGGGAAAACTTAAGGAGCTTTCTGTTTTCGGTGATGACTATGACACAAAGGACGGCACAGGTGTAAGGGATTATATTCATGTTGTAGACCTTGCAGATGGTCACCTGAAGGCTCTTTCAAAGGTTCTTTCATCAAACGGTGTTGATGCATATAATTTAGGTACAGGTAATGGATACAGCGTTTTGGAAATAGTCAGGACGTTTGAAAATGTAAATGGTGTTAAGGTTCCGTATAAAATTGCAAACCGCAGACCTGGAGATATTGCAACGTGTTATGCTAATCCTAAAAAGGCTAAAGAAATTCTTGGTTGGGAGGCAAAGCTGGGATTAGAGGAAATGTGCCGCGATGCTTGGAATTTTATGATTAAAAACCCTAAAGGGCTTTAAATAAAGAAAAATCCGCTTCATGTGAAGCGGATTTTTTTGTGTACGAATTAAGATATACGATTATGGGATTATTTCTTTAAATCTTTTCTGTTTTCGCGAACTGTTTCAACAGCGCTGATGAGGTTTTCCTCAAGCTGCTGCATTAAATTGTCAGCATACTGAAGGCAGCCCATTCTTACTTCGCGCGCATTATCGTTAGCGCGTTCGATAATTTCATTAGCCTGAGAATAAGCCTGTTTTGTAATTTCGTGCTCGTTAACCATTGAAAGAATTTTATCCTCTGCATTTTTGATGATGGCAGCAGCTTCTTTCTGTGCCTCAGCAATTATGCGCTGACGTTCTTCCTTTACCCATTTTGCCTGTTTCATCTCGTCAGGGAATTTAATGCGAGCTTCCTGAAGCATGTCTAAAAGCTCATCCTTGTCAACGATGCCTTTTCCCCAGAATGGAATGGTAAAACTATGTTCTATTTTTTCCTCTAAAGCCTCAATAATTTCTAATAATTCCATCTTTATCCCCTCTTTTCTATCTTTAATTTTAAATCGTTTACAATTTCATCAGGAACAAGTCCTGTAAGCGCCCCGCCAAACTTTGCAATTTCTTTCACGATGCTCGAGCTTATGTACATATGATTTTCGCTCGAAATCATAAATAATGTTTCAATGTCAGGGCTAAGTTTTTTATTTAAAAGCGCCATCTGAAATTCATACTCAAAATCAGATATCGCACGAAGTCCTTTTACTATGGTTGTTACATTTTTCAGTCTGGCAAAATCAACTAAGAGTCCGTCAAAAGTCTCTGTATGAACATTGTCTAAGCCTTTTACACATTTTTCAATAAGCTCGATTCGCTCATCAGTTGTAAAAAGAGGAGATTTTGCTGAATTGTTAAGTACAGCAACAATAACCTCATCATATATCTTTGAAAGACGTGTTATAATGTCTAAATGTCCATTTGTTATCGGGTCAAAACTTCCCGGATAGATTGCAACACTCATATTTACAACTCTTTTCAAACATTTGTTAAAAGAAGAATCTGGACTCTTCCGTAGTGCTTTAAGCGGTGAACACAAAAAAGTGTTTCATCAGGCACGAATTCAGGTTTGCCGTCAGATTCGCAAATAATGTACCCGCCATCTTTTAAGAGCCTGTTTTTAAAAATAAGCTGGAGCGACTTGTCTAAAAGTCCGTCAGCATACGGGGGGTCAAGAAAAATCAGGTCGAATGATTTGGTGCATGATTTTAAAAAATCATCAAATTCACTATTAATACATTCTGCTCTTCCTGACAGAGAGGTTATTTTAAGGTTTTCTCTTACGACTGAAAGGGAATCTTCGCTTTTATCGACAAAAACCGCGCTCGATGCCCCTCGGCTCAGCGCCTCGATTCCAAGGGCTCCGCTTCCTGCAAACAAATCTAAAACATTTGCCTCTGGAACAGAAAAGGCAATCATATTGAAGATTGATTCCTTAACTCTGTCAAGAGTGGGACGGACACGGTCATCCGGCGGAGAAACAAGCTTTTTTCCTCTGGCTGAACCTGAAATTACTCTCACATATATCAATCCCACTTTGCATAATTATATAATTATATATTATATATTTTATACAATTAATTTCAAATGTCAATATGTTTAATATAAATTTTAATTAATTGTAACACTATTGTTAAATAAATTCTTGATTTTTGTTGAAATCAGTGCATTTTTTTCTTTTTTTAGTTCAAAATCGTCTTTTATGAGTTCTTTTGCCGCAAGGGTTGTCATATTTAATATTTCCATGTCACAATAGAGGTCTGCAATTTTGAAAACGGGAAGTCCGTGCTGACGTGTTCCGAAAAACTCTCCTGGACCTCGAAGTGACAGGTCGGTTTCTGCTATTTTGAAACCGTCGTGGTTATTTTTCATAGTTTCCATTCGCTTTTCAGCTATTTCCGTTCCTGATTCATTGAAGAGAAAACAATAGGATTTGTTTTTGCCTCTACCGACTCTTCCACGCAGCTGATGGAGTTGAGATAGTCCGAATCTTTCAGCATTTTCTATTACCATAACACTTGCATTCGGGACATCTACACCAACTTCAATCACACTTGTCGAACAGAGAATGTCAATCCGCCTTTGTGCAAAATCATCCATGATTGCCTCTTTTTCTGCGGGTTTCATTTTACCATGAATAAATGCTACAGAGAGGTCAGGAAATATGCTTTCAGAAAGCATTTTAGCATACTCAGTAACAGATTTTAGGTTCATATTTTCAGAATCCTCAACGAGAGGACATACAATAAATGCCTGTCTTCCCAAAGAACATTCCCTGCGAATGAAATCATATACTTTTTCGTGCATATGTTTCTTTAATATGTATGTGTTAACTTTTTGCCTTCCCGGAGGAAGCTCATCTATCATTGAAATATCAAGGTCTCCATATATAATTAGTGCCATTGTTCTCGGAATTGGTGTTGCCGTCATTACAAGAGTGTGCGGATTTATAGCCTTTTCCCCGAGTGTTTTGCGCTGATTTACGCCAAAACGATGCTGTTCATCAGTTATAACAAGCCCTAAGTTAGTAAATTCTGCTCCGCCAAATAGCAACGCATGTGTCCCTACCACGCACAGCGGTTTTCCAGAGTTTATGCGTTCGTATAAAGCTTTCTTCTCTCTCAAAGACTGACCGCCTAAAATGAGCACAGTTTCGATACCGAGAGGAGAAAATAGTTTTTTAAGATTTTCAAAATGCTGACGCGCAAGAATTTCTGTCGGCACCATCATTGCAGATGAAAAACCGTTTTTTGCGGTTATGTACATAGCGCATGCGGCAACTATTGTTTTGCCTGAACCGACGTCGCCTGAGACGAGCCTTTGCATCGCTTTTCCGCTCTCTAAATCATTACATATATCGCCTATAACGCGCAACTGTGCATTTGTCAGCTTAAAAGGAAGTGACGAAATGAATTCTCTTGCGCTTTCTGTTTTATAGGCAGTTGCGCTCTTTTTGCATGCATGCGAGCCTTTGAGATAATAGAGAGCTGTCTGGAAAGTGAAAAGCTCTTCAAAAACCAGTCTTTTTCTGGCTTTTTTCAGCGATTCAAGATTTTTTGGGAAATGTATGGTAAAAATTGCCGTTTTTCTGTCAAAAAGACCGTATTTTTGAGTGATATAATCAGGGAGGGTTTCAGGAATATCGGATATATTTAAAAGCGCCTCTTTAACAAAGCCGGATAACATATTCTGATTTATTCCAGATGTGAGTGAATAAATGGGGTAAATTCTGCCAAGCTGACGTCTTTCGCCCTCTTTTTCAAAAATGGGTGATGCCATGGTTTTTTTGGGGAACAAAGATATTTTTCCATAAAAGATGAAGGTGTCTCCCTTTTGGAATTTGTTTTCTAAAAACCTTATGTTAAACCATGTCATGTGCATTGTTCCTGTTCCGTCTGAAACAGGCAACGTATAAATTGTGAGATTTTTTCTCACTTTTTTTACTTGCATGGAAGATAAAACGGTGGCTTTTATGCACACCGTTTCGTCGTTTTTACATTCTATTATTTTTTTTAATACAGTTCTGTCCTCATATCCGCGCGGAAAAGCACAAATAAGGTCTTCTATAGTGGATATTGAGAGGGCACGCAGGAGCTTAGCACGTTTTTCGCCAACTCCCTTTAATACATTAACATTTTGATTTAAGTAATATTTATCCATAACGAATTACTCTACTGATACAATATAGTAGTAAATAGGCTGACCGCCGCGGAAAACTGCTACATCACAGTCAGAATAAGCATTTTGCGCATATTCTGTTATAGCTTCTGCATCTTCCTCTGAAACCTCGTCTCCGTAATAGATGCTGATAATTTCCGATTCTTCATCTGCCATTGATGCTAAAAGCTCTTTTAAAACGTCAATGGGATTTTCGCCGACTTTAGTGATTTTACCGCCGTCTAAACCTAAAATCTTGCCTTTTTCAACCTTTTCATCATTGAAAACGAAATCTCTTACTGAATATGTTACGGAGCCTGTTCTGACATTTTTAATTACTTCTGTCATTTCATCTCTGTTTTCTTCGGGTGACATTTCAGGAGCAAAAGCAAGTTTTGCAGTTATGCACTCGGGAACAGAGCGTGTCGGAATTACAATAATATTTTTGTCTGTTAGGTTCTTAACTTGTTCTGCTGCCATTATAATATTTTTATTGTTTGGGAAAATAACAATATTATCAGCATTTAAGTCCTTGATTGCACTGTAAATATCGTCAGTTGACGGGTTCATTGTCTGACCGCCCTCGACAATTCTGTCGATTTCCATATCCTTTAATATTTCTGCAAAGCCGTCACCTGAAGCAACAGCAGCAAAGGCATATTCTCTGTGAGGCATCTCTTCTTCCTTTTCAGGCTTTTTTGCATCCTCAATTATTTCCTCATGCTGATAGCGCATATTGTCAATCTTAAGGTTAGTAAGTTCACCGAGTTTTAAAGCCTGCTCAATAACAAAACCTGGGTGATTGGTATGGATATGCACTTTAACGATGCCGTCATCATCTATAACAACCATTGAATCGCCTTTTGTTTTAATAGAATCAACAAAAGAAGAGCAGTCTTCATTAGCATACTTTTTGTTTATTAGAAATTCTGTGCAGTATGCAAATTCTATATTGGCATTACTAGCCTGTGCTGCGCTCTTTTTAGAAGGCTGAGCCATAGATGAGTCGCTAAGGGCTACAATGCTGCCTGTCTTTGCATAGGAGAGAGCTCCCTCCAAAAGATACAAAACACCCTGGCCGCCTGCATCAACAACACCTGCAAGTTTGAGCTGAGGGAGAAGATTTGGTGTGTTATCAAGGCTTTTTTGAGCTTCTTTTATAGTTTCTTCAAGTAATACATAAATATCGGTTTCAGTTTCTGCGATGCTTAAAGCTTTGTCAGCTGCATCTCTTGAAACTGAGAGGATTGTTCCCTCTGCAGGTTTCATAACAGCTCTGTATGCAGCATTTACAGCCTCCTTAAAGCTCTGGGCAAGTTCTTTTGCATCTGCCGTTTGTTTATCCTTAAGTCCCTTTGCCATGCCTCTGAAAAGCTGAGAAAGGATAACGCCCGAGTTACCGCGCGCACCTCTTAAAGCCGCGCTTGAGACACATTTTAAAACATCTGAAACTGTTGCAAAATCAGATGCTTCAAGCTCACGCACAGCAGCCATAACAGTCATGGACATATTTGAACCTGTGTCGCCGTCAGGAACAGGGAAAACATTTAAGTCGTTTAGAATATCTTTATTATTACAAAGATTATTTGCAGCGGAAATGAGCGCAGACTTAAGCGCTCCTGAATCTACAGTATATATCAAGACATCTACCTCCGTCAGTCAATTCTTATTCCTTCAACATTGATTGTAACCTTGCCAACTTTAAAACCTGTTGTGCTTTCTACTGAATAGCGGACACTGCTTATAATACTTTCGGATATTACCTTAATATTTATTCCGTATTCAACAATTATGTGTAAATCAATATTTATCTTGTCGTTTTCAGTTGAAACCTTAACACCTTTAGTTATATTATCCCATTTTAAAAGACTTGCAATAGAATCCTGTGCCGTTTTTACAGCCATGCCTACAACCCCGTAACAACTTGTTGCGGTAGCGCCAGCAATTCTTGCTATAACATTATTGGAAATAACAATAGCACCGAGTCCGTTTTCTGTTTTAACAGCCATTTATATTCCTCCTTTAAATGCAAAATATATGCATGACTTCAGTTATAAAAACTGAAGAATTCACTGCACAAGCAGTTATACATAATTATTATACCATGAAAAATAAAAAATTACCAGCTATTTTTTATTTTTTTATAAATTTTATAAATTTTCAGCGAACTTTGTTAGATAAAAACAGCACAGCGGCTATACCGCTGCGCTGTAGAAACTGACATTATTTTTTAATTTGAAAAGACTACACGTCCGCCTATAATATTCTTTAAAATGTTTATATCTTTATCAAAAATAATTATATCTGCATCCATTCCTGTGTTTATTGAGCCTTTATTTTCAAGCCCGACTACCTTTGCGGGAGTCTGAGTAATCATATATATTGCATCCTCAAGAGGAACGTCTGCCATATTTACCATGTTGCGTACAAGTCTGTCGCAAAATGCCACGCTGCCTGCAAATGATGTGCGGTCAGGGAGTTTTGCCACTCCGTCCTCAATAATAACACGCAGACCATCTTTTTTGCCGCCAAGCATACTTTCCGTACCCTCGGGCATACCGGCACCGCGCATAGAGTCTGTAATAAGGCATACCTTATCAGGTCCCTTTATCTTATAGACAAGCCTTAGAAGGTCTGCGGGCAAATGCACGCCGTCTGCTATAATTTCAACAGTCATATCGTCAATAAGATAAGCCGTTTCAACGATGCCTGTATAACGGAAGGCATTTTTTCTGTGCACTATGCTCATAGAAGAATAGAGGTGAGTTGCGTGAGTAAAACCATTTTTAAATGCCTCTTTTGCACAATCCCCGTCTGCATCGCTGTGTCCTATACATGGCAGGATTCCTTTTGATGAAAGTGTTTTTGCAAATTCCTCCGAGCCTTCAAGTTCAGGAGCACCTGTCCATCTCATGATAGAATCCGTAACGTTTAAAAACTCTGTATATTCAGCTTTGTCAAAATTTCTGATAATATTTGGGTCCTGAGCACCTGCCTGTAATGGCGAAAAATATGGGCCTTCTAAGTGAAGTCCTGGCATATTTGCGCCATCGTGACTTACGTTTTTGATTTTTTCAAACACCTTAAGACAGTTAATGGTTTCTTCCTTGCCTGCTGATGTAATAGTGGGTAAAATTGTGCCTGCGCCGTGCTCTGCATGAGCCTTAGCAATTTTTATATAACTTTCTTCGTCGTTATCGAGAAAGTCACAGTCTATAGCGCCGTGAGTATGTATATCTATAAAGCCTGCTGAAACATAATTGCCTTTTGCGTTAATTTCATTGTCAAAAGCCATGTTCTCTGATGTGACAGCAATAATTTTGCCGTCTTCTATATATACATCCTTGCTTTCAATTTTTCTGTCGGTTATGACCTTGCCGCCAGATATTTTTGTAATCATAATTGTACCTCCCTTGATGCAGATGCTGATTTTTGTATCGGTTAAAATAAAATTCAGCTTTTCATTATTTACATATAAATTGTAAAACAAATTCTTTAAAATGTCAATATAAAAAACATGTTCTGTAAGTATTTTAGGCTTGTATTATTAAATTGACTATTATGGAAATTTGTGTTAAATTAATTTATAGAAAATTTTATAAAATATAAAAATGAAAAAGAGGCAATGCAGTATGTCAAAGAAAAGAGAGAGAAATACAAAGGGTAAAATCATAAACGCGGCATGGGATTTGTTTTATGAACAGGGATATGATGATACTACCGTTGAGGAAATTATAGAAAAATCAGGAACATCAAAAGGCTCTTTTTACCATTACTTTGAGGGTAAAGATGCACTTTTGGGATCGCTTTCTTATATTTTTGATGAAGAATATGAAAGACTTCAGGACACATTAAATGACAAAATGTCGAGCTTTGACAAGCTTTTATATTTAAATTCAGAGCTTTTTTCAATGATTGAGGACAGAATAGATATCGACCTTTTAACACGTCTTTATTCCACCCAGCTTATTACAAAAGGAGAAAAACATCTGCTTGATAGTAAAAGGCTATATTACAAACTTTTGAGAAAAATTGTATCAGAAGGACAAAAAGCAAATGAGTTGACTTTAGATATGACAGTAAATGAAATAGTAAAGCTATATGCCATGTGTGAACGGGCGCTGATTTATGACTGGTGTTTGTGTAATGGGGAATATTCTCTATACTCATACGCAAAATCAGTAATGCCTGTATTTTTGTCAAGAATTAGTATGTAAAACAGTACAAAATTAAAATGGCTGAATGATGCGGTTTAAATTGAATTAACAGAGAATCGAGTACAGAATGAAGTCTATACTTAGTTCTCTGTTGATTTTTGTTTTTTTTTGTGTTATAATTGCGGTTGTAATAAATTATAAAGTAAAAGGAGATTGATTAAAGGTGGATATTTTAGCATTTGCATTGTACTTTGTAGCAATGCTACTCATAGGCATTTTATTTTTCTTTAAATCAAAAAGCGCAACAGAAAAAGATTATTTCCTCGGAGGAAGATCAATGGGACCTTGGGTAACTGCAATGAGTGCACAAGCCTCAGACATGAGTGCGTGGTTACTTATGGGATTGCCCGGTAGTATTTTAGCTTTTGGATTTGGTCAGGCATGGATTGGTATTGGTCTTGCAATTGGTACTGCGGCTAATTGGATATTAGTAGCGAAGAGACTCCGTAAGTTTTCTAAAGCCTCAGGGGACGCAATTACACTTCCTCAGTATCTTTCAAACCGTTTCCAGTCAAAAAGCCATTCAGTAAGTATAATTTGTGCGGTGGTATTTTTAGTATGCTTTACAATTTATGTTGCATCTGCATTTGTTGCAGGTTCAGACGTATTCACAACACTTATTCCTCAGCTTACAAAGGCAAATGCAATGATTATCTTTGCAGTAATAGTTGTAGCATATACATTTCTTGGCGGTTTTAAGGCAGTTTGCTGGACTGACTTTTTCCAGGGACTTTTAATGCTTGGTGCTTTGTTAATTGTGCCTGTTGTTATAGGGTTTACAAGAAATCTTGACCCTGCGGCGCTTTCCACAATTTACACAGGACCTAACGGTGAGGAATTTGAGTTTGTTGCAAACTTCTTCAACGCAAGCTGGAAAGATATTTTATCAGGTCTTGGTTGGGGTCTTGGTTATTTTGGTATGCCTCATATAATAGTAAGATTTATGGCTATTGAAAAACCGTCTATGGTTAAAAAGTCGGCTACAGTTGCAATCATCTGGGTTGTGCTCTCACTTGCTGCTACAGTTGTCGTTGCATACCTTGGCAGAATGTTTGTATACACAAACGGCACAGATTTATCTAAAGTTTTACTTTCAAGCGGTCAGCAGTCATTAATCTTTGTAGAGCTTGCTCGTGATGTGTTCCCTTCATTTATCGCAGGCCTGCTTCTTGCAGCTATCATTGCGGCATCAATGTCGACTGCAGACTCGCAGCTTTTGGTTGCAGCATCTTCATTTGCAAGTGATTTATACAAACCGATAATCCGTAAAAATGCTTCCAATAAAGAAATGCTTTGGGTAAGCCGTTTAATCGTTTTAGTTATTGCGGTTGTTGCTTACTTTATTGCAAGCAGTGAGGGGGATGCAGCTCAGGCTATTATGAACCTTGTTTCAAATGCATGGGGCATCTTCGGTGCGGCATTTGGTCCTGCGGTATTGTTGTCACTTTTCTGGAAACGCTTTACATACAATGGTGCGGTTGTGGGTATTGTAGTTGGTGCTGCAGTTGATATGGCTTGGCTCTGGTTGCCTGTTGCAGGCGGAAGCACATTAACTGCAATCACAGGAATCTATGAAATTATTCCCGGTTTTGTAATTGGTGCAATTGCTGCAATTATAGTAACACTTATTGATAAAAAACCTTCACAAGAAGTTGAGGCAATTTTTGAACGTGCTACAGATAATTCAATCGACGACTAATATTATAAAAAGAACATCAACGGCTTTTGCCGTTGATGTTCTTTTTATGAGTGATTGATTTTGCCAGCTTAATATGATAAAATACTTAAACATGATTTAAATATTTAATTAAAAGATTCTGGTTGTTTTAAATCGGGCAATCTTATTAGAGTTATTGCTTCAATAAATACGTCTAAAGGGAATAAATAAACTTAAGACGAGTAAGAATTATGTGGGGTTATACCTAAAGTAAGGGTGAAAATATGAAAAAGATTTTAATTTCTTTTCTGATTTTGTTCTTTGCGGTTGCTTTTGTTAGAATTGGAACATCAATATATGAAAATATAAGGCGTAGGAGCGACGGACAACATATTTTAGTAAATCAAAAAATAACCGCCAAAGAGGCGGAGAAGTTGTGTTATACCGTTATGGGCAAACAAGATGAAACCACCGGATTTCCTTTTTCATTTGGTGTTACAAATATTATTGAAAAAGATGGAAAAGAGTATTATACCATCCGTGCTTCCTGGTTGGTTAATAACAGCCATATGTCTTACATCGGGGACTTCTTTGTTTCTGTTGACGGACAAGAAATATACACAGGAATTGTGCAGGATGATGAGTACACAATTGACGAACTGATATGGAGTAATCAAAATTAAATATTTTGACTTTTTATTCGGTTTTGACACGAAGATATTATGGAAGTCGAAATTTGTTGAAAAGAGGTATAATATGAAAATTATAAAAAAGGTGTGGGGAATTATTCCCGGATTAGCAATATCAATTTTGATTGCAGTAGTGGCAAAAACAATTGAAAGACGTCTACCAATACATATTGTGGGAGCATCGGTTATTGCACTATTTATAGGAATGATAATTAATCATTTTTGGAGGCCGGATTTTTTGAAAGCAGGAATCAAGTTTGCATCAAAGAAAGTTTTGAAATTTGCTATTATTCTCCTTGGCGCTTCTCTCAGTGTTGGGGTGATTCTTTCCGTGGGTAAATTATCATTGATGGTAATGGTTTTCA
>SVJO01000026.1 GCA_015068935.1 Oscillospiraceae bacterium
AAATCATAAGGATTTGAACCAATGTCTGTTCCATAGATGATTCTGTCCTGATATTTTATAAAGAATTCTTTCCACTCATCAGGCTTTTTCTGGAAATCTAAGAACATAAACTGATTAGGTGTCAAATCATAATAAGCATTTTCATATTTATCCAAAAGCTCTGCTGCCATATCAATATGTCCTGTTACAAAATTCATGTGAGCAAATGTAACCTTAAGTTTAGGAAATTTTGACATCCAGCTGTCAACTTCTTTATAGTAGTCAAAATAGTGCATAGGCTGAGAAGCAAAATAGCCACCTTCATTCCAAAGGTCTTCCCATGCTGAAGTATGAATAACGAGCGGTATTCCATTCTTTTCTGCATATTCATACATAAGGTAATAACGGCTATCGTCGTAGCCATGACCTAAAACATATCTCTGGTTTGGTCTTCCCTCAATCATTTTAAGACCGTCAAAGCCTGCAGCCATATAAAACTCTGCCTGCTTTAAATAAAACTCAGGCGTATTTTTTGAGTTATCGTAATAATGAGAAAAGCCAGAGTATGCGTAAATCTTATCAGGTCTTTTACTTTTTATGTAAAATGTTCTCAAATTTTCAAGGTAATCACGTGATTTAACTTTTCTTGCAGAATTTAACGGAAGAGTTAAAATTGTTGCTGTATCGTAATTATGTTTTTCCATAATTCTGTCTAAAAGCTCTAATCTTTTTTCAAGGGGCATTGCCCAGAAAATATGTATGTGACTGTCTGAAATAGGTAAATCAAGATACTTCATAAAAATTACTCCTTTAAAATATTATATGTTTTATCTGCTATTAACTCGTGGTTCTATAAGAACAGGAGTTTTACCAACAATCTCAATTTCTCCCAATATAGCTGCAACAAATGCTTTCATTGTTTCAGGTCTTGTATTATATGCGTTTATAAACACAGGTGCGTTTTCCATCGTGTCATAATGAACATACGGATATCCAAAGGATACACCGATTGATTTTTCTTTACCATGATTAAACGCATGATAATAAGTATAGGCTTCATCGCCAAAAAGTCGCAAATAACCCGCAGGTGCATGCATATGAACATCAGCTGCATAAATAATTAAATCACTGTTGTCTGAAATTTCCTTCAGCTCAAGCGCACTCTTTAGTCGGCGTTGCATATAAACCTCAATACCGCGTTCGTTAAATGCTTTCTTTAGTTCCTCCAGTTCATAAACAAAACCATCTGCATGAGTCGAAATGATGACAGAAACCTTTTTAATGTCTTTTTTGTTAAGAGGGAGAAGATTATATCTGTCACGAACTAATGTAATACTTCTTTTTGCAATTTCTTCGCTGATTTTCAACGTGTCAGCAACCGCCTCCTCCATTGTATATGAAAGAACACCATAGTCATCATCAAACAAGCCTATTTTTTCTTTCATGTCAAGGACACGCTGACACGCGTCATTAATTCTTTCTTCGGAAATTCTGCCATCTAAAACAGCAGCTTCAATTATGTCGCCTGAAGGGAGCTTAGCTCCTAAAATGATATCGTTTCCTGCATTGACAAGCTCTACAATAAGCTGTTCATACGGGAAGAGAGAAAAGAGCGCTGCCATACCTATTCCATCTGTTACAACAACGCCTTTAAATCCGAGTTCTCCTTTTAAAAGGTCTGTTATAACTTTTTTAGAGATTGTTGAAGGGACATATCTTCCGTCAACCTTTCTGTCATCAACAGCAGGGAACGACTGATGTCCCACCATTACAGAATAAACACCGCCGTCAATCATTTCTTTAAAGACTTTACCTTGCTCACTCCACCATGTCTCTATGCTGTCAGTGTTTGATGTTGCTGAAAGGTGCGCGTCTCTTGCTTCAATTCTTCCTTCACTTGGAAAATGTTTGGCACAGGCTGCAACTCCTTCAGACTGCATTCCTTTAATATATGCTTTTGAAAGTCTTATTGTACGGTCAACATCATCTATCGCAAACGTTCTCATGCACATATTGTTATTTCTGTTTCCCAAATCTACAGGAGGGCACCATCTCCAGTTATGTCCCGTGCATTTCATTTGGCGGGCAATAGCTGCACCTAATTCAAAGGTGAGCTCTTCTGAATCCGCAGCTCCAATAGCATTTGCATTTACTATCCATGAACCATCTTTAAAAACATGCGCACTTCCTACACCAAAATCACCACCGACAAGGAGCGGAATTTTTCCGTATGTATTATGTTTTTCAATGAATTTTTTATAAGGCGCCGAATTAACTTTTACAGTAAAATTAGCTAAAAGGTTTCCTTCTACATAGCCCTCGATTTTTTCTACCTGCCCCTCATTTTCGGGGTCTGCATAGAAAACACCAACCTGCTCTCCCCTGATAACTCCAAACTGCTCTTTTTCGTAAATTGCTTTTACATCTTTAATATCACTTTGGGAATAATCATATTCCATTTCCACTTTGCCGTACACATCCCAATGCATAGGGGCAAGCATCTGGCCAATCTTTTCTCGTAAAGTCATTTCCGATAACAATGGTTTTTTCATTATAATCTCCCTTTTCAGCCTGTAGAAAATCACTTTTTTGTGTTCATTCCAGTACATATTTTTGATTGTTTATTTTAAGTGTTATTAACAATCACGCTAAAACAAACCTAATCATAATTATTGTATCATAATCTTGCATATATTGTCAATAAATCTCTTAATATTTTTTAAATAAAATCAATCATATAAGGTCTCATCTTAATTTGGTTTTCCGTTTCAAATAAAGCAGAAGCATCAGTTTTGAAACAAATTTTTTCCTCATAACCTTTAAAGCATTTTGTCTGAAAATACCCTTTAATCGCTATATAAAAATAAGCACCCTCATACGAGGGTGCTTTCTAGTTAAACTAAAAAACGCAACGCAACTATAATAATTATCCCTGGTATACTAAGTTCTTTTCAATCATTTCGTCAACAATTGTTGCATCCCACCATGCGCCTGCAATGTCAACTTTTTCTGTGATTTGTTTGCTTTCCAGTGCAAACACAGCCTGTTCAACTGCCTGATAACCAATCTGGTATGAATCCTGTGCAACTGCACCCACAAGTTTCGGACCTGTTGTTTTCTTCATCCATTCAATCTGCTTTGTGCCTGCATCATAACCTGCAAATTTAATTGCATCGTATTTTGCTCCTGCTGCACCAATAGCATCATAAACCTGTTTAACAACACCTTCATTTGTCATAAAGATAGCTGATGCACCTTTTTCTGTAAGAGCTTCTAAAGCTGCTTTGTATGCATTGTCAGCATCGCCAGGTTTAACTTCTTTTTCAATTTTATATTTTCCTTTTGTTGAGGCATCAGCATCTGCAAGCTCAGTAAACTTTTCAATAAAGCCTGCTGCTCTGTCAATACCTGTCTGAGTTTCGTCATGCTGAATAACACCGATAATATAATTATCAGCTGCTGCAATATCTGCTTTGATTGCTTCATAGAAGTTTTCAGCTACTGTACCTGCTGCTAAATAGTTGCTTGTTGCAACATGAGCTACCAACGGATTTTTGTCAGCTGCATCAAGAGCTGCAACGTCGTTTGCCCATATACCACTGTCAAACTGAACTACAGGAATATTGCTGTTCTTAGCCTGTGTTAAAAGGTCAACAAAACCTTCACCGATTGTAGCTAAAACGATAGCTGATGCGTTATTGGAAAGAGCTGTCTGAACCATTTCCATCTGTGATGGAAGGTCTTTAGCTGATTCACTTGCAGGGCCTCTGAATGTAATTTTATAACCATATTTAGCACCTGCTGCTTCTGCACCCGCTTTAACTGACTGCCAGAATGCATGGGATTCGCCTTTTGCAACTACTGCAATTGTTTTATCACCTGCCGGTGCATAAGTGCCACTGCAGCCGGAGAGAACAACCGTCAGCATTGCTACTGTTAAGATAATTGATAATACTCTTTTCATAAGACATCCTCCTTTATAATTGTTGATTTTTAACATGAATTTGACTAGTTGCTTTGCGTGCGTTTTTGTAACTATCTAAGCCTGTTTTTCTTCCTTTTTTTGTTTCTTGTCTATTTTAACTTTGTTTGAATTTTTATTTTTTATAACATCCATAAGTACTGCAACTACAACGATGATACCCGTTAAAACATATGTAACATAAGTCGAGTTAACATTAAGGTTGAATCTTGCAAGCACAAAGTTAAGACCGCTTCTGATAACAACTAGCATAATTGCACCAATTACCGAGCCTGCAATTGAAGCTGTACCGCCTGCAGCAGATGTTCCGCCGATATATACACCTGCAATAGCATCAAGCTCCATACCATTACCGGTAGCAGATGCAACAGTTGTAAATGACGCTGCCCAGAAAATTGCCGCAATACCTGCCGCAATACCTGCAATTAAATATGCAATAATTTTATATTTATCTGTTTCTATACCTGAAAGTCTTGTAGCTTCTTCATTACTTCCTATTGAAAGAATATATCTGCCGATTTTACATTTATACATAAGATACATGCAGATTAACGCAAAAAACAGTACCCAAATCAATCCAACAGGAACTCCGTTGAAGTTTGAAAATACTTTATTAAACCATGTTCCGCCAGGAAAGAAAATGTTGGGTATTGAAACTATTATAGCACTCAGTCCTCTTCCAAACATCATAGTGCCAAGTGTAGCAATAAATGCGGGAATTTTAAGCTTAGCAACCAAAAGACCATTGATTAAACCGACAAGGCCTCCGATTGCAATCATAACAGGTATTGTATACCCAAGTGGCATGCCGTTCATAAAGAGCTTGCCTGCAATAACTGCCGATGCAATACAGGTTGTTCCGATTGAAAGGTCAATACCTCCAGTTGCAATTACGAATGTAACACCAAGTCCCATAATAGCATAAGGCGCTAATGACTGTGCCATACTTACTATATTGAATTTCCCTAAGAAGTTTGGATTTAATGCCCAGAATATCAGTATGAGAATTGCAAGAGCACCAATTATAATCATATTCTGCATACTTTTTTTGATCACTTGAGCTAATGCATTTGAATTTTTCATGATTTTCACTATCTCCCTTCATTAAACAAATGATTATTCTCTCATTGTAGCATAAGCCATAATTTTTTCCTGAGTTGCATCTTTAATGTCGAGTTCTCCTGTTATACGACCTTCACACATCACCACAACTCTGTCACTGAGTCTCTGGATTTCTGCCAGTTCTGATGAAATCATTATAACTGACTTTCCAAGAGCCGCAAGCTCTTCCATTAAAGTATACATTTCGCTTTTTGCTCCGATATCAATTCCCCTCGTAGGTTCATCAAATATAAATATATCTGAGTTTTTAAGAAGCCATCTTGCGATAATAACCTTTTGCTGATTTCCGCCAGAGAGGTTCCTGAGCAATTGCTTCATTGACGGTGTTTTCGTTTTAAGTTTTGCATTTTCACGTTCTGCGTCTTTTTCAATCAGATTATCATTAATCCAACCAAATTTAATGTAATTATCAAGCGATGCAAGCACAGAATTTTCCGCAAGTGACTTATCAAGCATAAGACCATATCTTTTTCTGTCCTCCGAAAGATAACAAATACCTTTTTTAACCGCATCTGAGGGCGACTTGATTTTTACCTTTTCACCATTAATAAAAATTTCGCCTCCGTCAATGCCGTCTGCACCGTATATAGCACGGGCAACCTCTGTTCTTCCGGCTCCCATAAGTCCTGAAAAACCCAGTATTTCGCCTTTTCTAAGTTTGAAACTTACATTTTTTATTTCCTTGCCCCTGTTTAAGTTTTTCACCTCTAAAACCACTTCTGCATCTTCGGGAACATTACTCTGCTCTTTTTTATCACCATATATGACCCTGCCTACCATCATTTTGACAATTTCGTCTTTAGTGGTGTCTTTTGTGATTAATGTTCCAACATATTCACCATCACGCATTACTGTTATACGGTCTGAAATTCTGTTAATTTCATCCATACGGTGAGATATATATATCATACCGATGTCTTTAGCTTTAAGGTCATTCATAATCTTGAACAGCTCTTCAACCTCAACCTGAGTTAAAGCCGCAGTTGGTTCATCAAGGATAAGTATTTTACAGTCTCTTGAAATAGCTTTTGCAATTTCGACCATCTGTTGTTTTCCCACAGTGAGTGTACCAAGTATTGCAGATGGGTCTATTTGGACACCGATTCTGTCAAAAAGCTCCTTTGAATCCTGTTCCATTTTCTTATCGTCTATGTATAAACCATTTATCATAGGCTCCCTGCCTATATAGATATTCTGGGCAACAGTCAGATGATTCATCATATTAAGCTCCTGATGAATAATACTGATGCCTGCCTCCTGAGAATCCTTTATTGTGTTGAAATTAACTTGCTCTCCAAACAAATTAATTTCCCCGCCGTCTCGCTTATGGATTCCGCACAGAACTTTCATAAGAGTTGATTTACCTGCTCCGTTCTCACCCATAAGAGCATGAACTTCTCCCTTTTTCAGTTCAAAATTTACAGATTTTAAAGCATGGACTCCCGAAAACCTTTTGTCAATGTTTTTCATTTCAAGAATTACATGATCCATAATCTTTCCCCGTTCTCTATTATAATTAGTATTTAGCAAAATCTCCTTTGGGTCTAATTTTATATTATCATATTGATATACTTTTGTCAATAAATTTTCGTTTTTTTTGCTAAAAAATATATAGTAAGAGACTTAATTTTTTAACAATTTGACGTTTTTTTGTTATTTACAGGTAAAAAATGGTTTTTTAATTAAAACATAAATAAAAATTAATTATTTGCTATCCTTTTTAAATCTTAAAAGAGAAACAATTGCAGAAATCATATTAAACACCTCTGCAAGTATCCCTCCCAGTGTAAAATTAAAAACATTATGTATAAGCCATGATGGTGAAAGTGCTCCAACCTGAAAAATTCTTATGCTTTTTCCGTTTCCCTTCCACATAAGTGCACTCATTACAAGAAGCGAAACATATGGCAGGGTTGTTAAAACTATCTGGAGTATATCATCTTTAACTAAAATCAGCGAATAAACATATGCAACAGTAAACAATACTTCCACAAGTAAAGGTTTCCATATTTTTGCATCCTTTTTCATATACAAAAGGCCTCTTATAAGGATTGTAAGATTAAACAAAGCACCTCCGTATGCACCAATAAGAAGGAAGTTGATAAAAAACATCATTCCGCCTATCCCCTGTACAAAAACAAGTTTTTTACTGTTTTTACATTGAAACGACGCAACAAACATCAAAAGTCCAAAAATGCCGAATAGCTGACCAATAATTTCTTTTATTTCCATTTCCGCACCTCTTTCTTATATTTAAAATTTTCAATTTACTAATGTAATACAGTTTATATTAATTAAATAAAGAAATATTCCCGCTTTTATATAAAATTTTTATTTGTTTAAAAATGCTTTCGTCAATCATAGTTTATTCAGTTTTCTATTAGAATACTTGAAATTAATTAAACTGATTTACAAAAAACGGCTGAGCATGCTCAGCCGTTTTATAGGTCTACATAAAACTATTCTATCGCATTTCCTTTTCCGTCAAAGAGAGGAAGAGGCGCAAGGTATGTAATATCTTTTCTGGAGATTGCATCGCCTTCTGCTAAAACTGCCATTCTGCCAACGATGTTGCCGCCAACCTTGTTGATAAGTGTTTCCAAGGCAGCTAAAGATTCCCCTGTACTGATTACATCATCAACAATAAGAACTCTTTTACCATTCATAGCCTGAGCTTCCTCAGAGCCGATACATAATGTCTGTATATGGTCTGTTGTAATAGAATCAACCTCTGTTGTAATTATATCCTTCATGTAAAGCTTTGGACCTTTCCTAGCAACAATATAGTAATTATTGCCAGATTGTCTTGCCATCTCATAAAGAAGGGGTATTCCCTTTGACTCAGCTGTGATAAGCACATCAAACGCCGGAGCTTTTTCAAGAAGTGCCTTAGCTGAATTAGTAGTAATTTCCACGTCGCCAAACATTATGAAAGCAGCAATATACAAATTATCATTTACTTTACAAAGCGGCAAATCTCTTTTTACCCCTGCAATATCTATAGTATAGTTTTTTTCCATTTTAACAAGATACTCCTTTAACAATTATCATGAATCTATCTTATGCAAGACCCATTACCTTTAATGCAACATAAATTGCAAAAAGCACAACAGAAACCCACATTACACCGCTGATATCTTTAGCTTTTCCTGTCACAAGTTTTAAGATAACCCATGAAAGTATACCGAACATGATACCATTAGCAATTGAATATGTAAGCGGCATCATAACGATAGCAAGAAATGCTCCGATTGTATCAGCTGCATCACCGTCAAAGTCAACGTTTCTAACTGCAGAGAGCATTAAAAGTCCAACATAAAGCATAGCAGGTGTTGTAGCAAATCCGGGGATTGCAAGGAAGATAGGCGCAAAAATGATTGCAACTAAGAACATAACAGCTGTTGTAACTGCTGTAAGACCTGTTTTTCCGCCTGCAGCAACACCGGCACTTGACTCAACGTAGCTTGTAACTGTTGAAGTACCAAGGCATGCACCTACAACTGTACCAACGGCATCAGCCATTAAAGCACCGCCAGCTTTAGGAAGTTCACCGTTTTCATCGAGAAGGTTGCCCTTCTGAGCAACACCGATTAAAGTTCCGACTGTGTCAAAAATATCTGTATAAAGGAATGTAAATACTACAATAGCAAAGCTTACAATATTCTTTGTGATAAATGCAAAATCAAACTTAAACATAGCAGGAGCTGCAAAGTTTGCCTTGATTGCATCCCATGAGAGATTAGGAATTACAGAATATACTCCCGCTTCAACATTGGGAACATACCAGCCTACAAGCTCTGCAACTATACCTAAAACCCAAGTAATAATAATACCAAGTAAAATTCCGCCAGGAACCTTAAAGTGCTGTAAAACACCTATAATCAAAAGACCTACTAAAGCTAAAACAACACCAGCAGATGAAATATCACCCAAAGCAACTGTTGTAGCGGGGTCTGCAACAACTATTTTTGCATTTATAAGAGCTATAATTGTGATAAATAAACCAATACCTGCCGTAATACCAAACTTCAGATTTTTAGGAATTTTGTTTACGAGTGCTTCTCTGAATTTGAAAACAGAAAGTATCATAAATATAATACCTTCAATCAATATTGCAGTAAGAGCTACCTCATAAGAATAACCCATCGCACCGCAAACAGTGAAAGCAAAGAATGCATTAAGTCCCATGCCCGATGCTAAGGCTACAGGATAGTTGGCAAAAAATGCCATGCACAATGTAGCAATCGCTGCAGAAATTGCAGTTGCCATGAAAACGCCTGCAGGTGTTGCACCCGGTATGTTACCGAGGTATCCAGGGTTTACCGCTAAGATGTACGACATTGCCAAAAATGTTGTAATACCTGCAATAATTTCGGTTCTTACACTGCTTCCGCGTTCTTTGATTTTAAAGATTTTTTCCAGTTTGTCCATGTGCACAACTCCTTTTTTTAAATTTTGTCTTAACTTTTTTAGATATTTTTCATATCTTTTGATAACATTATAACATATTTAAAGACAATTTTCAACAAAAGTATTAATTTTTTTCCATTTTTTATTTATAAAAAAAGAAGACCATGATACACATGGTCTTTAAAAAATCAGCATGAAAAATCTTCCGGCTTTTTGTCATCAATTCCAAAATAATACAAAATAGCATCTGCAATTCGCTCAGATGCCTTTCCGTCACCATACGGATTTACGGAATGGGACATCTTTTCATATTCTTTCGTATCATCAAGGAGCTGATTTGAAAGCTTTAATATAACCTTTTCGTCTACCCCTGCCAGTTTAACGGTTCCTGCTGTTATTGCTTCAGGTCTTTCGGTTTCGTTTCTTAAAACCAAAACAGGCTTACCAAGTGATGGTGCTTCTTCCTGAAGTCCCCCTGAATCAGTCATTACCATATAACATTTTCCCATAAGATTATGAAGTTCTTCTACATCAAGCGGGTCAATTAAATGAATTCGGTCATGTCCGCCCAAAATGTCAAACGCAACCTCACGCACTGCAGGATTTAAGTGTACAGGGTACACAACATGTACATCACTATGAGCTTCAACCATCTCTTTGACTGCCCTGCAAATACTCTTTAACGGAGCACCAAGATTTTCTCTTCTGTGTGCAGTAAGCAATACAACTCTGTTATTTTCATAATCAAGTCCCTTTAATGTTTCATCTTCAAATGCATAATCATCTCTTACAGTTGATTTAACTGCATCTATTACTGTGTTACCCGTAATATAAATATTAGGCTCAGAAACATCTTCTTTTAAGAGATGATTTTTATTATTTTCTGTAGGAGCAAAAAACAAGTCTGCAATAGATGTAACAAGTTTTCTGTTCATTTCCTCAGGATACGGCGAATATTTGTCATAAGTCCTGAGGCCCGCCTCAACATGCCCCACCTTAGTCTGACAGTAAAAGGCCGCTAATGCTCCTGCAAATGTTGTCGATGTATCACCGTGAACTAAAACAATATCAGGCTTTACCTCTTTTATTACTTCCTCAAGTCCGTTTAAAGCTTTTGATGTAATAGTCGACAATGTCTGTTTGCTCTGCATAATATCAAGGTCGTAATCTGCCTTTATGTCAAACCTCTCCATAACCTGGTCGAGCATCTGTCTGTGCTGTGCAGTTACGCACACAACTGACTCTATCTGCGGTCTTTTTTCAAGTTCTTTTACAAGCGGAGCCATTTTAATTGCCTCAGGTCTTGTCCCGAACACAGTAAGAACCTTAACTTTATCAAGTTTATTCTTATTTTGTGAGTTATAGGATGCTCCGTCTTTTACTTTTTTATCAGCACCTTCCCTGTCTATAAACGCAAAGGTAAATAAACAAAACAAGACAACTGATGAAACTAAAATAAGCGCTCCTGAAAAGCCTGTACAGAAAATCACAACTGCACTTACAGCAAGTACAGCACTAAGACTGTAAAGTATTATTACAGTAGTCTTCTGGTTAAATCCCCTGTCTATTAATCTGTGATGGAGATGCCCTCTGTCAGGCGCCATTATTGGCTGATGATGGATTATTCGTCTTATAATTGCAAAGAGTGTATCAAAAATAGGAAGTCCCAAAATCAAAAATGGCACGCTGAATGCAACATACATTTTAAACGGGCCCTGAATTGATATACAAGCAAGAACATATCCTAAAAACAACGCACCGCTATCACCCATAAAGAGTTTTGCTGGATTGAAATTATATGGCAAAAATCCAAAACAAGCCCCTGCAAGTGCTGCCGCCATAATAAGAAGTGTTCCCGTATTTGTATGTCCTATCATCAGAATTGAAAGAAGTGCGACAGCAGCAATTGATGAAACTCCTGCGGCTAATCCGTCAAGGCCGTCAATTAAGTTTACCGCGTTTGTTACTCCAACAATCCATAATATACTTCCTATAATCGAAATCCATTCAGGAATAAATACGAATCCGTCTGCCATAAACGGATTTGAAAGAATTGTTATCCTTACACCAAGCATAACAGGTATTATTGCAGCTACAGTCTGGATTATAAACTTAACCCATGCTTTCCTTGGCTTTATGTCATCAAAAACTCCAAGAATAACAACAATAAATGCTCCGACAAGAATTCCAAGCTGTTGTCTTTCATAAACACCATGATAAAGATTTCCAAAACAGATTACGCTTACTAAAAACCCATAAAAAATTGCAACTCCGCCAAGTCTTGCTTTAGGTTCAGTATGCATACGTCTTTTATCTTTGGGCACATCTACAGCCCCAACCTTAAAAGCAAGTTTTTTAACAATAGGTGTCGCTGCAAATGTCAGTATAAATGCGACAACAAATGCAAATATTGTAAACAAATCAAGATTTTGTATGAACATTCCTATTCTCCCCTAAAAATTCCTTGTTTTTATATGCTTTTTATTATACATTTTTTTACCAAATTTGTCAACAGTTGCACTGCCCTTATGCCTTAAAAATAATTTGATTACATTTTCATTACTAATATTGACCTTTTTCGACTTTTGTGTTATTATATGTAACAAACATTTAGGAAGGATGAAGTATAAATGAAATCAACAGGTATCGTCAGGAAAGTAGATGAATTAGGTCGTGTAGTTATTCCTAAGGAATTAAGAAAAACGCTGGATATTGCCGAGAAAGATGGCATGGAAATATATGTTGACGGAAACAGCATTATACTCAGAAAATATGAACCGTCATGTATATTCTGCGGAAATTCTACAGATGTATTCACATTCAGGGGAAGAAATGTTTGTTCTCGCTGCTTAGAGGAATTAAAGAAATAATTGTGTTTTACATATAAAGACGCTGCAGCTGTTGCTATAGCGTCTTTTATCATTAGGCTATTAATAATGCTTTTTGGTAAAAACCAAATCGCCTTCTTTAAATTTCCTGATTTTAAAATAATTACTGTTTTTCTTTATTATTTATAAAATTTTAACAAATTCAGTATTTTAATTTTCAGCCATTTATGGTATACTATATTGAAAGTCAGACTGTTAATTTTTTTACCGTCGGAGGTGTTGCTTTGTTTGGATATGTCAGGGTTTATAAGGATGAGCTCAAGGTAAAAGAGTATGAGCTTTTCAGGGCATATTACTGCGGACTTTGCAAAACACTCAAAAAAGATTACGGTTTCACAGCAAGAATGGGACTGAGTTATGACTTAACATTTCTTTCTGTTCTTTTTTCATCTGTTTCTGACTATGAAGATAAAGCAAAAGCTGAAGTTTGTGTTGCAAATCCCATAAAAAAGAAACCTGTAATTTTGTCATCCTGTTTTATGGAATATGCGGCCTGTGCCAATGTAATTCTTACATATTTTAAGATTTCAGATGATTTTTCAGATAACCATTCGATAAAATCAGCCTTAGTATATCCGTTCATACTTGCGGCAAAACGAAAAGCACGCAAAAAGCAACCTGAGCTATATGAAAAAATAAGGCAATCAATGAAAACACTTTCCATGCTCGAAAAATCAAAATGTAATGAGCCTGATAAGTTATCCAACGAGTTTGGATATATTACACAAAGTATTTTTTCATCAGGCCCAATAACATGCGATAAAACAAAAAGGATATTAGGTCATATTGGTTATCTTATCGGTAGATTTATATATCTGCTTGATGCCTGTGACGATTATGATAAAGATGAGAAAAGCCATAGTTTTAATGTTTTACTTCAAAATGGATGCACAATTAAAAAGGAAGAAGTTTTAGATTCTTTGGAGTTTACTTTAAGTGAGATTTCTACCGCTTATAACTTACTTGAAATCAAAAAAAACAAACCGATTTTAGATAATATAATATATCTCGGTCTTATGGACTCTTTAAATAAAGTCCGAAATCCTATACAAAAAGAAGGAGACAAAGCATAATGAGAGACCCTTATGAAGTCCTTGGCGTAAGCAAGGATGCCTCTGTAGATGAGATTAAAAAAGCATACAGAAAACTTGCCAAAAAATATCATCCTGATAATTATGTAAATAATCCGCTTTCAGATTTAGCAGAAGAAAAATTCAAAGAAATTAACGAAGCATACGAACAACTCACAAATGAGAGCAGCGGTGGCTACAATTCATCATATCAGGGCAGAAAAACGGAAAGCTCAGGTGAATTTGCCAAAATCAGAAATTTAATCAACATAGGAAATTTAAACGAAGCAGATTCAGCCCTTGATGCCATTTCAAACAGAACTGCTGAATGGTTCTTCCTTAAGGGGACTGTTTTTATGAATCGCGGATGGCACACTCAGGGAATTAACTTTATTCGCCAGGCTGTCAATATGGACCCGACAAACCACGAGTACCGCACTGTGCTTTCAAACTATACAATGAGAACACAGCAATACAGAAATTATGGCTCTCAGATGGGAACAAACTCGGATTCTGCATGTCAATGTTGTCAGGGACTCATTTGTGCTGACTGCTGTTGTGAATGTTTAGGGGGAGACCTGATTTCGTGCTGTTAATCATTTCCAGTGAAAACGGAGGCTATTATGATTAAAAAATTAGCTGTATCTTCAGTTTTAATGGGCCTTTGTATAGTATGTCTGTTTATAGGAAGTATATGGCCCGTCAAAATAGCAATGAGTTTTATGGCTTCTTTAATTGTTTCGATTGTTGTTGTCGAATGCGGACACAAATATGCATGGCTTGTTTATATCGGTATTGCCATAATATCATTTCTCTTGATTCCGAAAAAATTTATAGTTTATAGCTTTATTGGTTTTTTAGGATTTTATCCTATTGTTAAACTTTATATTGAAAAGCTAAACAGATTATGGGTTGAATGGATTGTAAAATTTATATTTTTCAATATTATTCTGATACTTGCATATTTTGCACTTAATTATTTTCTTTTGCCTTCGCTTGATATTGCACTTGTCGGATTTGTTTTTAAATATATTGCATCTATTATTGCAGTTTCTGAAATATTTTTTTTAGTATATGATTTAGGTATAAGTTATTTTATAAATTATTATCAACAAAAATTAAGGAGGTATATAAAAATATGAAAAAAATACTTATTGCGGGACTAATTACTGTTTTATTGTTATCAGGTTGTTCAGGTTCAAATAAAAATTCTAACGAACTCACCATACAATACACAGAAGGACAATTCTATGATACGACTCCGCCAATCATGGAAGGAGCTGTTACAGCTTTTGATGATGAGACAATAACTGTAAAAATCAAAGGCGAAGACTACACTGTTACTCTTTCTGACAGGGCAAAAGAGGAAATACAAATCTTTAAGGAAAAATACAATAAAAAAATTAAGGTTGGTACTTTCCTGCAAATTAAATATGAAATGGTTGGGGAAAAATACGTTGCAAATAATATCCTGTTTCTTAAAGGAAATCTTCAGGTTTCATAAACTTTAATACTGCCTGCAAAAAAGGACCGCACAAATTGTGCGGTCCTTTTAAGAATTTAATTTTTCTTATTTGCCTGCAACGAAATCTTTTAAAGCTTTACCAGCTTTGAATGCGGGAACTGTTGTTGCCGGAATTTTGATAGTAGCTTTTGTCTGAGGATTCTTACCTTCTCTAGCAGCTCTTTTTCTAGCTTCAAAAGTACCAAAGCCAACTAACTGAACCTTGTCACCTTTCTTTAATGCTTCGCTAACTGAGTCAACAAAAGCGCCTAAAACTCTCTCTGCATCCT
>SVJO01000027.1 GCA_015068935.1 Oscillospiraceae bacterium
CTATTTCATAAATACAAACTATGCGGACAATACCTTTCTGCCCTTTAGTCTTCTTCTGGCCAAAACCTTTCTGCCGGAACGAGAACTCATTCTGTTTCTAAAACCATGATCCTTTTTTCTTTTACGTCTGTTTGGTTGATATGTTCTCAGCATTTGTTACACCTCCTGTTATCTGATAACGGCAAATCGCCATGTTATTTACAATTACATATTCTACTATATTATATCTTGCGTTTTGTTACTTGTCAATACTTTTTTATTAAATAATATGAATAAAGGTTTAATTTTTTTATAAAAAAAGTTGTCATTTACACTTTATATATGATATAATCTTTTTTGTACAATAAAAAACCACAGCATTATTTAGGAGGATTATAATGAAATTTGACTTATCCTGCCCCGTCCAGCTTGTTTCGGCTCACATCAATACCGAAACTCAAACTGCAGAGGCAACATTTCTTAATTTGAGCCCACAGACAATTACTGCTATCAGCTATGAAATTATTCTGTTTGACGAAAATGGTGAAATAATTTCAAAGGTTCCCGCAGAGCAGACAGACATTTCTTTCCCTGCACGCGAAACCTTTACAACTGTTATTCCGACAGAAAACGCGCAAAGTGTTGATATTATTTTTATTCAGTTTACATTTGAGGACGGAACTGTTTTCACGCCTCTAGGGGAAATGGTCGAAATTTCTTTTGATGAGCTTAGCCAAACAGATAAGGCGCATTTTAAAAGAGCGGGCATCAGTGATGCCAAATGCTATGCAAAAGAAGAAGAATCCTACTGGCTTTGCGTATGCTCAAGACCTAACCATAAAAGCTCTGAAAATTGTATTAGATGTAATCGCTCCAAAGAAGATGTTTTAACTAACTATTCAAATGAGCATAGCCTTGCCTCCGCTGTCCTCAAAAAGGAAGAACTCGATGCTGCCAAAGCTGAACAGATTGCTATGGAGAGTGCGCGTATAGCCGCAGAGAAAAAAGCTCTTCTTATTAAAAGGGCAAAAAAATCAGGAATTATTGCAGGAATTTCGGTTGCAGCAATTGCAGTACTTATTTTAATTTTCAGTCTTGTCACAATGTTAATCGGTGATTTATATGCATCAGACAGAAACTATAAAAAAGCAGCAACAATGTACAGTTTATCTATTTTTGATAAAACAGATAAAATTGCGGACAGACTCTACGGAAACACACCGTCAAACCTTATGCAAATGGGCATTATCGCACAAGACGACGAAAATGTTTATTATCTTGATGCATATTATGGAATATCTGTACAAAATAAAGCAACAGGTCAAAAGACAAAAACAGAATTTTCAGGACTTTGCTTAAATGCATCAGGAGGCTCGCTCTACTTTATTAACGTCGAGGATAATTATAAAATTTATAAAATGGCTCCTGACGGCTCAAAGTGCGAGGCCGTATATGATTCTCCCGTTTATTATTTCACAACTGTGGGAAACGATATTTATTTCATCTCTGATAAGATTGAGCAAAATGATGAGAATAAAGAGGAAGATACTCTTTCAGAAAAAGAAAAAACTGAGACTCCTCTTTATGTTTTAAAGGAGGGAGAAAAGGAACCAACATTTGTTTCTGATGTTACAATGTCGACCTTTACAATTTATAAAAACAAAATATATTATGTAGATTATTCTGATAACAGCTCTCTTTATTCAATGAGCCTTTCAGGAAAGGGAGCTAAAAAGATTATCAAAACTCCTGTCTACAACTTTGACATTAAAAATAATAAAATCTATTTTACTGACGGAACAGTTCCCAGTGATACTTCAACAGGCATTCCAAAACTCACTTTAGAAGTTGCAAACTTAAACGGCAGAGGAAGAAAAACACTTGTAGAAAATGCAGTTGTCAAATCTTTTAATATCGCAAACGATGCAATCTATTATATGGATAACAATACTCAGGGAGTGCTCTATAAATATACTTCAGATTCAGAGCCTAAAACAGAGGCAGAGGAAGTATATCTCGCAAATGCAAGCGGTGATTTTGTTTACTATCTCACCTATGACGGAAATATGCATCTGACTAAACTTGACAAATCAGGTTATGAGATAGTATCTTCATTGGAAGATGCACCCTCTGAGGAAAACACACAAGCCCCTCAGGAATAATATTAAAAAAAACAAAGTGAAAAAATGTATAAATTTTTTCTAAAGGTCAATACTATTAATGACCTCACAAAATACACTGAGCATATTTGTTAGTATGCTCAGGGCTGGGAAAAGGCTTAAAAACAGTCTTTTTCACAAGATTAACCCCCCTTTTTTAGCAGACGCTTTTAAGCGTCTGCTTTTTTGAAAAAAACTCTTGACTTTATTAAGGTAAAGTGGTAAAATGGTAATACAATAAATTTTCAAGACAAAATATTTAGGAGGAACTAAAAATGAAAAGAATTTTAGGTTTAATTTTAGCAGGTCTTATGTTATTCTCTTTAGCTGCTTGCTCAGGCAACAATGCCGCTACAACAGAGGCAACTGACTGGGAATACATAGAAGACAAAGGTGTTTTAACAATCGGTGTTACAAACTATCCCCCGATGAACTACCTTGATGAAAACAACAAGTGGACAGGTTTTGACACAGAGTTTGCTGAAGCTGTCGGCGAAATCTTAGGTGTAGATGTTGAGTTCGTTGAAATCAGCTGGGAAGCAAAGGAAGTTGAGCTTGCATCAAAAAACATCGACTGTCTCTGGAATGGTATGTGTATCACAGAGGACAGAAAAGAAATGTGGGAAGTTACAGCTCCTTATATGTACAACACTCAGGCTATGGTTATGAAAGCTGACAAGCAGGAAGAAATCATGGCTGATATTACATCAAAGAAGGTTGTTGCAGAAGCAGGTTCTACAGGTGAAGAGAAAATCACAGGTAAAATTGATGACTCACAGGATGCATCAGTTAAAGTTGTAGCTAAGGACTATTTTGCAAATGCCGAGTACACAGGTGTTAAATCAATGGCAATAGCTCTTCAGGACGTTCAGATGGGTGTAGCTGATGTCGCTGTTGTTGACTCTGTAATCGCTCAGGGTATGATTGAGGGCGAAGGCTCACAGTTTGGCGACCTCGTAATCAACCTCGACAACAAGTTCGGTGACCAGTATTTTGGTATTGCCTTCAGAAAAGGCAGTGATGCTTGTGCTAAGGTAGAAGAAGCAATTAAATCTCTGCGTGAAAACGGCAAATTAAATGAAGTTGCCGGAAAATACGGCTTGACAGACGGTGTAGCCGCTGCAGCTGATGCACAGTAATTTTTCTGACTAATAAAACAAAGAGGTTTCTGCTTTTTTGCGGGAACCTCTGTTTTGCCGTTTAATGAAAGGATAATACACAACTTATGAAACAATGTTATTTTGCCGATTACACTATCGGCACAGATGCTTACAATAATATAAAAGATGTCTGCTCACCGCTCGGAAAGAGAGCACTTATCGTAGGTGGCGAAACCGCGCTTTCAAAATCAGAGACTAAACTCAAATCAGCTATGCAGGATTTCGATATTGTCGACACTGTTATATACGGCAAGGAATGTTATAAAAAGCGTATAAGCGAGCTTTATGAAATCTATAAAGATTCCTGCGTTGATTTTGTTATGGGGGTAGGCGGCGGAAAAGCTATAGACACAGCAAAGTGTCTTGCAGATATGCTCGGCGTAAAAGTTGTAACTGTTCCTACTATTGCATCAACTTGTGCTGCATCCTCTGCTTTATCTGTTGTGTATACTGAAAATCATACATTTGAAGGGTTTTGGTACTTTAAATCCCCTGCATATCACACTTTTATTGATACAGAAATCATAGCATGCGCTCCTGATAAGTACTTCAGAGCGGGAATTGGTGATACTTTAGCTAAATTCTACGAGGTTGAATTTTCTGCCCGAGGCAGAGAAAAAACATACAGCGACGAAATGGGACTTGCAATCAGCAGAATGTGTAACACTCCATTGATTGAATCAGCAATCGAGGCTTTAGAGGATTGCAAAAACAATACTCCGTCAGAAAAACTCGGTGAAGTCGCACTTATTATTTTAGTCAGCACAGGAATGGTCAGCATGCTCATTAACCCTGAGTTTAACGGGGCATTAGCACATGCTCTTTTCTACGGACTGACCGAAATCGAAGGATTTGAAGAAAACTTCCTTCACGGAGACGTTATAGGCTACACTTTAGCGGTTCAGCTT
This sequence comes from Oscillospiraceae bacterium, assembly GCA_015068935.1. GTDB lineage: Bacteria > Bacillota > Clostridia > UBA1381 > UBA9506 > SIG437. Next base: position 4,207 of record SVJO01000027.1, read on the forward strand.
ATGCTTGACTCTAAGGAGGAAGAGGCAATTAAAATAGGAAATCTTATCAGCAAAATGGGTGTCGAGGCTACTCTTTCGCAGCGAGGAATAGAGGTCACTTTTAAAAATCTTGAAAAGGTTTTGGAATCTGCCTTAAAAGACCCTGATATGCTGGTTATACCATATAAAATTACAAAAGAAATGATATTTGATGCTATAATTAAAATGGAAAAAACGTTTGGAGGGAAGAAAATATGAACGCATGGCAACAATTACTTGAGGGTTTCGCCACAAACTTTTTGCTGTTTGTCGTAACCATTGTGTTATCACTTCCGCTCGGACTTTTAATAACACTTTGCACCATGTCAAAATGGGCACCGTTTAAGTCCCTTTCAAGATTTACAAATATGAAATGGCTTGCAGATTTCAAACCAATCCGAGCTATATCAAAGACGTTTGTCTGGATTATAAGAGGAACCCCCCTGATGCTTCAGCTCATGGTCGTTTTATATGCTCCAGGTTTACTTTTTAACTATCCTATATCATCGCGAATGACAGCGGCAATTATTGCCTTTGTGGTAAATTATGCGGCATATTTCTCTGAAATCTACCGCGGAGGAATTGAAAGCATTTCTGTAGGTCAATACGAAGCAGGTCAGGTGCTTGGTCTTACTAAGGTGCAGGTCTTTTTTAAGATTGTGCTTTTTCAGGTTATCAAGCGCATAACACCTCCTATGGGAAATGAACTTATAACATTAGTTAAGGACACATCACTCGCACGTGTAATCGGTGTTGTTGAAATTCTTCAGAATGCGGAGCGCTTTTCAGCACGAGGCATAATCTGGCCGCTATTTGCAACAGGACTTTACTTCCTTGTGTTTACAGGTATCCTTTCTGTGTTACTTTCCTACGCTGAAAAGAAACTTGACTATTATAAAGGGTAGAGGTGAAAAAAATGAATATTCTTGAAGTTAAAAATATACATAAAAGTTTTGGCCGCACAAAAGTCTTGGAAGGTGTAAACTTCTCCATGAAGGAGGGTGAGGTTTTATCAATCCTCGGCTCATCAGGAAGCGGCAAAACTACACTTTTGCGTTGTATTAACTTTTTAGAACGGGCAGATGAGGGTGTAATTACCGTAAACGGAGAGGTGGTTTTTGACGCAAAGGATGCATCTTTAACACAAAAACAAATTCGCAAATCTCAGCTCAACTTCGGACTTGTTTTCCAGTCATTTAACCTCTTTCCGCAATATAATGTCTTAGAAAATGTAACTCTTGCTCCGAAACTGTTAGCAAAAGAAAGAGAAGATTATAAAACAAATAAAAGCGCAATTTTGGCTGAAATTGACAGAAATGCCAAGGATATTTTGAGCCGTGTAGGTCTATCAGAAAAACTTACAAATTACCCTTGCGAGCTTTCAGGCGGTCAGCAACAACGTGTTTCTATCGCAAGAGCACTTGCCTTAAAGCCAAAAATTCTTTTCTTTGACGAGCCCACCTCAGCACTTGACCCTGAGTTGACGGGCGAAATATTAAGAGTCATTAAACAACTTGCCAAGGAAAATATAACTATGGTTATAGTTACTCACGAAATAAATTTTGCAAAAAATGTATCCGACAGAATACTCTTTATGGACTCGGGCATTGTTGCAGAAGAAGGTACACCCAGTGATGTTATAGATAATCCGCAAAATGAACGCACAAAGGCATTTTTATCTCAGCTGCAAGATTAATTTTAAAGAAAGGATGCTTTTTATGAACCATACGGCAAAAGGCCTTTCCCCTGAAATTATTAATAAAGAAGAATTTTATAAAGCAGTTCTTCTTTTAGAAAGCATTGAAGACTGTGATGATTTCTTTGAAGATATTTGTACCATTAATGAGCTCAAACTTATTGCGCAGCGTCTGCATGTTGCCAAGCTATTGAAAAAAGGCACTACCTTCAATGAAATTGTAAAACTTACAGGTGCTTCTACAACAACTATCTCACGAGTTAACAGGTCACTTCAGTACGGCTCGGGAGCATACACAAAAATTTTAGAACGGTTAGAGTCAGAAGAAAACAAATAATATGTATTAGGAGACGAGACTATGAACGACTTACTTAAAAGACTTAATATGGAAAATATTTCAGATTTATTTGATGCAACATATGAAAAAGTATTAAATGATAATGAAATGCCAGATTGGCTTATGGAAGAATATGTAATAAAGGCGGCAAATGACTGTTATATATCAGAGGAAGTTTTAAAACTTGTTCTCCCCGCACTGCCGCTTGTGAGAGAAAACTCTGACCTTGTTCTATTTGCCAAAATTCTCTATGATATGCTTGGTATCCGAAAGCACCATACTGAGGTCTTTGGTGGACTGGAATTTCCTAAAGCACCGGAAGGTGAAAACCAACTTCCATATGGATTGTTCTCATTTTTCCCAATGCTTCCAAGAGTGCGTGATGCCTATTTTGAGTTAAAAAATAAAGGCATTGATGAAGAACTTCTTAAAACCACATACAGTTCTATCGGCGGAAGCATCATAACATCAGAACAAACAATGGGAAGAATATGTTTTCCAACACTTTATTTTCTGTGGACAACAACATATAAAAACGGAGATATTTTTACAATAGGCAGATTTGTTTTTGAGATAATGAGGAACTACAAACTGGAAGCCAGAGCTTTTATAAATAAAGACGGCGAAATTAAAATTCTCATGGAGAAAGGTACTAAGGTTCACAAAAGCGGTCTGATACTAGGCTCTGCAGGTGCACAAGACGAAGAAGGTTCATTTGAAACTGAGTATATAGAGACCGAAGAATATTATGAAGGCAATCTGTCATGCAATGATACAGCACGTATACAAAAAGAAAAAGTAAAACTATATAAAAGCGAATGGAGTATTTTATGTGCTCCCGGCGACAGCTTCATAAACATACATATTCCCGGAGAAGGCTCATTTGCTCCCGATGTTGTGGAAAATTCATTGAATGAAGGAATAGCCCTTTTAAAAAATCTATATCCCGAAACAGATTTCAAAGCCGTTATGTGTGATTCATGGCTCCTTTCTCCGCAACTTAAGGAAATATTAAAGCCAACATCAAATATTCTCGCTTTCCAGGACAGATATAATAAATTCCCTATTCAAGCTAGTGGACTAGATATTTTCAACTTTGTTTTTCAAAAACCTATATCAAATCTATCGGAAATTGATTTGGATTCACTCCCTGAGGACTCCTCACTAAAGAGGGCTTTAAAGGAAATGTATAAATCAGGAAAATTCCTTTATGAAGCAGGCGGAATATTTCCTCTTAAAAAATAACTGAATAAAAGTTCTGCGGTATATTTGTCTGTAGCCTAAGTTAAAGCACACTTTCTTGTGTACTTTTCTTGACTTTTCTTGCCAAATTATGTATAATATATATACAAAAATTATGTATAGGAGAAAAAAAATGAGCTTTGTACTTTTTACAGATTCCTCTGCGAATCTAACAACTGAAATTATTGAAAAATTTGGCATCGAAGTTATTCCAATGATATTCTTAGTAAATGGTGTTGAACACAGAAGTTACAGAAAAGGCGAAAATGTTGATATAAAGCAGTATTATGACATGATGAGGAACAAGGAAAATATTAAAACTTCTCTGCTCTCTCCTGAGACATATCAGGAAGCCTTCAGACCGTTTTTAGAAGACGGAAAGGATATTTTATATATTGGATTCTCAAGTGGCTTGAGCGGAACATATCAGTCATCAGCAATCGCTGCTGAGATGCTGAGAGAGGAATATCCTCAAAGAAAAATTATAACATGGGATTCACTTTGTGCTTCAATGGGCGAAGGCCTTATGGTTTATTATGCAGCAAAAATGAAAGAGGAAGGTAAATCAATTGATGAAATTCTCTCATGGCTTGATGAAAATAAACTTAACCTTTGCCATTGGTTCACTGTTGACGACCTTTTCTTCTTAAAACGAGGCGGCAGAGTTTCAGGAGCAACAGCAGTAATCGGCTCGGCGCTTGGTATTAAGCCCGTTTTACATGTTGACGACAACGGAAAACTCATCCCCGTTTCAAAGGTAAGAGGAAGAAAGCAGGCAATGCATGCTTTGGTTTCAAAAATGGAAGAAACTGCTATAGAACCCGAAAAACAAACTATATTTATTTCTCACGGTGACTGTCTTGATGAGGCCGAGTATGTTGCTAAATGTATCAAAGAGAAATTTGGAACAGAAGATATTGTGATTAACTATATAGACCCCGTTATCGGTGCTCATTCAGGCCCGGGAACACTGGCACTGTTCTTTTTAGGAAATGAAAGATAATTTTATAATGTTAATAAAAAATCCTGCACTTAAATAGTGCAGGATTTTTTAAATTATAATACTTTACTTAAAAATGCCTTGGTTCTTTCGTTCTGAGGATTTGTGAAAATCTCCTCCGGTGTTCCCGTCTCCATGATTTTACCTTCGTCCATGAAAATCACACGGCTTGCAACTTCTCTTGCAAAGCCCATTTCATGAGTGACTACTACCATGGTCATACCTTCTTCAGCTAAGCTTTTCATAACATCTAAAACTTCGCCTACCATTTCGGGGTCAAGAGCTGATGTTGGTTCATCAAAAAGCATAACATCAGGCGACATCGCAAGCGCTCTCACTATTGCCACACGTTGTTTTTGTCCGCCTGAAAGTTGTGACGGAAAACTTTCTGCTCTGTCAGATAGTCCTACACGCTCTAAAAGCTCACGAGCTTTTTTTTCAGCATCCTCTTTGGGCATCTTTAAGAGCTTCACAGGAGCTAAAATCATATTCTTTAAAACAGTCATATGCGGGAAAAGATTAAACTGCTGGAAAACCATTCCCATCTTCTGTCGCATAACGTTAATATCTGTTTTAGGGTCGCATATATCTGTCCCTTCGAAATATATGTGTCCGCCAGTCGGCTCTTCAAGTCTGTTAAGGGAACGAAGAAGAGTTGATTTACCGCTTCCTGAAGGTCCGATAATGACAACAACTTCGCCTTTTTCAATCTCTACATCAACGTTGTCTAAGGCATGAATTTTTCCCTTAAAGCATTTTGACAGTTTTTCAGTTTTTATAATATATTTATTATCGTTCATTGTTTCTTAATCTCCTTTCAAGTATGCCTACAAACTTAGAAAGCACAAGGACCATAACAAGGTAGATTAATGCCGCTGCAATCAAAGGCATGAACTGAGTATATGTAGCTGCACGAATTGCATTCACTGAATACATAAGATCTCCCAGCCCAATGTAAAATGCAATTGAAGTTTCTTTCAAAAGCACAACAAATTCGTTTGCAAGTGCAGGCAACACTGCTTTAAATGCCTGAGGGAATACTATGTAAAACATAGTAGGCATATAGCCAAATCCGAGACTTCTTCCTGCCTCCTGCTGGCCGTCATCAATGCTCATAATACCGCCGCGAACTATTTCTGCAACATACGCGCCCGAGTTTAAACCGAAACACACAACAGCTGCAACAAATTTATCTACACCAAGCGGCATGAAAATAACGAAATATATTATCATTATCTGCACCATTGCAGGAGTTCCCCTGATAACAGTGAGATAAACCTGGAAAATCGAATTAAATAATTTTAAAAGAATGCCCCGCTTAGTATTTTTAATATATGTACATCTTACAAATGCAACTATAAAACCAATTACTATTCCGATTATGAGCGAGAAGAACGTCAGTTTGATTGTAACCCATAGTCCCTGGAAGATTGTTACCCATCTATCGTATTCAATGAAGTTTCTTATAAAATCTTTTTTAAGACTGTTATATGTTCTGCCGAGCCAGTTAGATGTGTCAGGTTTAGCTGAATCATACCTGAGCTCGAAGCATTGCAAAAAGCCCTTGTTTACATTTCCTGACATAATTTTCTGTTCGTTTCCGCTTAAATCTTTATATGTTGTTTTATCTTTTACATCCTGATTAATTTTTATTATACCACCATAAACACAATCTATTACCTCATCAGGCAAATAAACCTTAAGTCCCTGCTTTGTATCATACAGGGTTATATCAGAATCTATTGTCTGCATTTGAGCCGAGCTTATAATTTCTGAAAGCACTCCTTCAAATTCCATCTTAAAATCGAGCGCTGATTTAAACATTGTTCCGTTTTTCTTTTTTATATCTGTTCCAAGAAATCTATCATACTCCTTTGAAACCGGAGAATGAACATCTATCGTTTCCACACTGCACTTTAAAATAATATTTTTTTCTTCACCATATGATAAATCATTTACTTTTATCCTGTTCATCTCGGCTATCAGCTTTGCAGGTCTTGATATAGCAATTTCATCAAGGGCTCTGTTTACATAGCTTTCTGCCTCATCTATACTAATCTCTGCTGCTTTGGTGCTTGAATTAAGCATGAATAATCCTGAGATTACACACCCCAGAACAATTACGACACTCAAAATAATTGCCCACACCTTTTTAATGGACATAGTATCTTCCACCTTCCAACAAATTACAAAGACAGAAGAATAATTCTTCTGTCTTTGTAATAAATGTTTAAATTTTCTTGAAAAACTATTCGATATAATTATTCAGCCTTAATGTATTTTGCAATAATATTATCAACTGTACCATCAGCTGTGAGCTTTTCGAGTGCAGCATTAATATCATCTAACAGGTCTGTGTTTCCCTTTTTGATAGCTATAGCATAGTCTTCAATAGCATAGTCTGTGTCAAGAATTTTAAGACCTTCGTTTGCTGCAACAAATGACTTAGCAGGTTCATTATCAATAATAACAGCATCAACATCTCCGCCTTTTAAAGCAAGAACTGCATCTGCACCTTTAGCGAACTTTGTAACATTTTCTTCGCCAAAATCATCACATGAATAGATGTCACCTGTTGTTCCGAGCTGAACACCAATCTTCTTGCCGCTTAAATCATCAAGTGTAGCAATCTCTGAATTTTCTGCAACAATAACTGACTGAACACCTGTTGCATAGCTTGCTGAGAAATCAACCTGTTCTTTTCTCTCGTCTGTAACAGTCATTCCTGCCATACCAAAGCTAACTTCACCCTGTTCTACAGCAGTGATAATTGAATCAAACTCCATATCAACGATTTCAAGTGTAGCTCCAAGTTCTTTTGCAATAGCATCTGCAATTTCAACGTCAATACCTACAAAATTTGAGCCATCCTTATATTCATAAGGAGGGAATGCAGCATTTGTTCCCATTTTTAAAACGTCATACTGACCCTTGTACTGAGCAACAGGTGCGTCTGAATTACTAGCAGGTTTATCTGCACAGCCCGCAAATGCTGCTACTGTAAATAATAATGCTAATGTAAGTGCTAACAATTTTTTCATTTTGTTTTCCTCCGTTAAAATAAATTTTAATGACTATCATATTATAACGCATAAATTCAAATATTGCAAGTATATTTATACATTTTTTATTTATTATCACTAATAAAATAAAAAACAGGATGTTTTTTTTACAAAAACACCCTGTTTGCAAATTCTGAATATTACATTGATACGTCTTCGACATACAGTGTTCTTACACTGTCGTCAGCTTCCTCAGGAGCTTTATCTCTTGTATCAAAGAATTTTGTAGCAACCTGCGGGAAAAGAGCATAGCTTAATACATCTTCTTCCTGCTTCATTCTGTCTTTAATCTCCTCCTTGTAGCCGTCAAGCTCAGGAGAAATGAGGTCTGCAGGTCTGCATGAAATAATCTCATCATCCCCGATTGCTTTCTTTCTCACTTCCTCATTAACTTCACCCGGGAGTCTTCCGTATTCACCGCGAAGGAGACCTTTTGACTCTTTTGTTACCATCTTATATCTCTCGCCTGCAAGAACATTCAAAACAGCCTGAGAGCCTACAATCTGGCTTGTAGGTGTAACAAGCGGAGGATAACCGAAGTCTTTTCTTACTCTCGGAACTTCCTCTAAAACCTCATAATATCTATCTTCGGCATTAGCTTGCTTTAGCTGAGATAAAAGGTTTGAAAGCATACCGCCCGGAACCTGATATAATAAAGTGTTTGAGTCTACGTTTAAAACCTTCGGGTCTAAATCTCCCGAATCCTTCAACTTTTTAGCAACACCGCGGAAATAAGCTGCGGCATCTGTAAGTTTTCCTAAATCAAGGCCTGTGTCACGTTCTGTTCCCTTGAGTGTTGCAACGAGCGCTTCTGTTGCAGGCTGTGCTGTTCCGTTAGCAAGCGGAGAGAGTGCACAGTCAACAATATCAACACCTGCCTGACATGCCATAAGGTTTGTCATATCTCCCGTACCTGTTGTGTTGTGTGTATGGAGATGAATTGGAAGGCTTACTGTTTCTTTAAGTTTTTTGACGAGTGTGTATGCATCATATGGAAGAAGAAGATTTGCCATATCCTTAATGCAGATAACATCAGCACCCATCTGTTCAAGCTCTTTTGCGAGTTTTAAGAAATATTCAATATTATGAACGGGACTTTCTGTGTAGCTGATTGCAGCTTCACATATTCCTCCGTACTTTTTAGTATATTTCATAGCAGCTTCCATGTTACGTGTATCGTTGAGCGCATCAAAGATACGGATAACATCAATACCGTTTTCTATTGACTTGCGGCAGAACTGTTCAACAACATCGTCTGCATAATGCTTATATCCCAAGATATTCTGACCTCTCAGGAGCATCTGGAGTTTAGTCTTAGGGAGTGCAGCTTTAAGCTTTCTGAGTCTGTCCCATGGGTCTTCGTTTAAAAAGCGCATACATGAATCAAATGTAGCACCGCCCCAACATTCTAATGACCAATAACCAATGCTGTCTAATATCTCACAAGCAGGGAGCATATCCTCCACTCTCATACGCGTTGCAGCCTGAGACTGGTGAGCATCTCTTAAAATTGTATCTGTAATCTGAAGTTTTGTAGCCATATTAATCCTTGCCTTTCTGATTAATTCAAAAATTATTTAGCAAACAGCGAAAGGAATACACCTGCTGCTATTGCAGAGCCTATAACACCTGCAACGTTCGGTCCCATAGCATGCATAAGAAGGAAGTTTTTGGGGTTTTCCTTCTGTCCCACAACCTGAGAGACTCTCGCCGCCATAGGAACAGCAGAAACACCTGCAGAGCCAATGAGCGGGTTGATTTTTTCCTTGCAGAAAAGATTCATGAATTTTGCTAAAAGCACACCGCCCGCCGTACCAAAACCAAAGGCAATAACACCAAGCAGCAAAATGCCAAGTGTCTGCAGATTAAAGAATGCAGAAACTGTCGCAGTTGCACCTACTGATATTCCAAGGAATATTGTAACAATATTCATAAGCTCATTCTGAACTGTTTTGCTTAATCTGTCACAGACTCCTGATTCTCTCATCAGGTTTCCAAGCATCAGCGCACCGATGAGCGGAGCAGCTGAGGGCAAAAGGAAAGAAACAAAAATGGTAACAACAATCGGGAAAATTATTTTCTCCGTTTTTGAAACTTCCCTGAGCTGTTTCATTTCAATCTGACGTTCCTTTTTGGTTGTAAGCGCCTTCATAATAGGCGGCTGAATTACAGGCACAAGTGCCATGTAAGAATATGCCGCAACAGCAATCGGACCTAAAAGATGCGGTGCAAGCTTAGATGTAACGAAGATAGCAGTCGGGCCGTCGGCTCCGCCGATAATGCCGATTGAGCCTGCCTCCTCCGCAGAAAAACCCAAAAACTCTTTTGCCGCAACAAAAGTCACAAAAATACCAAACTGTGCTGCTGCACCCAAAAGAAGACTCTTTGGGTTTGCAATAAGCGGACCGAAGTCTGTCATAGCGCCGACACCAATGAATATAAGCGACGGATAAATACCAAGCTTAACACCTAAATATAAGTAGTCAATAAGACCTGCTTTATCAACAAAGTTTATCCAGTCAACATGACCGCCTGTATAAAGCTCTGAGTGATAGAGATTAGCGCCTGGAAGATTTGTAAGAAGCATACCGAAAGCTATCGGCAAAAGCAAAAGCGGTTCAAACTTCTTGACAATTGCAAGATAAAGCAAAACGCATGCAACAGCTATCATTATAAGGTAGCTGTAATTTTCAACAAGCATATAAAAACCTGTACTTTTTATAAACTCTAAAATAGCATCCATAAGTAATTACTCCTTTGCTCAGGTAATTACGCAATAACACAAAGTAGCGCGCCGCTTTCAACAGTTGCTCCCTGACTTACGCCAACACTTGCAATTGTTCCGTCAGCAGGTGCCATGATTTCATTTTCCATTTTCATTGCTTCTAAAACCATGAGAACCTGACCTGATTTAACACTGTCTCCAGCTTTTACATTTACGCTTAAAATTGTTCCGGGCATTGGGCTTTTAACCTCTGTTCCGCCTGCAGGAGCAGCAGCAGGAGCAGCAGGAGCAGCAGCAGGAGCAGGAGCAGTAGGAGTAGGAGCAGATGCAGGAGCCTGACCGCCTTTAATTTCTTCTAAAGCAACTTCATAATTTGTTCCGTTTACATTTACACGATATGTTTTCATAAATAATCCAAAACCTTTCTTCCCGCTTATATTTAATTTAGAGATACGTTTTTCCTTACTACGGGCATGCAAGACGTATCATTTCTCATGTGTTTGAAAAGATACACAAATCTTCATCATATCTTCTTAATTGAAAGAATTCTGATTGAGGAAACATCTTTACCCATATCCTCTGCAATAG
>SVJO01000028.1 GCA_015068935.1 Oscillospiraceae bacterium
GCCAGTATTTAGCAGTCACGATATGTCCCAGCGGATATGAAAAATTATGCATAACCATCTTCGGCATACCTGTTGTTCCCGATGTGAAATAAACAAGCATCGGGTCCTCTGTTAATGTTTTTTCATCACCAGAAGGTCTTTCAAATACGTCAGAAAACGGCGCTGTTTGGTCCTCAAAATTGAGCCAGCCGTCTAAATGAGCATTTACTACTATCTTATTTTTTAAAATGGGCGCCTCTTTTTGTGCCTGATTTACCTGTGAAATAACAAAATCATCATCTACACATACGACTGTGCATATCCCTGCCGCTTTTGCTCTGTATGCAATATCCTTTTTAGTAAGCTGGAGCGAGCCCGGAATTAAGATTGCACCGATTTTATGAAGTGCCGTTGCGCAAACCCAGTATTCCCACCTTCTTCTTAAAATCAAAAGCACAACAGAGCCTTTTTTTATGCCGATGCTCTTAAAGAAATTTGCTGTCTTGTTTGAAAGTTTTTTAATATCAGTAAATGTCAGTGTTTTTTCTTCATCTGCGTCATTACACCACACAAGCGCCTTCTTTTCTGGCTCGCTATCTGCCCAGGCATCAACAACGTCAAAGCCGAAGTTGAAGTCACGAGGGACACTTACCTTATAATTCTGTTTAAAATCCTCGTATGAATCAAATTCTATTCTCGGTAAATATTTATCTAAAAGCATTCTCTTTCTTCCTTTACTCTGAAATAACTGTCAAAAATTTTGCGGTTTTGTCACCGTAGCATCGCTGTCCGTGGCGAATCAGCGGGTTAAAATAGATTGTGTCGCCTGCATTTAAGACATATGTCTCATTTTCAAACACTACCTCAATGCTTCCCTCTAAAACCATGTTAAACTCCTGACCTGTATGCGAAACGAGTTTTAACGGCTCATCTGACGGGTCAAGTGTAACTAAGAGAGGCTGCATAATCTTTTTTGCATAACGAAAAGCCAAATCCTGATATCTGTAGCCAGGATAGCGGTCAACGTCTTTGCCTTTTCCTGCACGGACAATATGGTGCGTGTCAAGTTTTGCCGCAACACCCGTTAAAATTTCCGCAAAATCAATATTAAACTTATTTGCAATTTCATAAATCACGCTGATTGGAATATCGCTTCCGTCAGCTTCGTATCCTTTATAAACCTCAATATCTATACCAAGCTCACGGGCAAGCTCCTCCTGAGTATATCCGCACACTTCCCTCAGCTCTGAAATTCTTCTTGCGACCTCAGAAAATTCGTTAGAATTATTTACATAGTTTTCCATATCACTCTACCTCCGCTAAAAATTTATACCCTTCCTCTATTTCGGCTTTTGTGCGAGCCTTAGCAGGTCCGCCGATTAAGTTTCTTCCCTCTACGCATGTCTCCATGCTGATAGCTCTGTATATATCCTCTTCGATAAGTGGTGAGCAAGACTTAAATTCCTCCATTGTGAATTCGTCAAGTTTTTTTGACAGGCGCTCTGCAAGTGCGACCATTTTGCCGACGACCTCATGAGAATCACGGAAAGGCACGCCGCGTCTTACAAGATAATCCGCTATGTCGGTAGCATTTGTAAAACCGCCCTTTGCGCCTTCGAGCATATTTTCCTTATTTATCTTCATTGTCTTAATCATCTCGGTAAATACAGGCAGGCAAAGCATCACAGTATCAACTGCGTCAAATATTGCCTCTTTATCCTCCTGCATATCCTTGTTGTATGCTAAGGGAAGTGATTTCATCATTGTAAGAAGCGTAATCAGACTTCCGTATACTCTGCCTGTTTTACCTCTGATGAGCTCTGCAACATCGGGGTTTTTCTTCTGGGGCATGATGGATGAGCCTGTTGAATAGCTGTCGTCCATCTCGACAAATGAAAACTCGTTTGTCGACCATAAAATAAGCTCTTCGCAAAAACGCGAAAGGTGCATCATAAGTATTGAAAGGCATGAAGCAAGCTCTATGCAGAAATCTCTGTCACTCACAGCATCCATTGAGTTGCGGGTTACGCTGTTAAATCCAAGCTCTCTTGCTACAAATTCTCTGTCTAAAGGATATGTCGTGCCTGCAAGTGCGCCTGAGCCCAAGGGCATTACATTGACGCGCCCTTCCCAGTCTGAAAGCCTTTGCATGTCTCTTTTAAACATTTCAAAATATGCCATGAAATGATGCGCAAGTGTAACTGGCTGAGCTTTTTGCATATGCGTATAACCGGGCATTATGGTATCAGTATTTTTTTCAGCAACTTCTAAAACAGCGCCCATTACACAAGAAAGCATTTTCCTGATTTCTTTTGCCGAGTCGCGAAGATACATTCTGATATCAAGTGCAACCTGGTCGTTTCTGCTCCTTCCAGTGTGAAGTTTTTTTCCGACATCGCCTATCCTCTGAGTTAAAATAGTTTCGATGTTCATATGTATATCCTCAGCCTCAATTAAAAATTCGATTTTGCCTGCTTCGATATCTTCTAAAATTTCGCCGAGCGTCTTAACTATCAAATCGGCATCTTCCTTTTTTATAATCCCCTGTCTTCCAAGCATTTTAGCATGCGCCTGCGAGCCAGAAATATCCTGAGCATACATTCTTTTATCAAATCTGATTGATGAATTGAAATCATCAACTAAAGCATCTGTATTTTTAGAAAACCTTCCGCCCCATAATTTTGCCATTTTAATTTTCTCTCCTTGCTTTTCTTCTTTCAATATGTTAAAATAAATAATAGTATTTGTTTTAAATTGAATATATACCTTATAATTATATACTATAAGCGCAGAAATCTCAACATTTTTTTAAAAAAAAAGAAATATTAATTTTTTTCGGAGGAATTTTCGTGATAATTATGGGAATAGACCCCGGAATTGCCATTGTCGGCTACGGAGTTTTGGAATATAAATCAAATCGCTTTTCTGTCATTGATTACGGGGCTGTCACCACAAAAGCAGGTGAAAAGCTCTCGGACAGACTGCGCGATATCTATGAGAGCATAAATATTTTAATAGAACGCTTTTCCCCTGATGCTTTTGCAATAGAGGAGCTTTTCTTTAACACTAACGTCAAAACCGCAATAACGGTGGCTCACGGCAGAGGTGTCGCTATGCTTGCAGCATCAAGTCAGAATCTGCCGATTTTTGAATATACTCCGCTCCAGGTAAAGCAGGCAGTGTCAGGGTACGGCAGAGCTGATAAACAGCAGATTCAGCGCATGGTAAAATCGCTTTTATGCTTAGATTCCGTTCCAAAGCCTGACGACGTTGCTGATGCTTTAGCAGTTGCCATTTGCCATGCACATACGGCAAAATACAGCAGAATGATAAAAGACAAAGGTGTATAAACAGGGAAAATTTTACTTATTACAGAAGGAGTAATTTATGATAGCATTTGTTAAAGGAACAGTAGACTGTGTCGACGAGAACTATGCCGTTATTGACTCAGGAGGCATAGGCTATAAGATTTTTATGTCTCCGTTTTCGCTTTCTTCGCTCAAAACAGGCGACAATGTTAAAATTCACACATTTTTAAAGGTAGCAGAGGATTTATTTGATTTATATGGTTTTCTAAGTGTAGAAGAGCTTAAAATGTTTAAAATGATAATTTCCGTTTCAGGCGCAGGCCCCAAGGCAGGACTTTCAGTGCTTTCTTCTATGCGCCCGTCTGAGTTTGCCCTGGCAGTGGTGACAGATGACTATAAGTCTATTACAAAGGCAGTAGGCGTAGGTCCCAAGCTTGCCCAGAAAATCGCCTTAGAGCTTAAGGATAAGCTCAAAAATGAAGACCTTTTCCCGCAGGAAACATCAGTTGTTTCAGCTTCAGCTGCTCCGCACGGAGCTACAAATTCGAGCGAGGCTGTCTCTGCCCTGTGCGTGCTCGGATATTCGCAGAGCGAGGCTGTGCGCGCTGTTTCTCAGCTTTCTAAAGATTTATCGACAGAAGATACAATCAAAGAGGCACTTAAAATTTTAGCATTAAGGTAAGGAGAAAGATATGGACGAAGAAAGAATAATTTCAACAAGGTCGCTTTCAGGGGACTCAGACGATGAGCTGAGCCTTCGCCCTAAAAGACTCTCTGAATATATAGGACAGACAAAGGTCAAAGAAAACATGAAGGTCTATATTGATGCGGCTCTGTCTAGAAACGAATCACTTGACCATGTTCTCTTATATGGCCCTCCAGGGCTTGGAAAAACAACCCTTGCAGGCATCATCGCAAATGAGATGGGCTCAAACTTAAGAATAACGTCAGGGCCTTCTATAGAACGTGCGGGAGACCTTGCAGCAATCCTTACAAGTTTATCTCATGGTGACATTCTTTTCATTGACGAAATCCACCGCTTGAGCAGGAGTGTAGAGGAAATACTCTATCCCGCAATGGAGGATTTCTCGCTTGATATAATTTTAGGAAAAGGGCCTGGCGCTCACTCTGTGCGATTAGACCTTCCGCGTTTTACATTAATCGGCGCAACAACAAGAACGGGGCTTTTAACTGCGCCTCTGCGTGACCGATTCGGTGTTATCAGCCGCTTGGAGCTATACTCTCCTTCAGAGCTTGATGAAATCATACGCCGCTCTGCTAATATTTTAAATACGAAAATTGATGCGTTCGGCTCAATGGAAATTGCATCTCGCTCACGAGGAACGCCGAGAATTGCAAACAGACTTCTCCGCCGCGTGCGTGATTTTGCACAGGTAAAGGGAAGCGGTGAAATAACAAAGGAAATTGCTGACCTTGCGCTTTCGACAATGGAAGTTGACAAAGTCGGACTTGACATGATAGACAGAAAAATGATGATGTTTATTATAGAAAACTTCGGCGGAGGTCCCGTAGGACTTGAAACGCTTGCTGCCTCAATCGGCGAAGATGCAAACACAATAGAAGATGTCTATGAGCCATACCTTCTCCAGCTCGGCTTTTTAAACAGAACACCAAGGGGCAGAATGGCAACCTCCAAAGCATACGAGCATTTCGGCATAAATAAGCCGACGCAGATGAGTTTAGATGAATAATTTCAAAAGTAAAAGGGATGCAGTTTCTGCATCCCGCTTTTATTTTCTTTTTGCGGTCTGGACTTTTTTTACATCCCCTAGAGTATTATGCAGATAAGTCCGCCACTACCCTCGTTTATGATTCTTGTCAGTGTCTCCTGGAGCTTAACTTGTGCATCGTCTGGCATATGGTTTAGCTTTGTCTTAAGGCCCTCATTTACAAGCTCATGCAGACTTTTGCCGAAAATATTTGACTCCCATATTTTTTTCGGGTCTGTCTCAAATTCAGATAAAAGATAGCGAACTAAATCTTCTGACTGCTTTTCTGTTCCGACTATTGGGCTAACCTCTGTTTCAATGTCTGCTCTTATCATATGTATGCTCGGTGCAGAAGCCCTGAGGCGCACACCGTATCTTCCGCCCTGTTTCACAATTTCAGGCTCTTCTAAAGACAGCTCATCAATAGACGGAGTGACGATTCCGTATCCCTTGCGGCTCACCTCAGAGAGCGCATCTTTAATCTTTTCATATTCTGACTTAATTAAAGACATCTCTTTAAGAAGAGACAGGAGTTTATCATCGCTTTCTATATCAAAGCCTGAAAGCTCTTTAACTATTTCATAATAGAGACTCTTTTTAACAGTTATATCAATTACGGCAGTTCCCTTGCCTAAATCAATTTCATTAAAGGCTGCCTCTTCAATATATTCATAATCTGACAGCTTAGTTAAAAATTCCTTGGTGTCATTTATTGTTTTAAGTCCGTCTGCAAGATTTAAAACAAAATCATAAATATTTGTTTTTACTCTGTGGCCGGAAGGAAGTGTCGAAATCCACGACGGAAGATTTATGCTTGCAGAAAGCAGAGGGAACTGATACAGAACTTTTTTCATAATATCATTGATTTCCTCTTTTGTCACAGATGAGCAGTCTGTGCAGATAACGGGAACTCCATATTCAGCCTCTAAAAATGCCCGTAAATTTTCTGTTTCCTTTTCTTTTGGATATTTTGTATTAAGCATTATTACAAACGGCTTATTTATCTCTTTAAGCTCAGAGATAACCTTCTTTTCAGCATCAATGTAATCTTCTCTTTTAATATCCGTAAAGCTTCCGTCTGTCGTGACTACAAGTCCAATTGTTGAATGGTCGCAGATAACCTTTTTTGTGCCTGTTTCGGCAGCAAGCGCAAACTCCATCGGTTTATCAGACCATGGCGTCATAACCATTCTCGGCGCATCATCTTCTGTGTGACCGAGTGCGCTGTCTACAATATATCCTACGCAATCAATCATTTTGACCTTCATTTTTGAGCTGTCTCCGAGTGAGATGCTGACTGCCTCGTCAGGAATAAACTTCGGCTCCGTTGTCATAATGGTTTTTCCGTTCCCGCTTATGGGAAGCTCATCTTTTGCCTTCTCCTTTGCGTATCCGTTTTCAATATTGGGAATTACAAGCGAGTCCATAAACTTTTTAATAAAGGTGGATTTACCCGTTCTTACAGGGCCGACAACACCTATATATATTTCTCCGCCCGTCCTTTCTGCAATATCCTTGTAAACATTATATTCACTCATCGCGTTTCCTCCATGTATATAGTTTTTTCAGTTTGTACATTGTATGAGGAAACTTTTTAGAATATGTTTATTTTTTTATATACAAAAACACCTGCAATGATATACTCAGAGCATACCCCGCAGGCATTTTTGTTTCGTCTCATTATTTAGCTTGAGTATATTTTATATTATTATTTAACCCTTGTCAAGTGTTTTTGAATAAAAAAATCACAAAAATTGCAAAATTTCATTGCGACGCTTCTATTTTTATACTGATACCGTCTTTTTTTGAAATCTAATTGCGAATAAAATTCAAAAACTATAGATTGTTTTCTTCTGAAAGGTCGTATCTTACCATCATCTCATAGTAAAAATCTATTGTCTGATATGCGTTGTAAAGCGCCGAAATGAGATAGCTCTTTATGTTTCTTATCAGTGTTTTATTTTTTGCCATGCAGTCAAGAACGTATTCAATATGCGATGAGTCAAGCGAAAGCATACGCTGTTTAACCAAAGACGAAGGAATTTTTTTCCCGCCTATGATTAAAAAATCATTTTCATTCGTTACGCAGTCAGTCATGATATCCACTATTTTAGTCAGCTTATCCTCACTGTAGCGCTCCTTTAAGATATCAAATTCAATATTATTTTTTATAATGAGTGACATCTTTTCTCTTCTTATCGTTTCATCTGCCTTTTTTAAATTACTTAAAGTATTTGACAGATATGAATTGATATGATAATTACTAAAATCAGTTTTATTTTCTTCAGTCTTATTTATATCAGTATTATTATGGTCTGATTTTGAAACCTCTAGAGGTTCATTTTTTAAACCTCTGGAGGTTCGTTTTTGAGACTTCTGCAGGTCTTTATTTAAACCCTCTTCTGAATTTAAATTGCTTTCGGGAGGAAAAGCATTTTTGACATAAATATATGCAGCCTTGCCCTGACCGCGTTTTACTCTTTCGATAAGGCCTGTGCCCGTCTCTTCGTCAAGCTCTGCAAAAATACGTATGCACTTGGTTTTTCCCACTCCCAAAAGCTCCATAGCCTCTTTCAAAGTGAAAATTATGTATATGCGGTTTTGTTCATCCTTAAGTCCGTTTTTTGCAGAAAGCGACATTCTGTCGAGCATCATGCAGTAAAGACTTTTTGCCTCTATCGAAAGAGATGAAAACCTTTCGTCAGAGAAAAGCTCTTTTGGCATCATTATAAAATTTTCTCTGCTGCGCAAATCGCTGTAAAAATAGTCAAATGTCATTCTTTTCCTCCCATACTCTTCTTTAGCTTATGAATTTGTGTTTAACTGTTTTAATATGCTTACAAGTTTTTGGGGCATAGGCACGCCGAGACGTGCCGAGTTTTCTAAAATGCTTATCCCCTCGTTTGCTATATAAAAGCCTATAACAAGCGACCTTATATCAGGCATATTACTGTAATCGCCGATAAAATGCGCAAGTGCAACAATGGAAAGCATGCCGATTTTTTTCAGCAATCCGTAAAATCCCGTCTCGCTTGAAAGGCTTTTTGTCTTTACGGCGCTCAGCACTCCCGTTATATAATCAAGCGCCATGAGGCACAGAAAAATCACAAAGATTGCATCCATTCCTCCCCAGATAAACGTCACAACACTGCAAAATACACCTGAAATCACTTTCATATATGTTACTGTTGTACTCATCATATTCCCCTCCTTTTCATGTAATCCAACACCTTTTTTGCCAGAAAATATGCATTTTTGTCCTCAGCAAATTTTGAGAGCCAGAGTTTTTTGTCTGTGATAATTCCCCTTTTGGAAAATTCTGCTACCAAACCGTCTGTTTCAGAAACTTCTGCCATATACTTACTTCCCGTTATGCCCTCAAATATTGCCTCTGCAAAGTCATCCTGCCTTTTTAATAGCTCGGCATCATATAAATTGTCAATAAACGCAGTCTCTATCAAAACTGCAGGCATCAATGTTTTTTTGAGAACTGCTAAGTCCTTTCTTTCTTTTACGCCCCTATCCTTTGTGCTGAGCTTTTGTGTAATTGCATTTTGTATTCTTTTTGCATACTCATATGCCTTTGAATTAAATGAAAAAATAAGCGTCTCCGTTCCGCTTGCCTCACCGTTAAATGCGTTGCAGTGAATACTTATAAAAAACTCTGTGCCGTAGCGGTTTGCTAAATTCACTCTGGTATTCAGCGAATCAGAAAGCGTAGAGCCGACATTATCTTCTAAGTTATTTCTGCTCATAAACACTTCATGCCCGAAAGAGATGAGAAGGCTTTTGAGCTTGTCCGCAATCAGAAATGTTATATCCTGCTCGCGTATTCCGTTTGCCACAGCTCCTGTATCGGCTCCCGAAAAATTATGCCCTGCATCAATAAATATTTTCATCTTTATCACCGCCTTATATATCCTGCATTTTTGCCGTTTCTTCCTGAAGTTTTATAACCTCGTTGTATTCTTCCTCCGTTATCTCATGCCAGTTTTCAGCTTTGTCATTTATGCCGAGGAAAACCGAACCGCCGACTGAAGAATAAGTATCTCCGTTTGTCAGCACCTTTCCTTCATCTGCCTTTATTTCTGTTATTTCAATAGTTTTAATTTCCATTATGCTAAACTCCATCCTTTCGTTGTTGCCGCTGCCTTTTGTTCATCTGTCAGCTTAGCTAAATTTTCCGCACCCAAAGTGCATGTATATGTTGCTGTTGATCCCGAATAGTCATAAAGACAATCTATCAGATTAGTTAAAGTTTCAAGTGATAATTTCGTGCTCTGCTTTAAGGATATGTTTTTACCTATCACGCCTTCAAAAGTGATTTCTTCCAGATTGCTGTCACCTACAAATGTTGAAGTGAAAGCCGTATCTTTGTTTGAACGTACCTTTTCAATTTTTCTCAGCATAGGACAATTTTGAAATGAGCAGTAATAATCTAATATCCCTTCAGGAATATTAACATCATATACTTCTTCAAGGTTTGGAGAATACCCGACTATATTAGATACCGCCGAATCATTTCCTGTTTTGGTCGTATCTATGTTCGCTAAATCAACACCTTCTGGCAACGCTGTTCCATAATAGTTATAAAACATCGCCCCTGCATTTTCTATTGTGAATAAATCTTCTGGTAATGTTTCACCCGTAAGGTCACTATTACGTAAAAATCTTGAGAAATTCCGTCTTTGTCCATACCCTGTCACACATTCCCAGAATTCCCTTGTTCTTTTTTGTTTGCCTGCATCATAAACCTTCTGCTCGTTTTCCGCTGCCTGAATTAATTTTTCCGCTATGCTCATTCTCCATCACCGCCTATTAAAATATTTTGAATAGCAATGATGTTATCTATAGCTGTTTCAATATCTCCTATTTCATCGTCAATTTTTTTATCAAGCCCGAAAAGAGTGGCAAAAGGTGCGGCCTCGTAGTATCTCTCCATTTTAACATTGTCAGAAACAAGCGACATATCTCCTGACAAATCCTCGCCATTGGTGCTCCCTTCTGGCATAGAGCGGGCTGATATTCTGAAATAAGCCGCCCCCTCTGGTATATACTCAGATAAATTAACAGTGCCTGAAAGCCAGTCAGTTTGCTGATTTTGCAGGCAAGCGCCGACAGAAGGAGCGGTATAGAAAAATATTATTATTTGAGCATCGCCTGAAACAGTTACTTTAACAGACTCATCATATTCAAAAAAATCAGGTGTATATGCTCTTACACTACTCGTTACTGCAGACCCCTGCGGAACACCTATAGCACCGCTTTTCCAATAGATGGCATTTGCAACTGTACCGCTCTTTAGCTGTGTACCATTAATAAGAGAGATATAATCATCAACATATTCCTTGACCGCTTTATTTTGCACAGGGTTTTCGCTCTCTGCATTAATTGTATCATCAACAGGCAGAATATCTTCAGGTTGGGCAAGAACAGTCTCAAGATATGACCATTCATTATCGCTATTGCACTTTATGCAATAATTTACTCCCTCATATTCTGCAGTGAAACAAATTTCTTCTCCTATCCAAATCTCAGTTTCCGCCTCTTATGACGGACTGTTCAATGCTTCTTACCTGCTCCTCCCCTTCAAACTGGTCAAGCTCTTCAAACCATAAAATACCGATGTAACCAAACGGCACTTTAATTGACTTGATTTTAGCGGGGTCGTCAGCACCTCTGAAATAAATTTTCTGCCCCGTCTTTTTTACACAGATTTCCAACGGGCTTGTCTTAAAATCAAATCTGTCCTCGATTTTAAGCTCTATTGCCGCCCACTTGATTTGTGCATAAACACTGTCGCGAAGCGTATCCTTAACGCGTCTGCATATTACGGCATGAATATTTTCATTATTTAATATAAGCTCTAAAAGCATCATGCTGATAAAAGAAGACTTTGTACTTCCCCTGCCGCCATAGAGCACATATTCCGTATGTCCTTTTTTCAAAACATCTCGGTAAATGTCTATAAACGGTGCAGCAATACTTTTTGCAGGGAGCAGAAATTCCTTCTTTTCTGTTTCTTCACCGCTCTCTACGATTGACCTTATTTCCTTTATCGCAGACAAATCTCCCCCGCTTGCCTTTGATATTAATGCTTTGGCAAGGAAGGTCGAAACATCGCTTTCAGGGAAATTGATTTTAACGTTTCCTGAATCACTTTCCCCTGAGCAGATGAGCCTTTTTATGCTTTCTGCCATGCCGCTGTTTTCCACTTTATCACACTCCTTCCGTCTGACATGGTACATTTTAAAGCATACAACTGTCCCAAAATACAATATAAAGAAATTGACTGAAAACATAAAAATTTTTTTCCATGAATAAAATATAAATATATCGAAAAAATAAATGGTGATAAAATGATAATCCTTTTCAAAAAACGAACTCTCATACTTTGTTCCCTTGCATTAGTATTTTGTGCTTTGCTTTGCACATTTTTGCTTCCAGAAGCCTCGCCTGCAACTGCAGGAAAGCCTGAAACAATTATAATAGACGCAGGTCACGGCGAACCTGACGGAGGGGCGGTGAGCATTTCAGGACACAATGAAGCATCTCTTAATTTAGATGTTGCACTAAAGCTTTGTGATTACCTTAAGAAAAACGGCTTCAATATAATAATGACAAGAGAAAACGAAAACGGAATATTTGACGAAAATGCCAAAACCACAAGAGAGAAAAAAGTTTCTGATATGCACAAGCGCGAAAAAATTATGAACACAAGCGGCGCCGACCTTTTTGTCAGCATACATATGAACAAGTTTGAAATAGCAAAATACAGCGGTCCTCAGGTCTTTTATTCACCCAATTTTGAAACGAGCGAGGCTATAGCAAAATCCATCCAGCAAATGCTTATATCTGACTTAAAACCGCAAATGGAAAGAGAAATAAAAAAATCTGACGGCGGAATTTATCTTCTCAAAAAAGCCAAGATACCCGCTGTGCTGATAGAATGTGGGTTTTTGTCAAATCCTGATGAGGAAAAACTACTCCTATCAGCTGACTACAGAAAGAAAATGGCAGAATCAATCGGAAAGGGCATTATAAAATATTTAAAAAACGGATAAACGGAGAAAAAGCATGAAAAAAATGAGAGTAAAGCACTTAAGTTTCCTTCCTGTTATCATAATTTCATTTTTGATTTTTAAGCTGATAACGGAATCTGATATTTCATTTTCAGGAATTTTTTCGCTCCTTTATTCATGCTTTGCCTATTTTATCTGGGGCGGGGTTATTGCATATCTTTTCAATCCGCTTGTCACTTTTTTTGATAAACTCATTGTCTCAAAAAAAGACTCTTTGTCCGTAAAAAAAGCAAAACGGATTTTTGTTATCAGCTTTTTGTATCTTTCATTTTTCGGTCTTTTTACACTTTTTATTGTGGGCATCATTCCGACAATATCTGACGGCATAGAGGAAATAACAAACAAAATTCCCTCATATGTCCTCTATATAAGAAATTTTTCGGACAAAATAGCAGAGCGCACAGCCTTTCTTCCTCTTAATGAGTTGCTTGAAAAAGCACTCTCCATGCTCTATGATTTTCTGTCAGAAATTAATCTTTTAGATATTTACGGATACACCTCATCAGTTTTAGGAGGCTCGGCTTTAGCAGTAGTCAGACTTTTTTTTGGCTTTTCCATTTCAGTTTATTTTCTCTACAGCAAAGAAAATATTCTCATTGAAGCAAAAAAACTTCTCCATGCACTTTTTTCACAACGCACCGCCCTGAAAATATCAAAAGCACTCATGAGCATAAATGAAATTTTTTCTGATTTTTTAGGAGGAAAGCTCATTGAGTCTCTCATTATGTTTTTACTTGGCGCTGTAGTACTTTGGTGGCTTAACATTCCTCTTTCGGCATTTATAAGCTTAATTATCGCAGTCACAAATATTATTCCGTATTTCGGGCCCTATATAGGTGCCGTTCCAAGCATACTTATAACACTCATGTTCAGCCCCGTAAAAGCCCTGTGGGTTTTAATTTATGCCGTTTCGATTCAGCTTATAGATAACTTCATAATAGGCCCCAAGGTCATGTCGGGGCACGTCGGCATCAGCCCTCTTTTAGTAATTTTGGGGGTCACGGTGGGCGGAGAGCTTTTCGGCATCTTAGGTATGTTTATAGGCGTCCCTGTTGTTGCCGCTATTAAGCGTGTTGTCTATGATTCATTTATTGAAAGACGCACAGAAAAAGAGCTGTAGCAAAATTCTATATTTAAGAATATTTTCATAAATATCTTGATTTTTGTGATATTTATGGTAAAATATATAATGGTTACTTTTGGGAACAAAATATCAGGAGGAAAAGATGTTTAAAATGCTACTGAAAATAACAGCAATGATGCTCTCGTTATGCTTGTTTGGAACAGCATGCTCAGCGCCGATAAAAAATGAAGCGCCTGAACAAACTGCCGTTTCAACAGACGAGTCAAAGAAAGGAACAGATTCTGCTATGGAAAAAACAAATGAAACACCACGCGTTCGTCTTACATTAGAAGACGGAGGCATAATTGAAATGGAGCTTTACCCCGAAATTGCACCCCTGTCATGTGAGCTTTTCTTAAAGGGTGTAGAATCAGGTTACTATGACGGCAAAGTTTTCCACCGCGCAATTCCCGGATTTATGATTCAGGGAGGTTCTAAAAGCGGGACAGGCATAGGCGGTATGGATGAAGCTATCAAAGGCGAATTTGCATCAAACGGCTTTAATAATACTTTAAAGCATGAAAGAGGTGTGTTGTCGCTCGCAAGAACAAATGACCCAAACTCTGCATCAGGTCAGTTCTTTATCATGCATGAAGCATCTCCCCACTTAGACGGAAATTATGCCGCATTCGGCAAAGTTACAAGCGGTATGGAATATGTTGATGAAATTGCCCAAATGCCAACAACAGGTTATCCGAGCGATGAGCTTATAGAAAAACCTGTTATAGAATCAATAATTATTATTGAAGATTAACAAAATGAAAGAAATTTTTAAAAAATTTCAAAATAATACTTGAATATTTATGTAATATATTATAAAATATATATATTGACGAAATTATAACAATTTTAGGAGGTTTGCTAAATGAAAGCAAAAGTTGGTATTAATGGTTTTGGCCGTATCGGTCGTCTTGTTTTCAGAGCTGCTATGTACAATGAAAAAGTTGACGTAGTAGGTATCAATGACCCATTCAT
>SVJO01000029.1 GCA_015068935.1 Oscillospiraceae bacterium
CAATACAAGAACAGTGAGAACTATATTCTGTGCTCCGTTATTTATACCGCCTGTAAAAATTACAACAGCAGTAAGGATAATTGAGATGATGAAAATAATCTTGAAAATAGTATTTCTATCCTTCATCTTATCTGCCCATGCTGAAAATCCCAAACGTCCGCCAGCATTAAATATGGCAGAAAGGGTTGAGATAATTCCTACAAATCCTGCAAGTCCGATACATTTTACAATCATCTTTTCCTGAGATAAAAGCGCAAGACCGCATGTAATATTTATATAAAACATTAACCATATGCCTATGTAGTTTGTAATCTTTCTTGTCTTAAGAACTGATATAATACTGTTTTTCTCTTCTTTGCCCTGAGGTTCAACCCAACCTGCAGGTTTCTTTAAAAGCAGATGTCCTGCAAACATCATAACAAAATAAACAGAGCCTAAAATCCAGAACATCTTATATATACCGCTTTTACCCATTGCCTCAAGCATAGACTGCATTATAGGGCTTGCAATTGCCTTTGCTGCACCAAAACCTGCTACTGCAAGTCCTGTTGCAAGGCCTTTTCTGTCTGCAAACCAAAGCATGAGTGTTTTTACAGGTGAAAGGTATCCTGTACCAAGACCTATGCCCATAATAACACCATAGCATAAATATATACCAACAAGTGCTACCGTGCTTCCCTGATTGAGACCGCCGTAATAAATAAATCCGCCTGTACCCAACATACCCAATGAAAAGCATATGGCAGCAATAAGCGATGACTTTTTAATATCCTTTTCCACAATATTTCCAAGAAATGCAGCCGACATACCAAGGAAGAAAATAGCAAGGCTGAATGCCCACTCTGCCGCACCTTTTGAAAATCCGATATAATCTGCAATTTCCTGACTGAAAATTGACCAGCAATATACTGTACCTATACTGCAATGAAGCAACAACGCAGGTATCGCTGCCCTTATCCACTTGTTCTCACGCCATCCGTCTGATGTCTTTTTCCTCATTATAATATCTCCTTTTTATTTATTATCTTTCTTATCTAACCTATCCCCATATAATGGCTCAAAGTCATTTGTTTTAATATACAAAATTTAATCATCCATTCTGTCTTTCCTCTATATATCTTAAAAGACCCTTGCATCCTGAGAGGACATCACAGTATGTTCTGTCAAAATTTCCTGTATACCATGGATCAGCCACATCATCATCAGAGCCCGCAAACTCAAGTAATTTGTGTATTTTTTTCTCCGAATCATCCCCTACAATCCGCAGGGTATTGCGTACGTTTGCACTGTCCATGCACACCAAATAATCATATTTTTCATAGTCGGATTTTTCCAAATGTACCGCACGTTTTCCAGAGTAAGATATTTTAAGTCTGTCTAAGATTTTTGCTGTTCCATAATGCACGGGATTTCCTATTTCCTCATAACTGGTAGCAGCAGATGCCACATAGAATTTATCGCCTTTTCCTGATTTTTCTGCAATATCCTTAAAAATGAATTCTGCCATCGGACTTCGGCATATATTACCGTGGCATACAAATAAAATTTTTACCATAACTCAGCTCCATTAATATATTTTGCATGTACAAAATATTACAATAATCTATAACATCTAATTTAATCTTAAACCTAAGTTATTTTATCACATTTTGTATATAAGGTCAATCCTAAACAGGAATTTGTAAAAATCATGTAAAATTTACATATGATAAAAAATCTCCCATGCCAATGTAAAAATAAGTCAAATTATAGCTTGCAAATTTTAGACTTAAATGATATAATTATAACATTATTTTATTAATTGCGGAGGGCACTATGAACAAAATCGGCTTTGACAATGATAAATATCTAAAAATGCAGTCGCAGAACATTCGTGACAGAATTTCACGTTTTGGCGGCAAGCTTTATTTAGAGTTTGGGGGCAAAATTTTTGATGACTTCCATGCCTCCAGAGTTCTCCCCGGATTTAAACCTGACAGCAAGATAAATATGCTTTTAGAGCTTAAAGATCAGGCGGAAATCGTTATCGTTATCAGTGCCAATGCTATCGAAAAAAACAAAGTGCGTGGCGACCTCGGAATCACTTATGATTTAGAAGCTCTCCGTCTTATAGATTCTCTTACTGAAATTGGAATTTATGTAGGCAGTGTTGTTATCACTCAGTATAACGGTCAACCTGCGGCAGACATTTTCCGCAAACGCCTTATCTCTTTAGGTATTACTGTGTACAAGCATTACAACATCCCTGATTATCCTGCAAATATCCCTCTTATTGTAAGCGATGAGGGTTATGGAAAAAACGACTACATTGAAACAACACGTTCGCTTATTGTTGTGACTGCTCCGGGGCCGGGAAGCGGAAAAATGGCAACATGTCTTTCTCAGCTCTATCATGACTACAAACGCGGAATAAAATCGGGATATGCTAAATTTGAAACATTCCCCGTATGGAACCTGCCTCTTAACCACCCTGTAAACTTAGCATATGAGGCGGCAACGGCAGACCTTGATGACATTAATATGATTGATCCGTTCCATTTAGAAGCATACGGACAAACAACTGTCAACTATAACAGAGATATTGAGATTTTCCCTGTTTTAAATACAATTTTCCAGAAAATAATGGACGAATCGCCATATAAGAGCCCGACGGATATGGGTGTTAACATGGCAGGCTATTGTATAACTGATTCTAAGATAGTTGAAGAAGCATCCAAACAGGAAATAATAAGACGTTTTTATAATGCAAGCTGCAGTGTGCGCCAGGGTTCAGGCGAGCAGGATGAAGTTTTCAAGATTGAAATGATAATGAATAGGCTCGGCATAACTACAAATGACCGTCCTGAGACAATTGCGGCTCTTTCGCGCGAAGCAGAAACTGGCAGTCCCGCTATGGCAATTACTCTTCCTGACGGAACGATGATAACTGGAAAAACGTCTCCGCTTTTGGGTGCCTGTGCTGCGCTTATCCTAAATGCTTTAAAGCATCTGGCAGGAATAGACGACGATGTTTTGCTTATTTCCCCTGATGCAATTGAGCCTATCCAGGAGCTTAAAGTAAATCATATGGGAAGCAAAAACCCAAGACTCCATTCTGATGAAACTTTAATTGCACTTGCAATAAGTGCGTCAACTAATCAGACTGCAGCACTTGCCATGAGTCAGCTTACAAAACTTGCAGGCTGTGAGGCTCATTCAAGCGTAATTCTCTCGCGTGTTGACGAACGAGTATTCCAAAAGCTTGGCATTAATGTAACATATGAACCTAAATATCAGACACAAAAATTATATCATAATTAATTTTACAAAAAAACAGTCATACCAATACAAAAAACTTTGTTTTGATATGACTGTTTCTAATTTTACACTTTCGTATTAATCGTTGGTGGAGACGAGGCGCATCGTTAGACTATCACGGCGTGCGAAAAATAATTTTCCTCATTCCATAATGATTACTTCACTTTCAGGTTCTTCTTTTTGAAAGTCTTCAAAAACTTCAAGGATAAGTCCCATTGGATATTGAACATGAAAGGATTGTGATTTAGCTTTCTTTATAAAAAATCTAACTGGTGGATTTCCAAATTCGGTTAGACAATCCCATAATGCATCTGCATTTTCACCTAAAAAATACGGCAAATAAATCTTTTTTATTTTTACATAATGTAAAATCTATTATTATTTCTTCCATAATTATAATTTCCTTTCTCTTTTGCTTATCTTATTTGATAAAATGTTTTATTTTTCTATTGTTTCAAATATTTTTTTAAGTTAAAATAAAATATTTAACAAATTATAGCATATCAATAGAAAAAACACAATGCATTATTATTTCAAAAATCGTGTCGTGACCCACAGTCAATATTATTATCTTCCAGTATGCAGACAATTTCCTCAATTGCATCAAAATCGGATAGGGCATCATCTGCTATTATTCTTTTAATTTTATCAAGGATTATAATCGCATTTGTGTCGGCAATAGCATTATAGTCTATTATATTGTTTTCAAGCGCTTGTTTAACCATTTGGCTTATATGCTTTTGGATTAGTTCAAGCTTTAGGTTCATCTTACATCCACCTTTGTCTCATTTTTACAACCGATTATATCATATTTTGAGTTAAAATCAACATATAATGTGCAATAAATGAGACAAAATTTAAAGTGGTGATTAAAGTGAAACAAAGAACAAGTGCAAACGGAAAAAATCTTATTGGTGAAAGGTTAAGAGAACTCAGAAACGAAAAAGGGTTATCGCAAAGAGATTTAGCAAGAGAACTTCAGCTTATAGGTATAGATATGGATAAAAATGTAATTACAAGAATTGAAACAAATAAAAGATATGTAACTGATTTTGAAATTCAGGCATTAAAGGAAATCTTTGGAGTTAGTTATGATTATTTAATTGACGGAGAGTAACTGAACAGAGTTCGTTTCTTTTCGAGTTGAAACCACAAAAAAACGCCACCGCTTTACCGTAGAGTGTTAATCGTTGTAAGCACAATAACACTTGGCGCAAGGCAACATATCTCATCCGTCAGGATATATCGCGCCGAAGGTATATCGCAAATTACGTCAGGAATTTATATCATTGAAAAAGAGATAATTTTACCGAAAGTAAAATCATCTCTTTTTTATGGTGGAGACGAGGAGAATTGAACTCCTGTCCGAAAGCGTTCCGTCATCAGGCTCTCCGAGTGCAGCTTATGATTAACATTCCCTCCCGAAAAAGCACACAAGCAAGCTCTTCCCTTCAGTAGCTTCATTAATACCTGACATGCTCAAAGCTTTGCACATTCATGTTCACTGCAAAATCGATGCCCTTACCTTATGCGCAGTAAATAAGGCAGGACAGCAGCCATTAATTAGGCTGCAGCTAATTCTGTGTTAGCGTTTAAATTTAAAAAATTGCGGCTTTTTAAGTGGCACCGCACCACTACTCGCTCCCAACGCCTTCTCACCCCCGTCGAAACCGTTGCGTCCCCATATTCAGTTTTTACATATATAATTATACATAGATTTTCCCCTAAAGTCAAATACAAATACCAAAAACACTAATTTTTTATAATTTATTCATTTTTCCTCTTTACAATTATTTTTTTTTATGATATACTGTTAAACAATAAAAAGAAATTTTCAGGAGAATGAAATGAACAATCAGAAGTTTACATTCGAATACTTTTATTACGGCTTTTCGTTTATATTTGCGAATAAGTCTGTTTTGTGTTCACTGTAAACTGAAAGTATTTATTTTTAATATTTTCTATGTATGTTACTCCGCAGTGAATACACTGTGGAGTTTTTTTATTTTGTATTTTTATTGGAGATGAGTTTATGATAGTAATTTTAAAGGAAAACCCCGAGCAAAAGCAGCTTGATAATCTTATTGCATGGCTGAAAAGTATGGATTTAAGTATCCATGTATCAGAAGGCACACATCATACTGTTTTAGGTCTTATAGGAGATACAACCATTGTAGATATTGACCTTATTTCAGCACTTGACATTGTCGAAGATGTCAAACGTATTGCAGAGCCTTTTAAAAATGCCAACAGAAAATTTCATCCCGATGACATGGTTATTGATGTAAGCGGAAGAAAAATCGGTGGAGGCAATTTTGCACTTATTGCAGGGCCATGTTCCATTGAATCAGCAGAGCAGATTACAAATGTTGCTAAACAAGTTAAAGATGCAGGTGCGCAGTTCTTAAGAGGCGGCGCATTTAAGCCCAGAACATCTCCCTATGCATTTCAGGGCTTAAGGGAAGCGGGATTAGAACTTTTAACAAGTGCAAAACGCGACGCTGATATGCCGATTGTAACAGAAATTATGGACCCTTCACAGCTTCCTTTTTTTGAAAATGTTGATATAATTCAAGTCGGTGCAAGAAACATGCAAAACTTCGAGCTTTTAAAGGAACTTGGAAAAACTGACAAACCAATACTTTTAAAAAGAGGATTATCCAGCACAATTCAGGAACTTCTAATGAGTGCTGAATATATTATGGCAGGCGGAAACGAAAAGGTTATCCTATGTGAACGCGGTATAAGAACCTTTGAAACATATACTCGCAACACTCTTGATTTATCAGCAATTCCTCTTATTAAGAAATTGTCGCATCTTCCTGTTATTGTTGACCCAAGCCACGCTACAGGAATTGCTTCTTTAGTTAAGCCCATGGCACTTGCTGCAACGGCAGCAGGGGCTGACGGATTAATAATTGAAGTTCACCACGACCCTGCCCATGCGCTTTGTGACGGTCAGCAGTCTATCACTCCGTCAGAATTTAAATCTCTTGTTGACTGCATTAACGCAATTCTGCCTTATTCCTACAAGAGAAAATAAGCGTTTACGAAACATATTTGAAGGGAAGATGAAAATGAACATCGCAATTGTTGGACTTGGACTTATTGGCGGGTCACTTGCTAAGGCTTTCAAGGAAACAGGAGAACATAAGATTTTTGGTGCAGATAAAGATAAGTCCGTTGTTTTAAAAGCTAAACTGACAGAGGCTATTGACGAGTCTCTCACTGATGAAAATATCGGTCAGTGTGACATTGTAATCATAGCAATTTATCCCCATGACACTGTAAACTATGTTATAGAAAATGCACCAAGATTTAAAAAAGGAGCACTCGTTTTTGATACATGCGGAGTCAAGCAAGCGGTATGCAATCCCATCTGGGAAGCATGCTCAGATTATGATTTCACCTTCGTTGGCGGTCATCCTATGGCGGGACGCGAATTTTCAGGCTTTAATTATTCAAAAAAGAATCTCTTTACAGGTGCATCCATGATACTTGTGCCCCGTGACTGCACTGATATCACATTTTTAGAGTCAATTAAAAAAATATGGGTAAGTATCGGCTTTGCGCGAATTCAGATTACAACACCTGATGAACATGACAGAATAATTGCGTTTACATCACAGCTTGCTCATGTTGTTTCAAGCGCTTATATAAAAAGTCCGACAGCAACTCAACACAAAGGTTTTTCAGCAGGAAGCTATAAGGATATGACAAGAGTTGCAAAGCTTAATGAAACTATGTGGACAGAACTTTTCCTTTCTAATAAAAAGGCACTCACGCAAGAAATAGATGATTTGATTAAAAGACTTTCCGAATATTCAAATGCTATTAAATCAGGAGATGATAAAACACTTTCTACCCTCCTGCGTGAAGGCAGAGAAGCAAAAGCACTAGCTGAAAAAAGGGGGCAATAAATATTATGACAGTCAGAATAAATGCATCAAAACCGTATGATGTTTTTATAGAGAGAGGTCTTTTGAAAAAAGCAGGAAAGCTCGCCTCAAATATTATTTCCCCGTCTAAAGCATTAATAGTAACAGATGACATAGTTGACTCTCTCTATTCAAAAACTTTGGAGGATTCTTTAAATGAGTCAGGATTTGGTACATATAAATTTGTTTTTAAAAACGGCGAAACATCAAAAAATATAGAAACTTTTTCTGAAATTTTGAATTACATGGCTGAGATTAAAATGACTAGAAACGATGTTGTTTTTGCTCTTGGCGGCGGTGTGACGGGTGACCTTTCGGGATTTGCCGCAGCAAGCTATATGCGTGGTATAAAATTTGTGCAGATTCCAACAACATTTTTAGCAGCTGTTGATTCATCAGTCGGCGGCAAATGTGGAATTAACCTTAAAAACGGCAAAAATCTGGCAGGAGCATTCCATCAGCCTTCCATCGTTTTATGCGACCCTAATACATTTAAGACGCTTCCTTTAGATGTTTTATCTGATGGCATCAGCGAGGCCATAAAATCAGGCATAATTAAAGATTCCTCTCTCTTTTTTAAATTCAGAGACGGAAGCTACATAGATAATCTTGATTCTATTGTTTCTGCCTGCGTAAAAATTAAAGGAAATATTATAGAAAACGACGAGTTCGAAGGCGGCATGAGGAAACTTTTAAATCTTGGCCATACAGTAGGTCATGCCGTTGAGAAGTGCAGCAACTACAAAATTTCTCATGGCCATGCAATTTCAATTGGCATGGCGGTAGCCGCAAAATCTGCCGAAAAGTCGGGACTTTCAAAGGAAGGAACTGCAGATGAGATAATAACTACACTAAAGAGATGTTCTCTCCCCGTGTCATGTGAATTCACGGCAGATAAGCTCACAGAAGTTATATTAAACGACAAAAAAAGAATAGATAATAAGGTCACATTTGTTCTTCCGGAATCTATAGGGAACTGTATCATGCATGATATTGAAATATGTGATATAAAAGACTTTATTTCACTTGGAATGGGGGAATAGTATTGGATATTAGGATAACCCCACGCCGTCTACAAGGCTCTCTTTCTGCAATAACTTCAAAATCAGATGCTCACAGAGCGCTTATCTGTGCCTGTCTTTCGGACAGCGAGACAAAGATAAGAATAGATGCTACATCAAAAGATATTGATGCTACTATTTCATGTATTGAAAAAATGGGTGGAAAAGTGGAAAAAAACGACAATTTTTATGTTGTCACTCCGATATGCAAAAATAAAAATTCTCCTGTTCTTGACTGCTGTGAGAGCGGTTCAACATTAAGGTTTCTTTTTCCTGTTGCCAATCTTGTGTGCATAAATCCCACTTTTATTGGGAGAGGAAGACTTCCCGAGCGTCCTTTATCTCCGCTTCGTGAAGAGATGGAGTCCCATGGATGCAAAATAATCGGAGATGCTCTTCCTGTTACAACACAAGGACAGCTCAGGGGCGGAACATACAGGCTGGCAGGCAACATAAGCTCTCAATTCATTTCGGGTCTTTTGTTTGCCCTTCCACTATGCAAAGAGGATAGCAAAATTATTTTAACTACCCCTCTTGAGTCAAAAGGATATGTTAACATGACTCTTAAGACTCTTGAAACTTTCGGAATAAAAATAAAAGTGATTGAAAATGAATATATAATAAAAGGAAATCAGAAATATATTTCCCCAAAAATGCTCGCTGCAGAAGGCGACTGGTCAAATGCAGCATTCTGGCTTTGTGCAGGAGCAATAAACGGTGAAATAAACATATATAATTTAAATTTTGACTCTTGTCAGGATGATAAACAGATTATATCCATACTTGAAAGTTTTGGTGCTAAGGTCAAAAAAAACAAAAACGGCGCCCATGTCAAAAAGGGAAAGCTCAATAAAATTCAGCTCGACTGTACAGATATTCCAGACCTTGTTCCTATAATTTCGGCAGTTGCCTCTGTAGCAGAAGGTGAAACCGTTCTTACAGGTGTAAAGCGTCTTAGATTAAAAGAGTCAGACAGGCTTGAAGCAGTAACAAATACTCTTTCAAAGTTGGGAGCAGACATTTATTCTACAGATTCTTCACTTACTATACGCGGGAAAAAGGAATTAAATGGCGGCATAGCCCACGGATGCAACGACCACAGAATTGTGATGATGGCGGCAATTGCATCGTCAGTCTGCAGAAATGAAGTGACAATCTGCGGTGCTGAGGCAGTAGAAAAATCATATCCTGAATTTTTTAACCACTTTAAATTACTGGGAGGTGTTGTTGATGTCCTCTAGCATTGGACAAAACTTAAAAATTTCAATATTCGGTCAGTCTCACTCGGAAGCAATCGGAGTTGTCATTGACGGACTCCCTCCCGCTGAGGAGATAAATTTGGATGAGGTTATGTCTTTTATGGCGCGACGTGCTCCAGGAAGGAACAATCTGTCCACTCCGAGAAAAGAAACAGACACACCTGAAATTCTCTCAGGGCTGAAAAACGGAAAAACATGTGGTGCTCCGCTATGTGCCATAATTAGAAATACAAACACACGCTCATCTGATTATAATAATTTAATTGATGTTCCGCGTCCTTCTCATGCAGATTATCCAGCTTTTATTAAATACAAAGGTGAAAACGATGTATCAGGAGGCGGTCATTTTTCCGGCAGACTGACGGCTCCCTTGTGCTTTGCAGGTGCTTGTGCCAAACAGATTTTGAAAAGAAGAGGAATTACAACAGGGGTGCACATATACCAGATTGGAAACAGCTTGGATGATTCATTATGTATGGAAAGCATCTCGGAAGAACTCCTTGATAAAATAGCAGAAAAGGATTTTCCCGTCATAAATGATAAAAAGGGCGAAGAAATGAAAAAGGAGATTTTAAAAGCTAAAGAAGAGCTCGACTCCGTCGGCGGTATTGTTGAGTGCTGTGTACTCAGTGTACCTGCAGGAATTGGAGACCCGATGTTTGACGGTATCGAAAACAAAATTTCCCAAATAGTCTTTGGAATACCTGCTGTGCGCGGCATTGAGTTTGGTGCAGGTTTTGAGGCTGCACGTATGCGCGGTTCAGAACATAATGATTCATATTATTATGACGAAAATGGAAATATCAGAACGAAAACAAATAATGCAGGCGGAATCTTAGGTGGTATTTCTACAGGCATGCCGATAGTTTTTAAGGTAGCCTTCAAGCCTACTCCGTCAATAGGAAAAAAACAGGACTCAGTGAGCCTTGAAAATAAGACAAATTCTGTTTTGGAAATTAAAGGTAGACATGACCCGTGTATCGTTCACCGCGCAGCAGTGTGTGTTGAGGCTGCAGCGGCTATTGCCATTTTAGATATGATGTGTTAAATATAATAAAAGGATTGATTAATATGAGTTTAGAAGAAATAAGAAACGAAATTGATTCTATTGATACAGAGCTTGCCACTCTTTTTAAAAAACGTATGGAATGCGCTAAGAAAGTGGCAGAGATAAAGAAAAAAGAAAATAAAATTGTTTTAAATCAATCACGCGAGCGTGAAATTTTAAATCGTGTCGCAGGCATAACGGGCGAAGAACTTCAAAGTCAGACAAAAGTTTTATATTCTACAATTTTTGACCTGAGCCGTTCATATCAGACACAGCATATGGCAGATAAAAGCGAGCTTGAAACAAATATAAAAAAAGCAATTGAGAATACACCAAATACATTCCCCAAAAAAGCTGTTGTTGCGTGTCAGGGGGTTGAGGGAGCATATTCGCAGATTGTCTGCGATAAACTTTTTTCTCTTCCTTCAATTATGTATTTTAATAATTTTGAAGGTGTTTTTTCTGCAGTAGAAAAGGGACTTTGTGACTATGGCATACTGCCGATTGAAAACAGCTCATATGGTTCTGTTAACAAGGTTTATGACCTTATGAAAAAGCATAAATTTTATATTGCAAAAAGTATCAAGTACAGAGTTAATCACTCACTTCTTGTAAAACCAAATTGTGATGTTTCACAAATTAAGGAAATATTCTCCCATGAACAGGCAATCGGTCAGTCAAGCGAATTTTTAAAGCAGTTTCCGCTTGCAAAAATCACAATCTGCGAAAACACAGCTCTTGCTGCTAAAACTGTAGCAGAATCGGATAGGACTGACGTTGCGGCACTTTCATCAAAAGACTGCGCGGCACTTTACGGACTTAAAGTTACTAAAGAAAATGTTCAGGATAATGACAACAACTATACACGTTTTATATGCATTTCAAAAGAGCTTGAAATTTACCCCGGAGCTGATAAAATCAGTCTGATGCTCACAGCATCCCATAAGCCCGGAGCACTTTATGAGCTAATTGCAAAATTCTCTGCGCTCGGTTTAAACCTTACCAAACTTGAAAGCCGACCAATTCCTGGAACTGATTTTGAGTTTATGTTCTATTTTGATATGAATGCATCTGTTTATG
>SVJO01000030.1 GCA_015068935.1 Oscillospiraceae bacterium
CTGTAAATGTTTTCTGGATACCACCATGTTGAATTTTAATGATAGTTCCTTCAAAAATCTGAATTCTTTCTCTGTTTCCTTCTTTAACTTTAACGTGAACTTTAACTGTGCTACCAATCTCAAGTTCCGGCAGATCTGTCCTGATCTGATTCAATGTGAGTTCTTTAACAGCATCCATCTTTAGTTTCCTCCTCTCTCTCGTAGACGTTCTTGCTTAAATCAAATAAACAGAGGACCGCCCGTATTGACAGTGTGTCTAAAAGCCAAACTTTCAATCACAAACATGGATTATATCATAAAAAAAACAAAAAAACAAGTGTTTTTTTTAATTTATGTATATTTTTTATTATTTTTCTAAATATTTTCTATTGATTGATTATTTAAAATATTTTCAGATGTTAAAAAAATCTTATCAATAAAATCATCGCCCATATTCCTGCTTATTTGATAACATGCCTTTTTAAAGCAAGTATTTCTATATATTAGGTCATGACAATCTGAACCTAAAACTATAGAATGTTCTGAGTTATATTTTATTATGTTTTGAGCTTTTTTTCTGGAAAAAAATGAACAAAAAGCAGAAGTGTTAATCTGAAGAACTATATCCATAGTAAATAATTTATAATATTGTTCAACACCAGTTTTTCTTGGAGAATACCTCTCTACGTGTGCAATAATTGGAGTTAATCCTTTTTTTAAAATAATCTTATAAATCTCATCAAAAATGGCATCATACCAATAGGAATTCGGCATTTCAAGCAAAATATAATCAGTACCCTCAATACATAAAGAACCCAAATCTTTAAA
Organism: Oscillospiraceae bacterium; assembly: GCA_015068935.1. Classification (GTDB taxonomy): domain Bacteria; phylum Bacillota; class Clostridia; order UBA1381; family UBA9506; genus SIG437. The sequence goes on from SVJO01000030.1 coordinate 808, forward strand.
ATCAGAAATACCGGGACATATTAAAACTTCAGCACCTAAACATACTTCGGGGATTTGTATGGAGCTTTCCCCCGCTTTTTGCATTAGCAAATCAAAATTATCATTCCTGTTACTGATAAATTTTTCAATATCTTTTTCTGTTCCTTTAAAATGCGGTGTTGCAACCATTAAATCCACACCCTGGCAAAACGAGTCCTCTAGCATTTTAAGTGCTGTATCAAAATCTTTTGCTCCATCGTCAATATTAGGAATAACATGCGAATGAAAATCAATCTTTTTCATAACAACCTCGCAATAAAATATATTCTTTTAAAAATGACTACAATCAGTATATCATAAATAACAATTAAATACAACACTTTTATTTATAGTTTTTTGACAATTTTTCCTTTAGTTTCCATAAGTTATCTGACAAATCGACATAATATCTATGAGGATTTTCAAAGCGTTTTACTTCATCCCAAAGTCTTTCTGTCTGATTGATGCAAAAAGCTCTTATTTCTTCTATTTTTGGTGTTTCGTAAATCTGTCTTCCTTTATCAAAAATCTTAATTAATAATTTTTCAGCTTTAAAGTTTTTTATTATTTTTCGTTTCCATGTATGTTCAGGATCAAATATCTCATAAGGCTTACTTTCATTTATTTCTTCATCAAACAAAGTTATTACATCTGCTATAGCTTTGTCTGTATTTTTTTCGTAGAGTCTGTACACTTGCTTAAACCCTGGATTTGTTATTTTACCCGGGTTTTCGCTAACCTTAATTTTCGGAATAATTTGTCCGTTTTTCTCTATAGCGGCAAGTTTATATACACCTCCGAATACCGGTTCGGAACGTGAGGTTATTAATCTTTCTCCTACACCAAATCCATCAATCATAGCGCCCTGTGCTAATGTGTCTCTTATAATGTATTCATCGAGAGAATTAGAAACAGTAATTTCACAGTCCTCAAATCCGGCATCATCAAGCATTTTTCGGGCTTTTTTTGATAAATACGTTATATCACCACTGTCTATTCGGATTCCTTTCGGTCTGTATCCTGCAGGAACAACAACCTCATTAAAAACACGTATAGCATTTATAATTCCCGATTTAAGTACGTTATAAGTATCAACTAACAACAAGCAATTTTCAGGATATGTCTCAGCATAGGCTTTAAACGCCTCATATTCAGAGTCAAAAAGCTGCACCCAACTATGTGCCATTGTTCCGGAAACTGGCACTCTATGAATTTTATCTGATACCACGCATGCTGTTCCGTTACACCCCCCAATATATGCAGCTCTTGCTCCGTAAATTGCTCCGTGGTAACCTTGCGCTCTTCTTGAGCCAAACTCAATTACGTCGCGTCCCTGTGCGGCACGGACTATTCTGTTTGCTTTTGTTGCAATCAATGACTGATGATTTATTGTAAGCAGGAGCATTGTTTCAATAAATTGTGCTTCTATAACAGGCCCTTTAACAATAACAATTGGTTCCATAGGAAAAATCGGAATACCTTCCCTCATAGTCCAAACATCACAAGAAAACTTAAAATTCGACAAATAAACAAGAAAATCTTCAGAAAAAATGTTTTTATTTCTCAGATATTCAATATCTTCTTTCTCAAACTTTAAGTTGTTAAGATATTCAATAAGTTGTTCAACCCCTGCCAATATTGCATACCCTCCGCCATCGGGGATATGTCTGAAAAACATATCAAAATAAACAATTTGGTCTTTCAATCCATTTTCAAAGTATCCATTTGCCATCGTTAATTCATAAAAATCTACAAGCATTGTCAGATTAATTTTTTCAAGCATGAATATCACTCCTGTCTTTAATGTTATTTATTATATGACAAAAAAAATATTTATTCCGTAAAAAACAAAAAATATTTTAAAAAAACTATTTCATTTTGCAATAATTATGGTATAATGAAAAAAGCAATCAAATACGAAAGATTAAATGGTAAATTTAAGTATGATTAATAAAATCATTTTAGCTCCAATGGCTGGGATAACCGACCTCCCTTTTAGAATACTGTGCAAACAATATGGTGCAGACATAGTTTTTTCAGAAATGGTGAGTGCTAAAGCCATTCATTATAAAGATAAGAAAACTATTTCCTTGTTAAAGACCTGCAAAGAAGAAAGTCCATTAGTTGTTCAGATTTTCGGAAACGAACCTGATATCATGGCTGAGGCTGCACAATTTCTGGAATATAGCGGTGCTCAGGCTATTGATATAAACATGGGATGCCCTGCAACTAAAATAATAAAAAATGGTGAAGGTTCAGCTTTGATGAAAAATCCTAAGCTTGCTAAACTGATTATGGAAAAGGTGGTTAAGTCCACTTCTCTTCCTGTCAGTGTAAAAATTCGTTCAGGTTGGGATGATGATTCTATTAATGCTGTTGAAATTGCAAAAATTGCTGAAAATAGCGGTATAAAATTTGTTACAGTCCATGCCAGAACAAAGGCTCAGGCTTATAGCGGAAAGGCTGACAGAGCAATAATAAAAGCTGTAAAAAATGCAGTTTCAATTCCCGTAATAGGAAACGGCGATATTTTTTCACCTCAGGATGCTCTTTCCATGTTTTCTGATACAGGATGTAATTCAATAATGATTGGACGAGGCTCTCTTGGCAATCCGTTTATTTTTACGCATATAAAAAATTTTTTAAATAACAAAACTGAAACGGTAATATCTGATGAAGAAAAAAAATCTGTTATGATAAAACATCTTTCGATGCTTATTGACTGTAAAGGCACGAAAATTGGTATTTTAGAATTCAGAAAGCATCTTGCATGGTATATTAAGGGAACAAAAAACTCTTCTTTGTTTAAAACACGTGCATTTGGTGCTTCGTCATATGATGAGTTTTTAGAAATAATTAATGATTTATTTATATAACAATTAAGGGGGATAATATTTATGTTAAAAGAATTTAAAGAATTTGCTTTAAAAGGTAACATTGTAGACATGGCAGTTGGTGTTATTATAGGCGGTGCTTTTGGAAAAATCGTAACATCGCTTGTTAATGATATAATAATGCCATTTTTCGGTTACATAACTGCCGGTATGGATTTCAACAAATTAAAGCTTGTTATCTCAGAAGCTAAACTTGCAGCTGACGGAACAGTTTTAAAACCTGAAGCCGCTATTTTGTACGGCTCTTTTATACAAAATCTTATTGATTTTCTGATTATATCAGTTTCAATATTTTTCTGTATAAAATTCTTAAGTAAATTCAAACGCAAAGAAGCTGCTAAAGAAGCTCAAGTAGAGGAAAAGAAAGTAACCGAACTTGATATTCTTACAGAAATACGTGACCTTATGACAGAGAAAAATAACAAATAATTTTCCTAAAATCTTAGAATCATACTTCGGTATGATTCTTTTTTTATCCAAAAAAATAAAATGAGTTACTCTTACATTTATTTCCACTTATTTTGTGTATATTCACTAATGAATTAGAAAATTAAAATAAAAAAATATTAATTTTTATCATTTTTTTAAAAAAAGTGATTGAATTTCAGTCAAGTAAGATATATAATATTTATACAAACAATAATTTATAGTATATGGAGGGCAAGTTAACATGAAAGATTACGTTGTATCAAAAATCAAAAACGTGGCTCTTTTAGGTCACGGTGGTTCAGGAAAAACATCTCTGGCAGAAGCAATGCTTTTTTCAAGCGGAACAACAGACAGAATCGGCAGTGTTATGAGCGGTAACACAGTAAGCGATTATGATGCAGAAGAAGTAAAACGCCAATGCTCAATCTCTGCTTCTCTATTACCTATTGAATGGAACGGAAATAAAATTAACATTATTGATACACCAGGCTTTTTTGATTTTATTGCTGAACAGTATCAAGGTCTGAGAGCAGTAGATGCTGCAATTCTTGTACTTAGCGGAAAATCAGGTGTAACAGTCGGTGCTGAAAAAGCATGGGATATATGTAGGCGACACAATATTCCACTTATTATATACATAAATAAACTTGATGATGAAAAAGCTGATTATAATAAGGTTTTAAACGAATTAAGAGATTCTTTCGGCAAAAGTGTTGCTCCTTTCTTAAGCCCTGTAAAAGAAGGAACAGAAATCAATGCATTTATTAATGTTGTTGATTTGAAAAAACGAAAATTCCAGGGAGATAACATAATTGACGAAGAGATTTCTGATGATGTAAAAGCAGAAGTTGCTCCTATAAGAGAAATGATTATTGAATCTGTTGCTGAAACTGATGATGAACTTATGTCAAAATTCTTTGACGGAATAGAATTTACAACCGAAGAAATTAAAACAGGTTTATCTGCCGGTATAAAATCACGTACACTTGTTCCTGTTTTATGCGGCAGTGCCATTAAAAACCAGGGAACACGTCTCTTGCTTGATGCAATAGTTGATTATATTCCCTCAGCAAATAAAAGTACAAGTATTTTAGCAGTTGATAAAAATGACGACCCTGTAGAAATCGAGGTTGATGCTGATAAACCATTAGTGGCTCAGGTTTTCAAAACTATTGCCGACCCGTTTATCGGACGTTTCTCTTTCGTCAGAGTTTATCAGGGAACTCTCAGAAAAGATACAACCGTTCTTAATTCATCGAAAAATAAAGAAGAAAAAATAAGCAAGATTTGTATAATACGCGGCAAAAAGCAGATTGAAACCGATAAACTTATTGCCGGCGATATAGGTGCAGTTCCAAAACTTAATGACACAGCAACAAGTGATACTCTTTGCGATAAATCTTTCCCTGTAACTCTTGAAAGGATTAAATTCCCTGCTCCTGTTACATCAATGGCAATTATGCCAAAAGCAAAAGGCGATGAAGAAAAAATCAGCTCAGGACTTCACAAAATTATGGAAGAAGACCCCACCATCTCTTTAGTACACAACACTGAAACACACCAACAAGTATTAAGTGGTATTGGTGAGCAACATATTGAAGTTACAGTCAGCAAGTTAAAAAACAAATATAATATTGATGTTGATTTGGCTGAACCTAAGGTTCCATACAGAGAAACAATCAGAAAGAGTGTAAAAGTAGAAGGCAAACACAAAAAACAATCAGGCGGTCATGGTCAATATGGTCATGTATGGATTGAATTTGAACCATCAGATGGTGAAGGTTTAGTCTTTGAGGAAAAAGTATTTGGCGGTGCTGTTCCCAAAAACTATTTCCCTGCTGTTGAAAAAGGTATTAAGGAAAGTATGGAACATGGTGTTTTGGCAGGCTACCCTGTTGTCGGTCTTAAAGCAACGTTATACGATGGCTCATATCATAGTGTTGACTCCTCTGAAATGGCATTTAAAATGGCAGCAAACCTTGCGTATAAGAATGGTTTACCTCAGGCATCCCCAGTTATATTAGAGCCAATAGGAACACTTAATGCTACAGTTCCAAATGCAAATATGGGAGATATTATGGGTGATATAAACAAACGTCGCGGAAGGGTTTTAGGAAGCGACCAACAGTCTGATGGTACAGTTATTATAACGGCTGATGTTCCAATGGCAGAAATGGCAAAATTTGCAACAGATTTACGTTCTATGACACAAGGCAGAGGAAGTTTCTCTTTTGAATTCAGGGCATATGAGCAAGCACCTGAGCATATCGCAAAGAAAATTATTGAAGAAAGTGCAAAAAACCAGGATAAATAATAAATCATCCTTTGCGTTCTTTAATACATGATAATAAGCAAAAAGGGTATGACAAAGTAAAATTGTTTTGTCATACCCTCTTCTTTTTAACGCTATACAAGACAAAAGGCAAAATGCAAGTGCATTCTGCCAAAGTCTTTATTTAATCTACGAAATTAAATTCATCATCTACCCGTTTTTTAAATTCTTCAAACACCATGTCAAGTTCAGCTTCATCTTCAACCAACAGAAAAGCCTCATTCCCATTTTCGTCTTCTCCTACTGTGAAAATGATAACCTCTTCAACTTCATCATTGTTTTCATCAAATTCCGGAACAAACAATGCATATGTTTCACCGTTTAACTCAAACGTGTCTAAATGTTCAAAGTTATGCGGGTTTCCTTCGCCATCAAGCAAAGTAACAATACTTAATTCCTCTTCAGCCTCGGGACTTATGTTTTTAATATCTTCAGCCATAATATCCTCCAAATTATTTATATTTTTCAATGCTCTCTAAAACACTTTCAAGCATCTGACGGTATTTTTCACCTTTTTTGCGTTCTTCTTCAATTACATTCGCAGGAGCCTTAGATACAAAACCCTGATTTGAAAGTTTGCCCTCTACTCTCTTGATTTCGCCCTCTAATCTCTGCTTTTCTTTTTCTAAACGCGCAATTTCCTCTTCTCTGTTAACGAGGTCATCAATTGGCATAAACATTTGTGCGCCGAATGCAACACAAGAAACTGCATTATCATCAATACCGGTTTTGTCTTTACCCACGATTACCTCAGATGCGCCTGCAAGTTTTTCAAAGAATATTTTGCCTGCACTGAAAGTATCTTCATAGTCTGTCACAATAAATAATTTTGCTTTTTTCGAGGGCGGAATATTCATTTCAGTTCTCTTATTTCGAAGTGTTTTAAGAGCATCCTTTATCATTTCCATACTCTCTGCCTGTTCACCGAAACAAAGTGCATTATCAAATTTAGGCCAATCAGAAATTACAATACTTTCGCCCTCATGTGGTAATTTCTGCCATATTTCCTCAGTGATGAAAGGCATAAAAGGATGTAAAAGTTTCAAGGTATTTGAAAGGACATAAGAAAGAGTCTGCTGAGCCGCCTTATTTGTCGGACATTCATCATCATAAAGACGAGGCTTAACAAATTCAATATACCAGTCGCAATATTCATCCCAGATAAAATCATAAAGTTTAGCAACAGCAACACCAAGCTCGAATTTATCAAGGTTATCTGTTACTTCCTTAACAACATTATTATATTTGTCTAAAATCCACTTATCCTCTAGAGTAAGACAATTTTCATCCGGTAAACCATATTTAATATCTTCATCTAAATTCATCATGACAAAACGTGATGCATTCCAGATTTTGTTCGCAAAGTTTCTGCTTGCTTCAACTCGTTCATCATAATATCTCATATCGTTTCCTGGTGAATTACCTGTAGCAAGAGTGAATCTTAGTGCATCAGCGCCATATTTATCAATAACTTCTAATGGGTCAACACCATTACCAAGCGATTTACTCATTTTTCTTCCCTGTGAATCACGCACAAGACCATGGATTAAAACATATTTAAATGGCTCTTTTTTCATGTGCTCCATTGCAGAGAAAATCATTCTTGCAACCCAGAAGAAAATAATATCATAGCCTGTAACGAGTACGCTTGTAGGATAAAAATAGTTAAGGTCAGGCGTATTATCAGGCCAACCGAGTGTTGAAAACGGCCAAAGTGCTGATGAGAACCATGTGTCTAAAACATCCTCATCCTGACGCATTTTAGCTCCGCATTTTGGACAGATGTCAACATCTTCACGGCTTACAACTGTTTCACCGCATGCATCACAATAGTATGCAGGAATTCTGTGTCCCCACCAGAGCTGACGGGAAATACACCAATCATGAACATTTTCCATCCAGTTAGTATATGTTTTGCTGAATCTGTCAGGTACAAACTTAATTGTGCCGTCCTTAACAACTCTTAATGCTTCTTTAGCAAGCGGTTCCATCTTTACAAACCACTGTTTTGAAGTAATAGGCTCAACAGTTGTTCCGCATCTGTAACATTGTCCTACATTGTGAGTATGGTCTTCAACCTTGACTAAAAGTCCTGCTTTGTCAAGGTCTTCAATCATCTGTTTTCTCGCTTCATATCTGTCTAAACCTTCATACTTGCCGCCACAGCTGTTAACTGTAGCATCATCATTTAAAACCTTAATAATTTCTAAACCATGACGCTGTCCGACCTCAAAGTCATTAGGGTCATGCGCAGGTGTAATTTTAACAGCACCTGTTCCAAATTCTTTGTCGACATATTCATCAGCAATAAGCGGAATTTCTCTTCCAACAAGCGGAAGAATAAGTTTTTTTCCAACTAAATGTGCATACCTCTCATCGTCGGGATGAACAGCAACTGCTGTATCGCCAAGGAGTGTTTCAGGTCGTGTTGTTGCAATTATAACATATTCATCGCTGTCTTTAAACGGATATTTAATATGCCAGAAATGACCAGCCTGCTCAGCATATTCAACTTCAGCATCAGAAAGCGCAGTCGTACAACTGGGACACCAGTTAATAATTCTGTTACCCTGATAAATCAAGCCTTTTTCATAAAGAGTAACAAAAACCTCTTTAACTGCTTTTGAAAGATTTTCATCCATTGTAAATCTTTCGCGGGTCCAGTCGCATGAGCTTCCTAACTTTTTTAGCTGGTTTATGATTCTGTCGCCATATAGTTTTTTCCAATCCCAGACTCTTTCAACAAATTTCTCTCTTCCTAAATCATATCGAGTAAGATTTTCCTCTTTTCTGAGCATCTCCTCAACTTTAATCTGAGTTGCAATTCCTGCATGGTCTGTTCCCGGAACCCAAAGAGCAGCATATCCTGACATTCTTTTATATCTTATTAAGATATCCTGAAGAGTTTCATCAAGAGCATGTCCCATATGGAGCTGACCCGTCACGTTCGGGGGCGGAATTACGATTGTAAAAGGCTCTTTTCCCTCTGTCATATCAGGAGTGAAATAACCATTATCCACCCAAAATTTATACAACTTATTCTCGACCTCTTTCGGGTCATATACCTTATTGATTTCCGGCACCAAAATTACCTCCTAAAAAGAATATAGCTAGAGCACCTATTATTACAAGCCACATTCCTATTGTTTTTATAATATAAGTATATTTTTCTATAAGTTCTTCATCTTCTACTTTTTTTGAAATAATGGGCTTGACTAAAAAAGTCATAAGTGCGCCGATTATAACGAAGACCCATGCTATAACATACTTAAAATCCATTATTAATCCAAAGCCTTTCTGCCCACATATTTTTTCGTCTTATCTGTGGGCATGATAAGGCGCATTTATTCTACATTTGCTCAGTTTTGTTTTTTCTCAGGCTGTATTTCTTATATTTTTTGTTTCTTAAAAAATACTTATAACCATAGAGCACACTCGTAAATGAACTGAAAACAACAAGTATTCCCATAAATATATTTTTAAATACCTCATTTACATTCCAGTAAAGCACTGAAAACATAAACACAAACAAAAGAACTGTGTTTGTTTTTCCAAATATATTTGATTTAATATATATCTTGTTTTTAAACAGAAAAGCTCCTGCCAGAATCATCACAATCTCCATAATAACAAGATAACATACAAACCATATAGGAACTCTTCCAACACATACAAGCGAAGCAATTACAGTTATCTGCATCAGTTTATCAGCAAGCGGGTCCATGACCTGTCCCCATCTTGTACATAGATTAAATTTTCGGGCTATGTATCCGTCCAGAACATCTGTAAAGCTTGCAAGAAGAAAAATCCATGCACTAAATTGCTTTGTACCATCCTCAAGAAAAAACACAAGGATATAAACCGGTATCATAAAAAATCTTAGCGATGTTAAAATATTCGGTACATTATTCATTTTTTCTACCCGCCTTTTCGCTAATGTCATTATAATAGAGTATATACTAAGTTAAGAGCATCTTGTGCCTTTGACTTATCCTTGCCTCCAGCCTGAGCAGAATCAGGGCGTCCGCCTCCTCCTCCGCCGCAAACAGCAGCCATTTCTTTTATAATTTTACCTGCATGTACGCCTTTTTTAACAGCGTCATCTGTTGCCATTGTAACAAATGTCACCTTGTCGCCACCTGCATCGCAAAGAGCGATAAGCGCGCAATCAAATTTTTCTTTCAAAGAATCACCCAATGCTCTCAAGCCATCAATTCCTGCGCCGTTTGCCATGCCTGTCATAACTGTAACACCATTGATTTCTTTTGAGTTCTTCAAAATATCATCAGCACCGCTTGTTGCAAGTTTTGCACTCATAGATTCGCATTTTGAATTAACGTCTTTAAGCTCTGCCATAATGCTCTGGGCTTTTTTTGATATATCAGAAGGTGCACATTTTAAAATCTCTGATGTAGCCTGAGCTAAATTCTGATAATTATAAAGTTCATCTAAAACAGCCATTGCAGTTACTGCTTCAATTCTTCTAACACCAGCTGCAACACCGCTTTCGGATAAAATCTTAAAAAGACCTATCTGAGATGTATTTTTAACATGACAGCCTCCGCAAAGTTCCATTGAATAGTCGCCCATTCTTACAACTCTGACTTTATCTCCGTATTTATCGCCGAACATTGCAGTTGCACCAAGTTTTTTAGCCTCTTCTATAGGCATTACTTCCCATGACACAGGAAGCGATGCCATAATATATTTGTTAACCTCAGCCTCAACTGCTTTCAAATCATCAATTGTCAGGGCATTGTCCGATGTAAAGTCAAATCTCATTCTCTCAGGTGTTACCAGTGAGCCTGCCTGACCTACTGAATCACCCAATCTGTTTTTAAGCGACTTGTGAAGGAGATGTGTAACACTGTGGTTTCTAGAAACTGCCATTCTTGTTTCCTCGCAAACCTCAAGTGTTGCTTTTTCACCAATTGAGAATTTTCCTTCAGTCACAGTGACAAAATGATAATATTTACCATCAGCCGTCTTTTTAGTATCAGTTATACTTCCTGATGCAAGTTTTGAAGATACCTTGCCTGTATCTCCTGTTTCACCACCGCCTTCAGCATAAAATGGTGTTTTATCAAATACAATATATCCGCTCATTCCCTCAGATAATGAATCGG
>SVJO01000031.1 GCA_015068935.1 Oscillospiraceae bacterium
AAGATTTGAACTTGCACAACGTTGCCGCCACCAGCCCCTCAAGCTGGCGTGTCTGCCGATTCCACCACATCCGCTCAACAATATAATATTATAAAGCAAACAACGTCATTTGTCAACTATTTTTTCAAAAAAATTTTTTATAATCTCTGAGCACTCTTTCTCGGATATACCGCCATATATTTCGGCTTTAAAATTCAATTCCTTTGAAATGTCGATTTTGCCGCCTAAAACACCCTTTTGTGCATCATACGCCCCGAAATAGACTCTCTTTATTCTTGCAAGGTCTATTGCTCCTGCGCACATAGAGCACGGCTCTAATGTGACATACATATCACAATCAGTTAATCTATAGTCGCCTGTTTTTTCAAATGCTCTCTCGATTGCAAGCAGTTCTGCATGGGCACAGGGATTTTTTCTTTCAATCATTTCATTATGGCTTTCGGCAATTAATATCCCGTTTTTAAAAATTGCAGCCCCTACAGGCACCTCGCCTTTTTCTGCCGCTATTTTTGCCTGGTCTATTGCCACCTGCATAAATCTATTTGCCATAGTTTAAACTCCTTGCCGCCTCATTCATAACAATCGCCGCCGCAACAGAAGCATTTAGCGACTCAGCAAAACCATACATAGGGATTTTCACACACACATCAGAAATCCCCAAAATCTCTTCTGACACACCGTGAGCCTCATTCCCTACAACAAATACGCATTTTTGCGGACAGACAAAATCATAAATTGAAACACAATTTTCCCCCAGAGCCAGGCTAATAATTTTATATCCTTCTTTCTTCAATGCTTCTAAATCGTCTATGCCCGATTCTCTGAAAACTGATACATGGAAAAGCGAGCCCATTGTCGAACGCACTAATTTAGGTGCATATATATCTGCACTACCCTTTGAAAAAATGACTGCATCCATTCCGAGTGCATCTGCCGTTCTGATAATCGTTCCTGCATTTCCCGGGTCTCTTAAATTGTCGCAATAAATCAAATGATTTCCTGCTTTTTGTGTTACCTTTTCCTGATTTAAAATCCTAAAAATTCCCATTACTCCCTGAGGTGTAACTGCATCGGAAATCTGTTCAAATATTCTGTCGCTTGTTACTATAACATTTTTAATTTCTTCTAAATATTTTTCGTTTTTTTCTGCAAAACTTTTTGAAGCAACTGCAAAAGAGAGTTCATAACAAGATGAGAGGCCCGCCTCTAAAGAAAGCCGTCCCTCTGCCATAAACTCCCCGAATTCGTCACGGTACTTTTTATTTTTCAGTTTTGATATTTTCTTGATAATCGCATTATCCTGACTTGTAATTTCTTTAAATATCATACTCTACAACCCCAAAAGTTTATACGCATTTTTCCAAAGTATTTGCTCACTTTCTTCCTCAGTTAAAGCAACCTTGTCAAAAACCTCAAGTTCATAAGCATGAAGAGAAAGTGGATAATCTGTGCCGAAAAGCACTTTCCCTGCACCATGCCTTCTGATTAACTGTGCAGTATATTCAGGTTCTAAAAATCTGATGGAGCTTGACGTGTCAATATAAATATCGTATTTATCATTACCGATTATGTATTTTTCAGCCTCGTCCCATTCACTGTAGCCGCCCATATGAGCTGCAATAACAGTCATTTTAGGGAAAGACTTCAGCATATTAATAAGTCTTTCAGGCGTTGCCGCATCTGTGTTTTTATCGCCCATGTGCATCAAAACAGGGAAACGTCCTTCAATCTGCTCATATATGGGAAACATCTTTTCATCATCAATCTTAAACCCCTGAAAAACAGGGTGGAACTTAATTCCTAAAAGACCCATCTCCTCTATTCTTTTAAACTCTTCCTCGTAGTTCGGACACGCATAATGCATAGTTCCAAAACCTACAATATCAGGTCCTGTAAGTGATTTTACATAGTCGTTAATCAGTTTAACCTGAGACGGCTTAGTAGCTGTTGCATGAATTACAAGCTTATCTATTTTGTTTTTCAGCATGCTTTGTTTCAAATGAAAGAAAAGACCATTTTCGGCCAAAGGAATATCATAATATTCATTAAGCTGTTTTGCGGCTTTTATAGCAATCTTATCATGAAAAGCATGTGCATGAAAGTCTACAATCCTGCGTTCCAAAATTTTTTCCTTCTTCCTACTTTCTGCCGATATCTGTTCTGTAATGGGCATCCTTAAAGCTTATTTTCTTGACGCCCTCGTACGACTTTTTGATAGCACTCTCCAAATCGGGCGCTACTGCCGTAACACCGATAACCCTTCCGCCTGATGTTACAATTTTGCCGTCCTTTATTGCTGTTCCCGCATGATATACTACAACATCTTCATCTTTTTCAGCCTCGTCTAAGCCGAAAATTTCATATCCCTTTTCGTAGCTTTTTGGATAACCGCCTGATGCCATAACAACACAAACAGCAGCATTATCATACCACTCTATATCAATATCTGAAAGTCTGTCCTCTGTGATTGCGAGGAAAATTTCAAGCAAATCAGTTTTAAGCCTCGGAAGTACAACCTGAGTCTCAGGGTCGCCAAAGCGTGCGTTATATTCAATAACCTTTACACCGTCTTCTGTCATGATTAAGCCAAAATACAGAACACCTTTAAATGTTCTTCCCTCTTTATTCATGGCATCCATCGTCGGCATAAATATTTTTTCCATGCATTCAGCCGCTATAGCCTCTGTATAAAGTCTTGAAGGCGAAAATGTTCCCATACCGCCTGTATTTAGTCCTTCATCATTATCAAGAGCTCTCTTATGGTCCTGAGCGGAAACCATGGGAACGAGAGTTTTTCCGTCAGTAAATGCTAAAACGGAAACCTCATGACCTGTTAAAAACTCTTCAACAACGACTCTTGAGCCTGCGTCGCCAAATACCTTGTCGCACATGATATCACGCACTGCCTGCTCTGCCTCGCCCTTATCAGCAGCAATTATAACACCCTTTCCAAGTGCCAGCCCCTCGGCTTTAATAACGATAGGGTAATTTACACCTTTTAAATAGCCAATGGCATCCTCTGCATTATCAAAAACCTCGTATGCAGCTGTGGGAATGTTATATTTCTTCATAAGATTTTTTGAAAAAACCTTACTTCCCTCAATTAATGCAGCACATGCCTTAGGACCGAATGCCCTGAGGCCTTCTTCCTCAAATCTATCTGCCATTCCAAGCATAAGCGGGTCATCAGGAGCAATAACTGTCAAATCTATATTGTTTTCTTTGGCAAACCTTACCATCGCCTCAACATCTGTTGCTTTTATGTCAACACATTTAGCTTTATTGGAAATACCACCATTGCCTGGAGCTGCATAAAGTTCAGGTTTTTTTGGACTTTTGGAAAGGGCAGTAATTATTGCATGCTCTCTTCCGCCGCCGCCAACTACTAATACTTTCATAATCTATGTACCTTCCTGCTTATAAATTAGTGTTTGAAATGTCTCATGCCGACAAATACCATAGCTATACCGTATTTGTCACAAGCCTCAATTGATTCTGAGTCACGGATTGACCCACCCGGCTGAATGATTGCCTTGATGCCTGCTTTAGCTGCAGCCTCTACGCAGTCAGGGAACGGGAAGAATGCGTCAGATGCCATAACAGCGCCTTCTGCCTTTTCTCCTGCATATTTAATTGCAACATCAAGTGCCATAACTCTGTTTGTCTGACCGGGACCTACACCGATTGACATTTTATCTTTAGCAAGTGTAATAGCATTTGATTTTGTATGTTTAACAATCTTCCATGCAAATTTCAAATCTTCAATCTGCTTTTCAGTCGGCTGGGCTTTAGTCACAACTGTCCAGTTCTCATCGTCATAAAGCTCAACATCTCTCTGCTGAATTAAAAGACCGCCCATTACCTTCTTCATGTCAAAATCATTCTTTAAAGGCTTTTTGGAAATATTGTCAAGCTGAAGAAGTCTGATGTTTTTCTTCTGTGTTAAAATATCAATAGCCTCTTTTGTAAACGAGGGCGCAATAACGATTTCAATAAAAATTTTATTGAGTTCTTCCGCTGTTTTTGCATCGATTTCTCGGTTTGCCGCAATAATTCCTCCGAAGATTGAAACGGGGTCTCCCTCGTATGCGTGCATATAAGCCTCATAAATATCCTTACCTGTTCCAACACCGCAGGGATTGGCGTGCTTACAAGCAACAACTGTCGGTTCGTCAAATTCTTTTAAAAGGTCCAAAGCTCCGTTTGTGTCATTGATGTTATTATATGAAAGCTCTTTTCCGTGAAGCTGTTTTGCGGCAGGAAGTGTTCCTTCACATGCGCCTGTTTCCTTATAGAACACAGCCGCCTGATGCGGATTTTCACCATATCGCATTTCCTGAACCTTTTCAAATGTGAGTGTTAAATCTTTCGGGAAAAGCTCTTTTCCTATCTGTTCTCTTAAATATTTTGCAATTAATGTGTCATAACTTGATGTATGCTCAAATACTTTATAAGCCAAATCAAACTTTGTTTCTTTTGAAACACAGCCTTCTGCTTTATACTCACTTACAACTTTTTCATAGTCAGCAGGGTCAACTATAACCGCAACATCCTGATAGTTTTTAGCTGCCGCACGAATCATTGTCGGACCGCCAATATCTATATTTTCTATTGCAGTCTCCAGCGTTACACCCTCTTTTAAAATTGTCTGTTTGAATGGATAAAGGTTAATCGCTACAACATCTATTGTATCGACATTAAGCTCTAAGAGCTGTGCCATATGCTCCTCATTTGAACGCATAGCTAAAATTCCTGCATGGATTTTCGGGTGGAGAGTCTTGACTCTTCCGTCTAAGCATTCAGGGAAACCTGTTATTTCAGAAACACCTATAACTGAAAGACCTGCTTCTTCTAATGCCTTTTTTGTACCCCCTGTTGATACTATTTCAAAACCTAAATCAATAAGATTTTTTGCAAATTCTACTATCCCTGTCTTATCAGACACACTAAGTAATGCTCTTTTTGCCATATTCTCCAATCCTTTCGTAAATTCAAATTTTATCTGCACACAAAAGCTCTACTGCCTGAGGAAGAATAATATGCTCTGCTTCCTTCATGACGCGCTTTTGCAAAATTTCAGGCGTGTCATCTTCTTTGACGCATACAGCCTTCTGCATAATAATTTTTCCGCCGTCCGTTATTTCGTTTACAAAATGAACGGTAGCACCCGTCACCTTCACTCCTTTGGCAAGCGCCGCTTCGTGAACCTTGAGCCCGTAAAACCCATCTCCGCAAAACGATGGAATCAATGACGGATGAACATTAATCATTCTGTTTTTATATTTTGCTATAAAATCGCTACTCAAAATATGCATAAAACCCGCAAGCACGATTATGTCAACCTCATATTCTGAAAGGGCTCCGGAAATTCTTTCTTCAAATTCTTCTTTGGAAACGCAGTCCTTTCTCGAAACACATACACCGGGAATGCCTGCTTTTGCTGCACGCTCCAGGGCATATGCCTTGGCACTTGACGAAATCACGACAGAAACTTTTCCGCTTTTGATGATTCCGCTGTTCTGGGCGTCTAAAATGGCCTGAAGGTTTGTTCCTCCTCCTGAAACGAGTACCCCAATTTTCTTCAAAGTGTTCACTCCTTAAATAATGTCTATCTGACTGTCTGTTTTATCCTTGACTTGTCCGATAATATAAGCCTTTTCGCCAAGAGAATTAACATGAGCTACTACATCTTCTGCACACTTTGCATCAACTGCCAAAACAAGACCTATTCCCATGTTGAATGTATTATACATATCGCGCTCAGAAAGGTTTGCTTTCTTCTGCATAAGCTCGAATATAGGAAGCACGTCCCATGTTCCCTTCTTTATTTCAGCCGCGAGTCCATCGGGCAGCATTCTCGGAATATTTTCAATAAATCCGCCGCCTGTTATATGGGAAACTGCATGAACATCAAATTTCTCAATTACAGAAAGAAGTGGCTTAACATATATTTTAGTGGGTCTTAAAAGCGCTTCTCCGAGTGTTTCTGAAAGCTCATCATATTTTTTCATAAGTGTTTCTTTAGCATCTTTCTCATCAAGACCGAAAATTTTTCTTACCAAAGAATATCCGTTACTGTGGATACCTGATGATGCTATGCCAACCAGCACATCGCCAGCCTTTGTTTTTGAACCGTCAATGATGTTTTCTTTATCTACAATACCTACAGAAAAGCCTGCAAGGTCATATTCATCAACATCATAAAATCCCGGCATCTCTGCTGTTTCACCGCCAATTAATGCAGCTCCTGCTAAAACACAGCCATCAGCAACACCTTTAACAATTTCAGCAATTCTTTCAGGATAGTTTTTCCCTACAGCAAGGTAATCAAGGAAAAACAGAGGCTTTGCTCCTGAACACGCAATATCATTTACACACATAGCAACACAGTCCTGACCTATTGTGTCGTGCTTGTCCATTAAAAATGCAACCTTAAGCTTTGTTCCTACACCGTCTGTTCCTGAAACCAAAACAGGGTCACTATATCCTGTGCCGATTCCAAACAGTCCGCCAAATCCGCCTATACCTGATAAGACTCCTTCTGTTTCTGTCATTTTAACGTGTTTTTTAATTAAGTCAACTGATTTATAACCTGCCTCAACGTCAACGCCGGCAGCCTTGTATGCTTCACTCATATCTATTCTCCTCTATTATAAAGTTGGTTCATATTTTATATTTCTGTATTTACCGTCAAGCTCTGTTTCATGGTCAACATCTGAAACATCCATAGGATATTTTCCTGTAAAACAGCCATGGCAATAATCACAATCAAGGTTCTGTGCAATTTCGCCGAGCGCATCCATAGAAAGAAATCCCAAACTGTCCGCTCCGATAATTTTACACATTTCGTCAACTGAGTACTTAACACCCATCAGACAATCTCTTGACGGAATATCTGTTCCAAAATAACACGGCCATAAAAACGGTGGCGAACTTATTCTGAAATGCACCTCTTTTGCGCCTGCCTTTTTTAAATCTCTTATAATGTTTGCGCTTGTTGTTCCCCTTACTATTGAGTCATCAACGACAACAACACGTTTTCCCTCAACACTCTTTTTAAGGATATTTAACTTAATATTAACAGCAGTTTCTCTTTCCGACTGCGTCGGTTTTATAAATGTTCTGCCAATATATTTATTTTTTATAAATCCTTTTCCGTATGGTATTCCTGATTCTTCTGCATATCCTATCGCAGCACAAAGACCTGAGTCAGGAACGCCGCAAACAAGGTCAGCATCTACAGGAAAATCTTTAGCTAAGTGTTTTCCCATGAGCTTGCGCATCTCATAGACGCTTGCCCCCTGAATTACACTGTCAGGGCGGGCAAAATAAACATGCTCAAATATGCAAATTGATGCTTTTTTGTCTGCATTTTCGTATTTGATTGAATGAAGTCCATCCTTATCAATCCATACAACCTCACCAGGCTCAACATCTCTTATATAAGTTGCGCCGATATTTTCAAAAGCACATGTCTCTGAGCTTAAAACGTATGAATTTTCAATCTTTCCTATGCTGAGCGGTCTTATTCCATGCGGGTCTCTTGCGCCGATAAGTTTTTCAGGACTCATAATAACAAGTGAATATGAGCCTTTGATTGTGTCCATTGTTTTTAAGACTGCTTCCTGTATAGATTTAGACTGTATTCTTGCCTGTGCAATCTCATACATGATAACTTCACTGTCCATTGTTGTATGAAAGAGTGCACCTTCCTTTTTGAGCTTGTCCCTCAAAATATTACTATTAATAAGATTTCCGTTATGAGCAAGAGCAAGTGTACCCTTAACATAATGGTTAACCAAAGGCTGTGCATTTTCTCTGTAATTTCCGCCTTTAGTTGAGTATCTTACATGTCCTACGGAAATGGTTCCCTCAAGACTGTTTAGAATTCTTTCTGTAAAAACCTCGGGAACAAGCCCTGAATCTTTATAAAGAGAAAACTCACGGTCTTTGTTCAAAACCATACCTGCACTTTCCTGACCCCTGTGCTGGAGTGCATAAAGCGCATAATATGTCATATGCGCAACATCAAAACCATCATTGTCATAAAAACCGAAAACTCCACATTCCTCGCCGAGCTTGTCATTGAGGGAATCAGACTGTTTTAACCCTTTCAACTAAAATCACTCCCACTAAAAAATCTAATAATTTAAGGTTAAAAAAACATAAAAGCGGACAAAATTGTCCGCTTTTCTCATACTGTTTTTCTATATGCACATATACCGAAACAAACCTCCACAGAGCAGAAGCATGAAAAAAAGCTATGTTTTTTTAAAACATCGGTATAAGTCATCATGTAATCTCCTTTTCGTATATATAAAATTATAGCATAGTTTCTCTTTTTCGTCAATAACAATAACCTACCACATTTTAAAAAAATCGACAAACTTTTTTGTTAAATCTCCCAATTGTGATAAACGTTCTGAACGTCATCATTGTCTTCTAAAATGTCAATCAGCTTATTCATTAAGGTTATGTCATCTTCACTTGTAAGGCTTACTGTTGTTTGAGGAATTCTTTCAATTTCAGCAGACGCAAATGTATATCCTGCTTCCGAGAGAGCATCCCTTACTGAAGAGAAGTTTTCAGGAGCAGTTAATATTTCATAGCTGCCTTCATCAAATGTGATGTCTTCTGCGCCTGCCTCCAATGCCTCCATCATGATTGTATCTTCGTCTATCACACCGTCTTCGTCTTCGATAATTAAAACGCCCTTTGTATCAAACATAAAACTAACACAGCCTGTCTGACCAAGATTTCCGCCGAATTTATCGAAATAATGTCTTACGTCGCCTGCAGTTCTGTTTCTGTTGTCGGTGAGTGTTTCAACAATTACTGCAACACCGCTTGGACCATAACCTTCATATGTAATTTCCTCGTATGTTGCGTCTCCCATTTCACCTGATGCTTTTTTTATACATCTCTCAATATTATCGTTTGGCATATTGTTAGCTTTAGCCTTTGCGATAACATCTCGAAGTTTTGAGTTTGATTCAGGGTCGGGACCGCCATTTTTAACAATAACGGTTATTTCTCTGCCGAGTTTTGTAAAAATTTTACCTTTTTTTGCGTCACTTTTCTCCTTCTTGTGTTTTATATTTGACCATTTGGAATGTCCTGACATTTCACACTCTCCTTAAGTTTAATAGAATATATATCTTATTATTGCAAATAATAGAATCAATCACAATTTTAAGGAATGATTACAATGCAATATTTATGGACTTTTTTAGTTGGCGGAGCACTTTGCGCAATTGCACAGATTCTGATTGATAAAACAAAACTGACTCCTGCCAGAATTCTTGTTTTATATGTTATATCAGGTGTAGCCCTTTCAGTTTTTGGAATCTATGAGCCCTTAGCAGAATTTGCAGGTGCAGGCGCAACTGTGCCTTTAACAGGATTTGGACATATCCTTGCAAAAGGTGCTAAAGATGCAGTAGCTGAAAAAGGATTCCTAGGGATATTTACAGGGGGCGTTTCAGGCGCCGCAGGCGGAATATGTGCCGCTGTTGTCTTTGGCTATATTATAGCGTTAATCTTTAAGCCCAAATCGAAATAGTGCGCCTTAATCGATATCGCCCATAGCATCCATACTATAATAGTTTCTGCCGCCAACAACTATGTGGTCTATGACATTTAAACCAAATACGGAAAGCGACCTTATAATTTCTTTGGTCAACCGCTTGTCATTTACAGATGGAAGCGGAGAGCCGTTGGGATGGTTATGAACAAGCACAATATTTACTGCTTTTTCCCTCACTGCATACTCTGCAATTTTTCTTATATAAATATTTACTTCGTTGGCCGTTCCCTTTTCTAAAACATCATAGGCTTTGAGTTTTCTGTTTGAATCAAGACAAATCACATAAAAGTTTTCTTCAGTCAGTCCCAGACACATATCTATAGCAAACTCACCGAGTTCTTCATGTGTTCCCAAAGAAACTTTCTTTTCCCACTGGCCTGTCTTGAAAATCCTTGCAAACTGCGGAATCATATGAATAAGAAAAGCGGCATTATCCCCGACACCGTCAACCTTCTTCAGTTCTTCCATGTCTGCTTCAAAAACCTTGGCAAGATTTCCATTATATTTATTTAGCAGCTCATGAGCTATGGGATTTGTATCACGACGCGGAATTGCGTTAAAGAGCAAAATCTCAAGCACCTCATGGGGAGCTAAGCTCTCAAGGCCGTTTCTTATTGCCTTTTTCCTAAGCCGCTCTCTATGTCCTTTATGAAGTGAGCTCATATTTCCCCTCCGCCAAAAAATATATTATACCAATCATACACCACTATATATTTTACACATTTTCCGTCATAATTTCAATATATTTTCTTAAATTTATCGAAAAGTTTTTTAAATCCTCCTTTTTTTACTGTTTCACATCTTCCCTGATGCTCAAAATATCAAAAAGCGTCGAAAGTGAATATAATGTAAATGTGAGAAAATAAAAAGGAGGTAGAAAAATGGAGACGGCACTTATAGTTTTTTCCTCTTCCACGTCAGGAAGCAGGCTCAAAAACCTTACGCAACGGGCTAAGATAAGGGATGTGCGGATTACTCAGACACCTGCAAATATTAAGTCAGGAGGCTGCAGTTATTCATTAAGAGTAAATCTGCACGACCTTGAAGATATATTATATCTTGCCGCCCGCTACAGAGTAGGCTATGCGGCAGTATACAGAGAAGATACAGATTTAAGCGGAAATAAAATATATGTCAGATTATAATGATTTGGCATCTTGTCCTTTCTTGACTCACCAAATCACAAAATATATAAATAACATGCAGAAAACAAATTTTTGATTTAAGTTAAAAAAAGAGCTGTATCATAGGCAAGCCTACGATACAGCTTTGAATTTTATTATTTTAAAGCAGCTTTTGCTTTTTCAACTAAAGCAGCAAATCCAGCTTTATCACTTACAGCGATTTCAGCAAGCATCTTTCTGTTCATTTCGATACCGGCTTTCTTTAATCCGTTCATGAACTGTGAATAGTTGATGCCGTTCATCTTTGCTTCTGCAGAAATTCTTGCAATCCAAAGTCTTCTGAAATCTCTCTTCTTCTGTTTTCTTCCAACATATGCATAAACAAGTGATTTCATCACGGCCTGTTTGGCAGTTCTGAAAGCTTTGCTCTTATTACCTCTGTAGCCCTTAGCGAGCTTTAATACTCTTTTACGTCTTCTGCGGGTTGTTACGCCGCCTTTAACTCTTGCCATATTTTAAACCTCCTAAAAAATCAATTATAAATTATTTGTACGGAATCATCTTTTTGATTACTTTTGCGTTAGCATCGCATGCATATCCGCCTTTT
>SVJO01000032.1 GCA_015068935.1 Oscillospiraceae bacterium
CGAGAAGTCTTGAAGAAAACGGACATCCCCGCGCCTGCGCAAGCTTTCCGCGTGCACTTTCATATTTTGTCAGGGAAAAGAAGATTGTAAAACTCGAAGAGGCTATCCGTAAAATGACAGGTCTTACCGCAGATTTTCTTAACGTAAAAAACAAGGGATACATAAAAGAGGGCTATGATGCCGACCTGGTTATATTTGATTTTGAGAATCTAAGGGATACTGCAACGTATGACAATGCAGTGTCTATGGCAGAGGGAATCTGCCGCGTGATTGTAGGGGGAGAAACGGTTTATAAAGATATGCAGATTACAAGGAAATTTATCGGTAAGGCAATTCGATATAAAGCTTAATATATAAAAAAGAGTTCCGCATTTGGGAAAGAAGCGATGATTGTTTAAAAACAGAACTGCTCCTAAGGCAGATAACATTTCGCATTGAAACCTTTTGCGGAAAAACTTTAGGTAATGTGCTGTTTCTGGCAAATAATAGTTGATAAAACAGGGGGGGAAGTAGATGTCGGTTAAAATATTACATTGTGCAGATATTCATTTAGATTCTGTTTTTTCTTTTCTGAGTCCTTCTGCCGCACAATGCAGACGCGAAGATTTGCGGAGTGCTTTTTCAAAATGCGTTGCTTTGGCAAAAGAAAAAGATGCTGATATATTTATCATAAGCGGAGATTTATTTGATTCTGAAAATGTTTCAAGGGATACGGCTGAGTTTGTCAGAAAAAAACTTGCCCAAATAAGTGATAAAGAAGTTTATATATGTGCGGGAAATCACGACCCGTTTAAGACCTCATCCTATCTTTCGGTTATGAATTTTGGAGAAAATGTTCATATTTTCAGCGGTGAAACAGAGTGCATTAAAAGAGAGGAATATGATATCTACGGCGTTTCATTTACAGAGCCTTATGCACGGAAATCATTCCTTGAGGGCTTTAAGGCAGAAAATCCAGATAAGCTGAATATTATGGTGATGCATGGCGATTTTACATCTAATGATTATAATCTTATTACAAAAACACAGCTTGAAAACTGCGGAATTGATTACATGGCACTTGGTCATGTTCACACTCATGAGGTAATAAAAGCAGGTCGGTGCACTGCAGTTTATCCTGGGTGCCCTGAGGGTAGAGGCTTTGATGAGACAGGGCAAAAAGGTGCAGTTTATGCGGAAGTGTCAAAGTCAGGTGTTAAACTGGAATTTGTTCCCGTTTCAAGAAGAAAACTCCATGAGACAGTGATTGATGTGACAGAGGCAGAAAACAGTGAGGAAATAACGAATATGCTTAAAGGCAGCATAAAAGATGAAAACGACTTATATAAATTTGTATTAAAAGGTGAAACAGATATTAAAATCAGCGGTGATGTTTTAAAGGACAATTTAAATGCATTTTTTGTAAAAATATATGACAGAACAGAGCCGAAAAAGGATTTGGAAAAATTTGCTGAGGAATTTTCGCTAAAAGGGCTTTTTGTAAAAAAAGTACTTTCAGAAATAGAAAACGGCGGAGATGAAGAACTCATTAAGCTTGCACTTAAAATAGGTCTCGATGCAATGAACGGCAGGTGACGAAATGATTATAGAAAAGCTCGTTATTGAAAACTTTGGAAAATTTAAAAATTATGAGATAGAATTTAAAGAGGGTATAAATACTCTGTGCGGAGAAAATGAGACAGGAAAGAGTACAATTTGTGCATTTATTCTTGCCATGTTCTACGATTTTACAGAAAAGGGAAAGGGCATTCGCGATGACCTGAGAACACGTTACCTTCCATGGTCAGGTGAGCCTATGAAAGGCGAGGTTCATTTTTCGCATGAAAATAAGAAATATATCTTAAAAAGACGTATGGGAAAGACTGCAAGAGGAGCTAAGGTTACACTTTTAGACGGTGATACATGGGAGGAAATAGGCGATGAAAGAAAAGAATCTCCCGGTGAATATTTTTTCTCAGTTCCGTATGACAGTTTTTTTAAAACAGTATATATAAGTCAGCTGGGGGTTTCGTTTGAAAGAGGGAAAAAAGACGAGCTGTTTGAAAAACTTTCAAACATAAATCAGAGCGGAGATGAAGATATTTCATGCCGCAAAACGATTTTAGGCTTAGAAAAGCAGATGACCGAACTGATTTCCGTAAGCGGAACAGGCGGAAAAATAGTAAGGCTTAAGGCTGAAACAGAGGAATTGAAAAGGAAACTTTTTAAAGCGGAGGAAACTGAGGCAGACTATAAAAATGCCGCTATCTACGTCCTCGAGGCAGAGAAAACGAAAGAAAAACTTCTGTCTGAGAGAGAGAGGCTTCAAGGCGAGAAACTTTCAGCACAAATTCATGAAAAGTATTTAACAGCAAAAAGCACTCTGGACAGATTTAATCATCTGAAGGCGGAAAAGGAAAGAAGAGAAAAGGAGCTTTCAGATGCATATGAAAGACTTAAAAGTGCAGGTCAGGAAAATGATGTGACTAGTTTTCCTTCAGGAATTTCCTATGATACAGCACAGATTTTGGAGTCGCTTTCGACGCAAAGCGATGTTTTAGAGAAAAAACTATCAGAATTATCTGAAAAAAGAGAAAAAATGGAGAATGAGCTCATAAATATCAAAAGAGCAAAAAAGGTTTCCTTAAATCCCTTTATGGCAGGGCTATCTGTTATTCTCTTTACACTTGCGGCAATTTTAGCTATATATGTTTTGCCGTTATTTGGCATTTTAGCTGTTCCTGCAGCAGCAGTTTTGTTTTTTGCATTTAAACCAATAAATAAAAAAGATGAACTTGATGAAAAATATGCAGAGATTGAAAAACTAAGGCAGGAGCTTTCGCAAGAGAATAATCTGCTCAAAGAAAAAGACGAAATCAAAAGAGAGATTGCTGATATTTTAGCAAAAACGCAGTCTGCTACTGTTGTAGACCTTTTAAATAAAATTGCAGAAAAAAAAGCTTTAGCAGAAAGAGTGAAGTCTGCCGAGACTGAATACAGACTGATAAAAGAAAGCCTTGAGCTTATCTTGCCCGAGTTTTATAAGCTGAGCCAGAAGGTCGATTCAGGAGAAACAGACATAAAAGACAATAATTATAAAGGGGCAAATACAGCTGAAATAGATAAAGAACTTTCACTTTTAAATGAGAAGATGCTCATATGCGAAAAAAATCTTGCAGAAGCTAAAACAAATATGCGCGTTATAGAGGAAAACGATGCGCTTACCTATAGTGAAATTGCGACGCAGATTGCAGGAAATGAGGAGCAGACAGAAGAGCTTTTGAGGCTTTATAAGGCTATAGAGTTGGCACTCTCGCTGATAAAGGAAAGCTATGAAGAATTAAAAAGCGGCTTTGCACCTGAACTTGTAAAGTATGTAAAAGATGCAGTGTCCTTTTTAACTGACGGAAAATATTCAGATGTAAGGATTTCTGACGATTATAAACTTACTGTAATGGCAGACGGAGAAATCGTCTCAGCAGAATACTTAAGCGGCGGAACGTATGATGTTTTATATCTGTCACTGCGTTTGGGACTTTTAAAAGTACTTTTTGATGGGAAGGTTCCGTTTCTCATATTAGACGATGCTTTTTTGCAGCTTGATTCAAACCGTGCTAAAAAAGCGGCAATGTACATAAAAAAAGAAAATACAGAGCAGGTATTATATTTTACCTGCCGAGATGAGTTGAAAGATATTTTTGAAGGAGAACCCTTATGAAAAAATTGAGGCTGGTTATCGCAATTTCCGTATGCAAACTGCTTATCCGTATAGGAAGGCTTGTCGGTAAAAAAGGAACGTCAAAACCCGGTGAAATAGCACTTAAAATATGTCCTGACATTTTAACAATGCTCTCTGGGCAGGTTAAAGGGGATATTATTGCAGTTTGCGGAACAAATGGAAAAACAACAACAAACAACATGATATATTCTTATCTTAAGGCAAACGGCAAAAACGTAGTTTGCAACAATGTCGGGGCGAATATGATTTATGGGGTTTGCTGCGCCTTTGCGGCAAAGGCAAGCCTTTTGGGAAAGCTTGATGCTGATTATGCGTGTCTTGAGATAGATGAGGCATCAGCTGTTAAAATTTTTAAGTTCTTTTCACCTGATATTTTAGTTATCACAAATCTTTTCCGTGACCAGCTTGACCGTTACGGAGAAATAGACTTAACGGTGGATTATCTGAAAAGAGCGCTTGATTTAGCACCTTACACGAAACTGATTTTAAACGGCGATGACCCTGTTTGCGCTCAGTTTGGAAGAGAGGGAAAAAGAGAGTGCTATTATTTTAGCGTATCCCAAAAGGTACTCAAAACAGAGGAGGAATCATCAGAAGGAAGATTCTGTCCGATTTGCGGAAATAAACTTGATTATAATTATTATCACTATAGTCAGCTTGGTGATTATGCATGCAATAAATGCGGATTTAAAAGACCTGAGCCGCATTTTGCTGTGAATAATGTATGCCTTGAAAACGGCATGCGTTTTGAGCTTTCATATTTTGATAATAAAGTTCAGTTTGATATAAATTACAGGGGATTTTATAACATATACAACGTAGCAGTTTCATATTCTGCGGCTCGTCTTGCATTGGGAAAATTAGAAAATTACCGAGATGTTTTAGCTCAGTATAAACCTCAGACAGGAAGAATGGAAGAATTCAACATAGGCAAAAAAGTCATTTTAAATCTCTCAAAAAATCCTGCAGGTTTTAATCAGGGCATTGCAACAGTACTTGAAGACTCAACTTTTAACAAGGTAGTGTTAATCGGAATTAATGATAACGCAGGAGACGGCAAAGACATATCATGGTTATGGGATGTTGATTTTGAAAAACTGGAAACGGCAGATGTTTCAAGATATATTCTTTGCGGAATGAGGGCCGATGACTTGGCTCTTCGCCTCAAATATGGCGGGATAGAAGAGGGTAAAATGAAAAAGTTCTCTGCTTTAAAAGATGCGGCAGAGGCAATAAATGACGGAAACGAAAACATTTGCTATGCCCTCGTTAATTATACGGTTGTGTTCCAAATGCAGGAAATTTTATCGGAGCTTAAGAGGGAGTGGGAAAATGAAATATGAAATTAAAATAGGACATCTCTTTTCAGACCTTTTAAATATGTTTGGCGATAAAGGAAACATTGCCTCGCTTGTAAACCGTATGAAGTGGCGTGGATACAGTGCTGAGACAGTTTGCTTTAAAGAACAGGACGAGATATGCTTTGACGGACTTGACATAGTGATTTTAGGCGGCGGCGGAGAAAAAGATGAGCTCAGTGCCTTGAAAAAACTTATGGAAAAGAAAGAAGAGCTAAAAGCATACGTTGAGTCAGGTGGAATACTCCTTGCATTTTGCGGGGGTTTCCGTATGCTAGGACAATATTTCAAGACAAAAACTCAGACTGTAGAGGGAGTCGGAATTTTGGATATGGAGACAGAATACGGCGAAAGATTTATCGGTAATGTTATTGCTGAAACAGAAATTACGGGAGAAAAAATAAAGATTGCAGGTTTTGAAAATCATGGCGGAAGAACAATTCTAAAAGGCATCAGGCCGTTTGCTTATATTTTGAGCGGCGAGGGAAATAATGGTGAGGATAAAACAGAGGGGGCAATTTATAAAAACGTGATTGGGACATATCTTCACGGACCACTCCTTCCTAAAAATCCGCGTCTTACAGACTATATCTTAAAGGTGGCGCTTGAAAGAAAATATGGCGAGACAATATGTCTTTGTCCACTTTCTGACGAACTGGAAAATGAGGCGCTGGGCTTTGCAATTAACAGATTTTTGAAAGCAGAGGGTTAATTATGCTTAAATATAATGACATTCGTAAAAACGAGAAGATAAGAACATACATCAGAAAAGCCGATGAGTCATTAAACGTTATGGGATATACAGAACACAGTTTTGCTCATGTAACAAAGGTTGCTGAAAATGCGAGATATCTTTTGAAAACTATGGGATTCAGCGAGGAGTTATGCGAGCTTGCGGCAATCGCAGGATATCTTCATGATATAGGAAATATGGTAAACAGAGAAGGGCATGCACATCATGGCGCGTTGATTGCTTTTGCACTTTTAGAGGATATGGGAGTAGATGCAGAAAGCATTGCAACAGTTGTTACGGCGATAGGAAATCATGATGAAAGTGCTGCAAATTCACTCACACCTGTTACAGCGGCGCTTATTTTAGCTGATAAGTCAGATGCATGTTATACTCGTGTAAGAAACACGGATTTTGCTAAGTTTGATATTCATGACAGGGTGAACTATTCAGTTCGCAAATCAGAGCTTAAGATTAATCCTGAACATACAAGTGTGACATTGTCTCTTACTATAGACACAGAGCTTTCAGCTGTGTTTGATTATTTTGAAATATTTTTAAACCGCATGGTACTTTGCAGAAAAGCGGCAGAAATGCTCGGGCTTAAATTTCACCTTGAGGTAAATGAACAGAGACTTATATAATATGCTTTTTTGACGTATAATAAAACAAATATACCATTGAAAGGTTTACAAATGACAAAAGAGGAAAAAGTTTTAGGATTTTTACAGGATGCGGCAAAAATGCCGCTGAATTTTGAGGAGCTTTCCGTCATTTTAGGTGTTCCCGAAAGTGACAGAGGAAAGCTATCTGATATTTTACAAAGGCTTACAGACGAAGGAAAAATTATCAAAACAAAAAGAGGCAGATACAGCGCTTTAAAAAATCTCGGCCTGGTGCGCGGTAAGTTTACTGCAAACGAACGCGGATTTGGATTTGTTATTGCAGAAGACGGCGGGGAGGATGTGTATATTTCCCGAGAAGACAGAAACTGCGCTCTTCACCATGATATAGTTTTGGTGAGCCTTTTTGGTGGAATATCAGGGAACAGAAGAAGCGGAAGAGTTGAGAAAATTATATCAAGAAGCGATGAGCCTGTAGTTGCAGAATTTACAAAGAGAAGGAAAATCTGTTTTGCAGTTCCTGATTCAAAAAAAATCGGAAACGATATTTATATTGCCGAAAAAGATTCTCTTTGTGCAAAAGACGGAGATAAGGTTGTAGTTAAAATAACAAGATGGGACAATCCGAGAAAAAATCCTGAGGGGAAAGTAATAGAAATTTTAGGCAAAAAAACAGATTTGGGAATGGATATATTATCTGTTGCAAAAGAACATGGATTAAGAACAGAGTTCCCGCCAAAAGTGAAAAATGAGGCTCTTTTAGTATCGCAGTCAGTAGAAAATTGTGATTTATCAGATAGACTTGATTTGCGAAGTAAACTAATCATTACAATAGACGGAGAAGACGCAAAGGACTTAGATGATGCTGTAAGCCTTGAGATGAAAGAGAACGGGAACTTTTTGCTCGGTGTTCACATAGCCGATGTAGGACATTATGTAAAATATAAAAGTCTGCTTGATAAAGAGGCGTTTAAAAGAGGCACAAGTGTTTATTTAACGGACCGTGTTATTCCCATGCTTCCGACGGAGCTTTCAAATGGAATTTGCAGTCTTACACCTGATGCAGACAGACTCACCCTTTCAGTATTTATGGAGATAGATGAAAAGGGTGAAGTTGTTCGGTATGATATTAAAGAAAGTGTTATAAATTCAAAGAAACGCATGACATATTCTTCAGTGACAGCAATCTGTGAGGGAGATAAAGAACTATGCGAAAAATATTCTGATGTTTATGATATGTTGATTCTTATGGAAAAACTTAAATGCATACTTCATGCAAAAAGGGTAAAGCGCGGAAGTGTGGATTTTGATTTTCCTGAGACAAAGGTCATTTTAGATGAAAAAGGCAAACCAATAGATGTCAGAAAATATGAGATAACCCTGTCAAATCACATAATAGAAGAATTTATGATAGTTGCAAACGAAACGGTGGCAGAGCACATGTTCTGGCTGAATGTACCATTTTTGTACCGTGTGCACGAAGCACCTGATGATGACAAAATAGCGGCGCTTTCAGAATTTATTGCAATCCTCGGATATAGCATAAAACGGACAAACGGAAAAATTCATTCGAAGGAATTTCAGAAGCTTGCCCAAAAAATCAAAGGAACTAAAGCCGAGCGCATAGTAAGTACTATGATGCTCAGGTCAATGCAAAAGGCTAAGTATACTCATGAAAACATGGGACATTTCGGTTTGTCCTCTAAATTCTATTCTCATTTCACTTCGCCGATAAGAAGGTATCCCGATCTTGTAATTCACAGAATAATAAAAGATAGTCTGCGCGGAAAGACTTTACAGGAAAGCCAAGAGCTTAATGATTTTGTTAAAAAAGCAGGAATACAGGCTACCGACGCTGAAATTACGGCAATGGAGGCAGAGCGCGACTGTCGTGATATGTTAATGGCAGAATATATGGAAAATTTTGTTGGAGAGGAGTTTGTCGGTATAATTTCTTCCATCACGTCTTTTGGTATGTTTGTTGAACTGGAGAACACAGTAGAGGGATTTGTTTCCCTAACGGATATGCATGATGACTATTATATCTTTGATGATAAAACAAAAACACTTCATGGAAGAAGCGGACTGAGGGAATTCAAAATAGGAGACGAGGTAGAAATTGTAGTTATAAAAGCTGATAAAGACAGCAGAAGAATTGATTTTGCCGTGCGATGACATATTTAAATTTTAAGTTTCAACAAAAAAAGATGCATGAAAATACGTTTTTCATGCATCTTTTTATAATGTGTTCAATGATTTACATATTTAAGCTGGTTGAACTTAAAAGAGTTTCTATATCGCTTTCGTCTGTTATCAAATATTTTCCGTCTGTTTTTTTGATGACTAATTTGACAGGAATTGTCTGTGTTCCTGCATTTTCGATAAGCGAAAGCATCTTCTGTGCCATTTTTTCAGGAGTATGCTCCATGATTACAGCGAGAAAATCTTCCTGACTCATGTCTTTATTAAGTGTTCCGTTTTCTGTTAATTCAGTTGCAAGCTCTGACATGATTTCCTCGAAATTAAGTTCGCTTGTAGTAATGTTTTCAGCATTAATTCTTTCGAGATTAATGTTTACTATGTATTTATCTTCCTGTTTTTCTGTGCCTGAAACTGAATATGAAAGTTTCTCTACAAGTTTTGTATAAATCGGAACAAGAAATTTATCAACATAAGAATCCATTCCGTCTACACTCTCGCCTTGCTCCATAGAAATACGCATAGTTTCCATAAGATGGTCTAATGTTTCAAAGGGGAGTGTATGAGAATCTTTGTTTTCGAGATATTCAAATGCCGCCTTTAAATTAAATTCACATAATGCATCCATAAAGTTTTTTGCTGTTTTTTCAGCATTTGACTTGCCGACACTGCATCCTGCAATTGACAGAGCAAGTATAAAAACCATGGTTATACAAAGTATCTTTTTCATCGTAAATAAGTCTCCTTTTCTCTCTATAGAAATATTATACATGATAAAAGCATACGATGTCAAGGAGAGCGCATGATATTTAAATTAAAGTTAATAAAAAACGTCGCGGACAAAGCGAAGTCCGCGACGACAAACAAAAAGGAAAGGGAGGATAAAGTTTAGAGGGGAGGTATAGGAATATAGGAGAGAAAACAACCCGAAAAGGTGATAGCGAAAGTTTATCTAAGGGAGCGCGTTTACAAGCGAGCAGATAAAAGGAGCGAGGCTTTGAGGGAAAGGAGGAGCGACGGAGCATAAAAGCGACGTTAACAAAAAAACGTCGCGGACAAAGCGAAGTCCGCGACGACAAACAAAAAGGAAAGGGAGGATAAAGTTTAGAGGGGAGGTATAGGAATATAGGAGAGAAAACAACCCGAAAAGGCGATAGCGAAAGTTTATCTAAGGGAGCGCGTTTACAAGTGAGCAGATAAAAGGAGCGAGGCTTTGAGGGAAAGGAGGAGCGACGGAGCATAAAAGCGACGTTAACAAAAAAACGTCGCGGACAAAGCGAAGTCCGCGACGACGTGGAGCTGGTGATCGGACTTGAACCGACGATCTGCTGATTACGAATCAGCTGCTCTACCGACTGAGCCACACCAGCACAATTTAACACATCGTACATTATACTATTTTATGATATTTTTGTCAATATTTTTTGCAAACCTAAAAAACATATTTTAATATTTTTAATTAAAAATTAATATAATATTTATTGCTTCTTTATTTTGTTGTGGTATAATTATAATATAAAAATATTATTATGACATGGTGACGTTATGAACATATTATTTTTTTTGATACCTAAAAACAAGGTTGCTTACATTTATGATGATTTTACGTTGCGCCAGACACTTGAAAAGATGGAGCATCACAAATATTCTGCTATTCCTGTTCTTTCGCGCGACGGGAAATACAAAGGAACGATTACAGAAGGCGATATTTTATGGGCATTGAAGAATAATCATTCTCTGAATTTAAAAAATTCAGAAAGCACTTCTGTTTCATCAATACCGCGAAAACTTGAAATAAGACCTGTCAATGCTCAGGCTGACATGAGGGATTTGATTGAAAAAGCGATGAATCAGAATTTTGTTCCTGTGATTGATGACTGGGGTTCATTCATTGGCATAATAACAAGAAAGGATATTATAGAATTTTGTTACAGTCATTCAGATTTATCAGATGCGGGAGGACTTTCTAAAGCAAATTAATTTTTGACTTTTATTACTTGATTATTTTATTTAAGTAGTGTATAATGATTTCGGTTTTCAGATAACCGAATTAAATAGCTGACGTTAACAAGCGCCCGTAGCTCAGTGGATAGAGTGGCAGACTTCGAATCTGCGCGTCGGGAGTTCGAACCTCTCCGGGCGTGCCAGAAAAGAGCACTTCGTATGAAGTGCTTTTTTCAGTTATATTTGTTTCTTTCGGAACAAGTGATATTTACTTCGTAAGTTGTATTGCCCTTCGGGCAGTGTTATTCGCCTGAGGCGAGTTTAAGGAACAAATATAATATCACTGAAACCGAAGGTTTCAATATCATTTTTGATTGCAAAAATATCACTCTATCGAAGATGGAATATCACTAAAACAGTGGTATCTGAACCATTCTGTTTCCCCAGAAAAGCT